>NZ_FMTR01000001.1:0-148808 GCF_900100135.1 Pseudomonas sp. NFACC05-1 | reverse complement strand
AGCGAGCCTGCTCGCGATGGCGGTGGCTCAAGCGACGGTGAACTGTCAGGTCCGCGCACCAAACCGATCACGGCTATTGGTCAGGTGCAGCCACATGGCGGCTCGGGCGGCGTCGGGGTCTTGGCGCTTGATGGCATTGAAGATCGCTTCGTGCTCGAGATTGGCCAGTTGTGCCAGCTTGCCCAGGTCAGCCTGGCCGCGCTCGGCCACGTTCACTCGGGTCCTGGGGATCATCGCACTGCCCAGGTGCTGCATGATTTCGACGAAACAGGTGTTGTCCGTGGCCTCGGCGATAAGCAGATGAAAACGCCGATCGGCTTCGACGCAACTGTCGTTGTTGCTGAACAACCGCTGATAGTCATCCAGCGCCTGGCGCATCTGCTGCAACTGGCGCTCGCTACGACGCTGGGCCGCCAAGGCGGCCGCCTGGGTTTCCAGGCCCAGGCGCAACTCCAGGATGCCCCGCACACCGGCAGCGGTGTCGACATTGAGGCGCAGCCCGGGCTCGTCGCTCTGCTCCAGCACAAAGGTGCCGATGCCGTGGCGGGTCTCCACCAGTCCCGAGGCTTGCAGCTTGGAAATCGCCTCGCGCACCACCGTACGACTGACCCCATGCTCCTGCACGATGGCCCCTTCCGATGGCAGTTTCTCCCCCGGTTTCAGTTGCCCCAGCAGAATGCTCTGGCTGAGCTTCGCCACCAAGTCATGGGCCAGGTTGTGGGTGCGCTTGCGCAGCGGGGCTTCAGTGTCTTGCATCGCCAGGGTTCCTCGAAAACAGGCTAAGCAATCCTACCATCAGCGGGCCCGGAAATGATCATCGTGAACGCTTAACTTGTATGACAACACTCAAGTTAGAGCGAAATCCCATCCATAACTGACCCAGCACAACCATCACTTCCCGCAGCCGCTTCGCATCATAAATCCCAAAAACCCACCGAATAACCCAACAATTACGGCATAAAAAATCCAGCATTCCTTTCCATTTGTCATCAAAAACCCCTTGTCATCGAAAAAATTCAAGTTGTATGATGTCTATCAACATCGGCACCTGCACGATGCCCCGCATAAAAATAACGAGTGGGAGAAAAACCAAGTGAACACATCCAGCCTCAAGGCGAATGCCGGAGCGGATCCGGTGCTGCTGTCGGCCATTGCCAAGGTCAAGCGCCACATCCTGCCGCTGTTCGTCATCATGTTTATCGTCAACTACATCGACCGTGTGAACATCGGCTTCGTCCGTGCCCATATGGAGCACGACCTGGGGATCGGTGCCGCCGCCTACGGCTTAGGTGCCGGCCTGTTCTTCATCGGCTACGCGCTGTTCGAAGTCCCGTCCAATATCCTGCTGCAACGAATCGGCGCGCGTATCTGGCTGACTCGCATCATGCTCACCTGGGGCCTGGTGGCGGCGGCCATGGCCTTCATCCAGAACGAAACCCACTTCTACATCCTGCGTTTCCTGTTGGGCGTGGCCGAGGCCGGTTTCTTCCCTGGGGTGATCTATTACTTCACCCGCTGGTTGCCAGGGGTTGAACGCGGCAAAGCCATCGCCATCTTCCTCAGCGGCTCGGCCATCGCATCGCTGATCTCCGGCCCGCTGTCGGGGTTGCTCCTGCAAATCAACGGCCTGGGCATGCACGGCTGGCAGTGGATGTACTTCATCGAAGGGATGTTCTCCGTCTGCCTGTGCGTCTTCGTCTGGTTCTGGCTGGACTCCAAGCCCCACGATGCCAAATGGTTGAGCCGTGAAGAACAAGACGTGCTGGTCAAGACCATCGACGATGAACAACGCGCACGAGAAGCCGCTTCGCCGATCAAACTGTCCATCGGCCAACTGCTCAAGGACCGCCAGATCATCCTGTTCTGCCTGATCTACTTCTTCATCCAGCTGACGATCTATGCCGCCACCTTCTGGCTGCCCAGCATCATCAAGAAGATGGGCGAGCTCAGCGATATCCAGGTCGGGATGTTCAACTCGATCCCGTGGTTGCTATCGATCGTCGGCATGTATGCCTTCGCCTCGCTGTCGGCCAAATGGAAGTTCCAGCAGGCCTGGGTCGCAACCGCCTTGCTGATAGCCGCAGCCGGGATGTTCATGTCCACCACCGGCGGGCCGATCTTCGCCTTCGTCGCCATCTGCTTCGCGGCCCTGGGCTTCAAATCCGCGTCGTCGCTGTTCTGGCCAATTCCCCAGGCCTACCTGGACGCCCGGATCGCCGCCGGGGTGATTGCGCTGATCAACTCCGTGGGCAACCTCGGCGGGTTCGTCGCCCCCACCACCTTCGGCCTGCTGGAAGAACACACCGGGTCTATCCAAGGCGGCCTCTATGGCCTGGCGGCCACCTCGATCATCGCCGCGATCATTGTGTTCGCCGCACGCAATACGCCTAAACCCAAATCTGCAACGACGCCGGCCAATCCTCCTGCCGCCAGTCACGCCTGATCATCAAGGATAAGCGCACATGACCACCCCAGAAGCCAGCAAAGCCCCGATCATCACCAGCATGCAGATCGTCCCCGTGGCCGGTCACGACGGCATGCTGCTGAACCTCAGTGGCGCCCATGGTCCGTTTTTCACCCGCAATATCGTTATTCTCAAGGACAACGCCGGCCACACCGGCGTGGGCGAAGTGCCCGGTGGCGAACGCATTCGCCAGACCCTTGAAGACGCCCGTTCGCTGGTGGTCGGCAGCCCCATCGGTACGTACCAGAAGATTCTCAATACCGTACGCCAGGCGTTCGCCGACCGCGACGCCGGCGGCCGTGGCCTGCAGACCTTCGACCTGCGCATCACCATCCACGCGGTGACCGGCCTGGAAGCGGCGCTGTTGGACCTGCTCGGCCAACACCTGGACGTACCGGTCGCCGCCCTGCTCGGCGAAGGCCAGCAACGCGATGAAGTGAAGATGCTCGGCTATCTGTTTTATGTGGGCGATCGCCAACAGACCGACCTGCCTTACCGCAGCGAGCCGGACGCCGACAACGACTGGTTCCGTGTACGCCACGAAAAAGCCCTGGACGCCGACGCCGTGGTGCGCCTGGCCGAAGCAGCCCATTCGCGCTACGGCTTCCAGGATTTCAAGCTCAAGGGCGGCGTGCTCCAGGGCGACGCGGAGATCGAAGCGGTCAGCGCATTGGCCGAGCGTTTTCCCCAGGCCCGCATCACCCTGGACCCGAACGGTGCCTGGTCACTGAAAGAGGCCATTCGCCTGTGCCGCGACCAGCACAAGGTGCTGGCCTATGCCGAAGACCCTTGCGGCGCCGAGAACGGCTATTCCGGTCGTGAGGTCATGGCCGAATTCCGTCGCGCCACAGGCCTCAAGACCGCCACCAACATGATTGCCACCGACTGGCGCGAGATGGGCCACGCCATCACCTTGCAATCGGTGGACATTCCCTTGGCCGACCCACACTTCTGGACCATGCAGGGTTCGGTACGGGTGGCGCAGATGTGCAATGAATGGGGGCTGACCTGGGGCTCGCACTCCAACAACCACTTCGACATTTCCCTGGCGATGTTCACCCACGTGGCCGCAGCGGCACCGGGCGAGATCACGGCGATCGACACGCACTGGATCTGGCAGGACGGCCAGCGCCTGACCAAGGCACCGCTGCAGATCCAGGGTGGCTGCGTGCAGGTGCCGAAAAAGCCGGGGCTGGGGATTGAGCTGGACACGGATCAGTTGGCCAAGGCCCATGAGTTGTACAAGGGCATGGGCCTGGGGGCGCGGGACGATGCGGTGGCGATGCAATACCTGATTCCAGGCTGGACGTTCAACAACAAGCGGCCGTGCCTGGTGCGCTGAAGGAATCACAAAACTCCTTCAGGTGGGCACATCCAATGGGGTGGTCTTGGATTTTATGACCACCGCAAACTCTTGTGGCGAGGGAGCTTGCTCCCGCTCGGTTGCGCAGCGACCGCCCGAAGGGGCCTGCTGCGCAGCCCAGCGGGAGCAAGCTCCCTCGCCACAGTCATCATTTACCTTCAGGCTTTTGTGAAATCTAACCCTCCGGCCGCAGGATCAACACCGCCAACGGCGGCAAGTTGAGTTCCAACGACAGGGCCTGGCCATGGCTGGGCACTTCTTCGGTGGAGGCACCACCGCCATTGCCATAGTTGGAACCGGCGTAGGTGTCAGCATCGCTGTTGAGCAATTCGACCCAGCGCCCGGCGAACGGTACGCCGACCCGATAGGCCTCGCGCGGCACCGGCGTGAAGTTGGCGACCACCAACACCGGCCGGCCCTCCTTGCTCCAGCGCAGCCAGGCGTAGACGCTGTTGAGCGCATCGTCACCAATCAACCACTGGAAACCCTGGGGCGCATCATCCTGGTCATGCAGCGCCGGTTCTTCGCGATACAGACGGTTCAGATCGCTCACCAGTTTCTGCACGCCACGGTGCTCAGGGTATTGCAGCAGGTACCAGTCCAATTGCTGGTCGTGGTTCCACTCGCGCCATTGGCCGAACTCACACCCCATGAACAACAGCTTCTTGCCGGGATGGCCCCACATGAAGCTGAGGTAGGCCCTCAGGTTGGCGAATTTCTGCCAGCGGTCACCGGGCATTTTGTCGATCAGCGAGCGTTTGCCATGAACCACTTCGTCATGGGAAATCGGCAGGACGAAGCGCTCGGACCAGGCATACACCAGGCCGAAGCTCAGTTCGTTATGGTGATGGGCGCGGTACACCGGGTCTTGCTGGATGTAGTGCAACGAATCGTGCATCCAGCCCATGTTCCACTTGTAGGCGAAGCCCAGGCCGCCCTGCTGGGTGCTCTGGCTGACGCCCGGCCAAGCCGTGGATTCTTCGGCAATGACCAGCGCACCGGGGGTTTCCAAGGCCACCACGTCGTTGAGGTGCCGCAAAAAATCGATGGCTTCCAGGTTTTCCCGTCCGCCATGGCGATTAGGCACCCACTCGCCGGCCTTGCGCGAATAGTCCCGGTACAACATCGAGGCCACGGCATCCACTCGCAGGCCATCGACGTGGAAATGCTTGAGCCAGTGCAGCGCCGACGCCAGCATGAAGCCGTGCACTTCAGTGCGGCCCAGGTTGTAGATCAGCGTGTCCCAATCCTGGTGGAAGCCTTCCAGCGGGTTGCCGTATTCGTACAGCGCGGTGCCGTCGAACTGGGCCAGGCCGTGGGTGTCGGTGGGAAAATGCGCCGGCACCCAGTCGAGGATGACCCCGATACTGGCCTGGTGGCAGGCGTTGACGAATGCCGCGAAATCGTCCGGCGAACCAAAGCGTGCCGTTGGCGCGAATTGCGACAGCGGCTGATAGCCCCAGGAGCCGCCGAATGGGTGCTCCATGATCGGCATCAGCTCGATATGGGTGAAGCCCAGGTCCTTGACATATGGGATCAGCCGCTCGGCCATTTCATGCCAGTTGTATTGCCGGGCCACCTCCCCCGCCTCGTCGATTTCGCACTGCCAGGAGCCGGCGTGCAATTCGTAGATCGACAGCGGCGCACCCGGGAGCTGCCGCTCGCGACGGTGCTGCATCCACTCGTCGTCCTGCCACTCGATCTTCAGGGGGGAGGCAACTTTCGACGCCGTGTCTGGCGGCATCTGGGTGGCCAGGGCCACTGGGTCGGCCTTGAGTGGCAAGATGCCGTGGGCACCGAGGATTTCATACTTGTAACCCTCACCGGCACCCAGCCTCGGGATGAATATCTCCCATACGCCGGACGGATAACGGATGCGCATCGGATGCCGACGCCCGTCCCACACGTTGAAATCCCCGACCACCGAAACGCGCCGGGCATTCGGCGCCCAGACAGCGAACCGCACGCCGTCGATGCCATCGACGGTGGTCAGTTGCGCACCGAGGCAGGAACTGAGGTCGCGGTGATTGCCCTCGCCAAACAGGTAAAGGTCCATCTCCCCCAGCAACGGACCGAAGCTGTAGGGGTCTTCGGCCACTTGCTCGCCACCGGCCCAACGGGTGCGCAGCAAGTACGCCTGGGCACGGTCGAAATGGCCGACGAACAGCCCCGGGGTTGCGGTGGGTTGCAGTTCCCCCAGTTCTTCGCCGCCATCGCGGGCCAGCACATGCACGCTCAGGGCACCGGGCAGATACGCGCGAATGAATTGGCCGCCGGCGTCGTCGCCATGAGGTCCCAGGATGGAAAACGGGTCGTGGTGTTCGGCGCGCACCAGCGCGTCGATGTCATGGGGCGCCGGCAGCAACGACTCTTTGGCCTGCCCCTGTGGTTCTTTGTTCGAGACACTCATGATTCTCTCCACTAAATCGGTCCGGCTACGTCGGAAAAGGGTTGCAGCCCACTCAATAACCCGACCAGACCATGCAACGGCACGGGCAGCCAGGTGGGGCGATTCTCGGCTTCATAGGCCACTTCATAGGCCGCCTTCTCCAGGCCGAACAACGCCAGTGCGGCGTCTTCGCCTTCAGCATCCTTCCACTCATGGGCAAGACTAGCTGCCGCCAGCCGATATGCCTCGACAAATGCCTGGCGAGCCTCTTTCAGATAACGATCAGCGACCCGTTGCCGCGCCGCATCGGCATCAGCCGTACTGTCGACGGTGTGCAAGTGAATCGCCATGGCCGCGGCATAATCGAAGGAACGCAACACGCCGCTGACGTCCTTATAAGGGCTGTGCTTGCCCCGTCGTTCATGCAATGGTCGCGCCGGCTCACCTTCGAAGTCGATCAGGTAGGCGTCGCCCTTGATCACCAATACCTGCCCCAGGTGCAGGTCGCCATGGACGCGAATGCGCAAGCCTCCTTCAGCCTTGCCAGCCAGTGCCTGGACATGGGCCAGGACGGTTTTCTTGTGCTCCAGCAAACGTGCGACCATGGCCTGGTCCGCCGGGTTCAATTGGCCTTGGTTCTGCTTGAGCAGGCGCAAGGCGTTTTCCACTTGGGCAGCCACGTCCTTGCCGATGGCCTGGGCTTGCTTGGCGTTGGTGGCCTGCGGCGCGAAGTCCGGATCGTCGGTAGCCTGGGCCAATACCTGGTGCATTTCCCCCAGGCGCTGGCCGAGCATGCCGGCGAAATCCTTCAGTTCGCCCAGGGCGTTGTAATGCTGCTCCTGCTCGGACACCGCGTCCGCCAGCTCATCGCGTAGGGCGCGTTCGAGGTTGTTCTGGGTCCATTCCCAGGCGTCGCCCTGATTGCTCAAGTAGCCCTGGGCGATCATCAGCAGCGCATCTTCACCCTGGGCGTCGCGGCGAACCACCGAACCCAGCAACGGTGAAATATTGCCGAAACCGGCAGCAGTCAGGTAGGCGCTCATTTCCAGTTCCGGGTGCACACCCGAGGCGACCTTGCGAATCAGCTTGAGCACGAGGCTGCTGCCCACCACCACCGAACTGTTGGACTGCTCGGCGGACAAGTAACGTACCTCTGGTTCGTCTCCCAGGTTCAGCGCGGCCAGGCCTTCGGTGGGTTCGAAGCGCAACTCACCTTCGGCAAACGGCAGCACCGTGGCGGCCTGCATGCTGTGCAGCACGGCTCGCACGAAGCTTTCCAGGCTGAATGCATCGGTGATCAGGCCCACCTGACGCACCCGACGCACCCGCGACAACGCCAGTTGCTGCGGCAACGCCGCACCGACCTGGTCTTCGGCGAGCAGGCCGAACGGCAGCTGATAACGCAGGGTCTGACCGCCACTGGTGACATCGATTTCGCTGAGCAGCACCGGGTGCTGCGGGTCACCAAAGCGCACGCCATAGACAATCTCGACCTTCTCGATCGCACTGTCCTTGCCGGCGAACCAGCGCCGGTTCTGCAGCCAGCTCGGCAGGATGGTTTGCTCCAGCGTGGTGCGCGATGGCGCTTCGAGCAATTCTTCCAGGCGTTTTTTCAGCACCAGGGTGGTGAAGTCCGGCAGGCTCTGGGCCGGTTCCACGTGCCAGCTCGGCATCTGGTTCTCTGTTGCCAGGGCGAACCAATAGAAGCCGTACGGCGCCAGGGTCAGCAGGAAATTCAGTTGGCCGATGGGTGGGAAGGCGTTGCCGCCGAGCATCTCCACCGGGACCATGCCGGCGTAGGTCGACAGATCCAGTTCAGCAGCCTGGGCGCTGCGAGACACGTTGGCCACGCAGAGGATGATTTCGTGCTTGCCGTCAGGCCCGGTGTATTCGCGGGTATAGGCCAGGATCCGGCGGTTGCTTGGCGAGAGCATCTTCAACGTGCCACGGCCAAAGGCCTTGGACTGCTTGCGCACCGCCAGCATCCGCCGCGTCCAGTTGAGCAGCGAGTGCGGATCGCCCGCCTGGGTCTCGACGTTGACCGACTGGTAACCGTACTGCGGATCCATGATCGGTGGCAGCACCAGGCTGGCCGGGTCAGCGCGGGAGAAACCGCCGTTGCGGTCGATGGACCACTGCATCGGTGTACGCACGCCATCACGGTCGCCCAAGTAGATGTTGTCGCCCATGCCGATTTCATCGCCGTAGTACAGCGTCGGCGTGCCGGGCATCGACAGCAGCAGGCTGTTGAGCAACTCGACGCGACGACGGTCGCGCTCCACCAACGGCGCCAAGCGCCGACGAATGCCCAGGTTGATACGCGCCCGACGGTCGGCGGCGTAGTAGTTCCACAGGTAGTCACGCTCCTTGTCGGTGACCATCTCCAGAGTCAACTCATCGTGGTTGCGCAGGAAAATCGCCCACTGGCAATTGGCGGGGATCTCCGGGGTCTGGCGCAGGATATCGGTGATAGGGAAGCGATCTTCCTGGGCCAGCGCCATGTACATGCGCGGCATCAGCGGGAAGTGGAAAGCCATGTGGCATTCGTCACCGTTCATCCCCTGGGCGTCGACATCGCCAAAGTACAACTGGGTGTCTTCCGGCCACTGGTTGGCTTCGGCCAGCAACATGCGGTCGGGGTAGTTGGCGTCGATCTCGGCGCGGATCAACTTCAGGACGTCATGGGTCTCGGGCAGGTTTTCGTTGTTGGTGCCGTCGCGCTCGATCAAGTACGGGATGGCGTCCAGGCGCAGGCCGTCGATGCCCATGTCCAGCCAGTAGCGCATCACCGACAACACGGCCTTGATGACCTGCGGGTTATCGAAGTTGAGGTCGGGCTGGTGGGAATAGAAGCGGTGCCAGAAATACTGGCCCGCCACCGGGTCCCAGGTCCAGTTGGACTTCTCGGTGTCGAGGAAAATGATTCGCGTGCCGTCGTATTTGTGGTCGTCATCGGACCAGACGTAGAAGTCCCGCGCCTTCGAACCCGGCTTGGCCTTGCGCGCACGCTGGAACCAGGGGTGCTGGTCCGAGGTGTGGTTGATGACCAGCTCGGTGATTACCCGCAGGTTGCGCTTATGGGCTTCGGCAATGAACCGCCGCGCATCGGCCATGGTGCCGTAGTCGGCACTGACGCCACGGTATTCGGCAATGTCGTAGCCGTCGTCGCGCCGGGGCGAAGGATAGAACGGCAGCAGCCAGATCGTATTGACGCCCAGGTCGGCGATGTAATCGAGCTTTTCGATCAGGCCGGGAAAGTCACCGATCCCGTCGTTATTGGAGTCGAAATAGGATTTTACGTGGACCTGGTAAATCACCGCATCCTTGTACCAGAGCGGATCTTTGATGAAGGTGGCAGACCGGGGTTTCTTCGCCATTTGCAACTCCTGATGAATTCAATAAAGCCGCTGGAGCAGGCTTGTGAGGTCTATGTGGCAAGGGCGCTGCTGCAGGAAGCTGTTGTGTGGCGAGGGAGCTTGCTCCCGCTTGAGTGCGCAGCACTCATCGCTTTTTTGGGGCCGCTGCGCGACCCAGCGGGAGCAAGCTCCCTCGCCACGCAACAGCTCACTCGACACAACAGCGCTTTCTCGGCATCGCGCCTGTCACGCCACGCTGATCCGCCAGATTCCAAAGGGCTGGTAAGCCGGGTCAATGCGCATGAACTGGTACTTGCCATACCAGCTCCAGCGATGGCCATTCATCAGATCCTCGCCCTGGGTCTGGGCGTCGTCGGGCAGGCCCATCTCCCACAGCGGCAACTCAAAACTGGCTTCCTGCGGGTTGTGCGGATCAAGACTCACCGCCACCAGGATGAAGTTGCTGCCGTCGGCGGTGCGCTTGCCGAAATAGAGAATGTTGTCGTTCCAGGCGTTATAGACCTTCAGGCCCAAGTGCGTATGCAACGCAGGGTTCTGTCGACGGATACGATTGAGCTGGGCGATCTCGGCAATGATGTTGCCCGGCGCGGTGAAGTCTCGGGGGCGGATCTCGTATTTCTCCGAATCGAGGTATTCCTCCTTGCCCGGCACCGGTGCCGACTCACACAGCTCGAAGCCCGAATACATGCCCCACAGGCCTGAGCCCATGGTTGCCAGGGCCGCGCGGATCAAAAAACCAGCGCGCCCCGACTCATGGAGAAAGGCCGGGTTGATGTCTGGCGTGTTGACGAAAAAATTCGGCCGGTAGCATTCACGCCACGGCGATTCATTGAGCTCACTGAAGTAGGTCGCCAGCTCAGCCTTGGTATTGCGCCAGGTGAAATAGGTGTAGCTCTGGGAATAACCGACCTTGCCCAGCCGCGCCATCATGGCCGGCGTGGTGAACGCTTCAGCCAGGAAGATCACTTCAGGGTATTGCGCCCGCACATCGGCGATCAGCCATTGCCAGAACGGCAGCGGCTTGGTGTGAGGGTTGTCGACGCGGAATATCTTCACGCCTTCCTTGACCCAGCCCACCACGATGTCCCGCAGCTCCGTCCACAGGCTGGGAATCGCATCGGCCGCGTAGAAATCGACGTTGACGATGTCCTGGTATTTCTTCGGCGGGTTTTCCGCATATTTGATCGTGCCGTCCGGTCGCCAGCTGAACCAGCCCGGGTGCTGCTTGAGCCAGGGGTGATCCTGGGAACACTGGATCGCAAAGTCCAGGGCGATCTCCAGGCCGTGGTCAGCGGCCGCCGCCACCAGGCGCCGGAAGTCCTCGCGGCTACCCAATTGCGGGTGAATGGCCTCGTGCCCACCCTCCTCGCTGCCAATGGCATACGGGCTGCCCGGGTCGTCGGGACCGGCGGTGAGGGAATTGTTCGGGCCTTTGCGGAAACTGCGACCGATGGGGTGGATCGGCGGGAAGTACAGCACGTCGAAGCCCATGTCCTGGATCACCGCCAGACGCGAGTGCACATCGTTGAAGGTGCCATGGCGCGCAGGATCGTCGGTGATCGAGCGGGGAAACAGCTCATACCAGCTGGCAAACTCAGACAGCTTGCGCTCCACATCCAGCGGATACTCGGGGCTGATGCTCAAGTACGGGCGATGATCGGCCCGGGACATCAGATCGGCACTGCGCGGTGCCAGGAACAGCGCCACCTGTTCCGTTGGCAACAAGCCGGAGAGCTCGTGGTGCAAGGCCGCCAGTTGCTCGCTCAGCTCCCCTGTGCTGCGCTCGACGGCCATTTGCACCTGGTTGCGTCCTTCCTGCAGCTCCAGGCTGATCGGCACCCCGGCACCGAATTTCTTCTCCAGCTCGTAGCGAAAACTGGCGAACTGATCGATCCAGGCCTCGATGCAGAAGACATAGCGACCTTGCTCCGGCACATTGAACTGGCCGCGCCAGCCGTTGTTGCCCAGGTCGCTCATGACCTCGCTGTTCCATACCTCATCCTGCAGCGAACGCCAGCGAATGCGCACGGCCAACTTGTCATGTCCATCGGCGAAGACTTTGCTGGTCACTGTCACGTCCTGCCCAGCCACGGCCTTGGCGGCGAATTGTCCGCCGTCGATCACCGGCATGGTGTTTTCAATAGCGATACGCGGCAACAGCAAGGCTTGAGACAGCGGCAAATGCGGGTTGTAGGCCAGTTCAGTCGGGTGTTCGGCAGTCATCGAGCATCGCTCCTTTTACGCCCCATGGACGCGCTTGTGGCGGTAAAGGCCCAACGGGTCCCTGAAAAAACTCACTTAAACTCCGAACCGAATCAACGACTAAAAGTTCAGAGGGATTTGCCCCTATGCATCCTGGGGATCAAAGCCGGTGCAAGGAGGTCAACAACAATAAGCACGACTCAAGCCATGTGCGTCACGGAGACCCGTCCTGATGAATATTCCCATCCCGGCCGAAACACCCGATCCGAACATCGATGATCCCACCTTGCCACCGCCCGGCCCTGATCCCGAGCCTATTCCAGAGAAAGACCCGCCGCTGGATCCTCAGCCTCCGTTGGGCGATCCGCCGAGCGAAGAGCCCCCGGAGAGTGTTTGATTCAAGCGTAGTAACAAAGAAACTGGATGACGAAAAACCTGTGGGAGCGAGCTTGTTCGCCAAAGCGGTGTGACAGTCTGCATGGACGTTGGCTGGCAGGACGCCATCGCGAGCAAGCTCGCTCCCACAAGTCTTATGCTCAGGCTATGGCTTGCCGCCCTTCTCCAACGCCCGGACAATCACCGGCATCACACTGAAAATAGCCAGCGCCAATATCGTACTCAACACAGCTGTCGCTTCCCGCCCCAACCCGGCGGCGACACCAATGGCGGCGGTCATCCACAGGCCGGCGGCGGTGGTCAGGCCTTTGACATGACCTTCGTCGCCGTCGGTGTTTTTCAGGATGGTGCCCGCGCCGAGAAAACCAATGCCCGCGACGACGCCCTGGATCACCCGGCTCATGGCGTCGGCCTGGGAGCCAGACATCTGTGGCACCAAGACGAACAGCGCCGCCCCCAGGGCCACGAGCATGTGGGTTCGCACGCCGGCAGCCTTGCCCTTGTGTTCGCGCTCGAAACCCAGGATGCCGCCCAGCAGCGCGGCCATCAGCAGGCGCACCGTGACCCGGGTCATCTGCTGGGCATCGGTGATGTCGGCAAATTCCGCCTGCAAGGTTACCCAGACTTCATGCCACCAGGCGTCCATGGACCGTCCTCTTTCTCATTGGATAAACGATGGACCGCAAGCGAAGCCAGAGGTGCGCCCGACCGCTGATCAGCCACGACGAACCCTGGCCAGCGAGCGAGACCTAATACTCAGGACATTCAGGAAGGAGCGACGTCATGCTTGAGCAAATCGACAAAGACAATACCTGCCACATCAAAACCGCCAACGGAACGAAGCTGCGCCCCGCCAGTGAGCTGGTCATCATCACTGACCCGGACAAGGCCATGTCAGCCGTGGAAGTCAATGGTGACCTGGTCCATCTCACCGAAGCCGAAGTGGATGCCCTGACCGTGGCCGGCGCGACCGATAAGCGCAAGCACCTGAAGGCTACCGACAGCGGCTCGGTGATCTGAATCCCGATCCACAGGCAACAGATGCGATTTGTGGCGAGGGGATTTATCCCCGCTGGGTTGCGAAGCAACCCTAAAGACCCTCGACCGGGTCTGTCCGGTATACCGGGTGCACTGACCTGGGGGCGCCTTGCGCCCCAACGGGGATAAATCCCCTCGCCACAGTAAATTCCCGTGCCACAGTAAATCCCTCTCGCCACCGTAATATGTTCGGCACTTCCTGGGTGCATCAAAGTGTCGCAGGGCCTGGGCTTCGCGGCATCTGATCCGGTTTTTATCGAAACACCTGAGTCTGTTATGCAAACAGTTCCATGGTCATAGTGCGCCGGCCAGATAGAGGCTGATGAGCGACCGACCATGAGCGATAGAATCCCCGTCCAGTTGATACAGACCTTCGAACCCGCGCCGTCGAAAATCAAGGCCAGGACCACCGATAACCTGATCCACACCCGCAGCTTCACCGGTTTGTTCCGCACCTTGCGCATCAGCGGTGCGGGGGTTCTGTTCCTGCTGTTCTTCGGCACGGTGTGGTTGGACTGGGGCGGCCGCCAAGCGGTGCTCTGGGACCTTTCCGAAAGTAAATTCCACATCTTTGGCGCGACCTTCTGGCCCCAGGATTTCATCCTGCTGTCGGCTTTGCTGATCATTGCCGCCTTCGGCCTGTTTGCGATCACCGTGTTTGCCGGTCGCGTGTGGTGCGGCTACACCTGCCCGCAGAGTTCCTGGACCTGGATCTTCATGTGGTGCGAGAAAATCACCGAAGGCGAACGCAACCAGCGGATCAAGCTGCAGGCCGCGCCCTGGGGCCTGAACAAACTCTTGCGCCGCAGCGCCAAGCACACACTGTGGCTGGCCATCAGCCTGCTCACCGGCCTGACGTTCGTGGGGTACTTCACGCCGATCCGTCCCCTGGCCGAAGAACTGCTGACCCTGCAAATGGCCGGCGTGAGCCTGTTCTGGGTGCTTTTCTTTACCGCAGCCACCTACCTCAACGCCGGCTGGCTGCGTGAGGCGGTGTGCATGCATATGTGCCCCTATGCACGCTTTCAGAGCGTGATGTTCGACAAGGACACGCTGACTATTTCCTACGACGCGGCCCGTGGTGAAATCCGCGGCCCACGCAAACGCGAGGCAAACCCGGCCAATATTGGCCTGGGCGACTGCATCGACTGCCAGATGTGCGTGCAGGTCTGCCCCACCGGCATCGACATCCGCGACGGCCTGCAGATGGAATGCATCGGCTGCGCGGCCTGCATCGATGCCTGCGATTCGATCATGGACAAGATGGGCTACGCCCGTGGCCTGATCAAATACACCTCCGAACATCAGTTGCAGGGCGGCAAGACTCACCTGCTGCGACCTCGGCTGATCGGCTATACCACCGTACTGCTGGTGATGATCGGCGCGCTGGTCGTGGCGCTGATGCAACGCCCCATGGTGTCGCTGGATGTCAGCAAGGACCGTGGCCTGTTCCGCGAAAACAGCGCAGGCCAGATCGAGAACATCTACAGCCTGAAAATCATCAACAAGACCCAACAGCGCCAGGACTATCAGCTGTCCCTGGTGGACGGCGACGGCTTCATCCTGCAAGGCAAGACCCAACTGAGCCTGGCCCCGGGGGAAATCGTCGATGTGCCGGTGTCGGTGGCGATGCTCAGCGAACGGCCCGGCAAAGGCTCCCAGGCAATGACGTTCAAGGTCGTCGACAGTGACGCGCCGGGCATTTACAGCATCGCCAAGAGCCGTTTTGTCGCACCAATGAATCGTTGAAGCTTTAAGATGCCGGACACCTGTGGGAGCGAGCTGGCTCGCGATAGCGGTGGGTCATATGCCACCGTCATCGCGAGCCAGCTCACTCCCACAGTTAAGTTCACAAATTCACTGGACCCCCATGAAACGCTACGAGAAATTTGCCGACGACATCGCTGAACTGATCCGCTCGGGCATGCTGGGGCCAGGTCAGCGCGTGCCGTCGGTACGCTACGCCAGCCAGACCTACGGTGTCAGCCCGTCCACCGTATTCCAGGCCTATTACCTGCTGGAACGACGCGGCATGATCCGGGCCCGGCCGCGCTCCGGCTACTTCGTCAATACCCACGCGCCGAGCCCGTTTTCGGAGCCCGCGATCAGCAGCCAGGTGCACGAGTCCACCGAAGTCGACGTCAGTGAGCTGGTATTTTCGGTCCTCGACTCGATCAAGGACCCGGCCACCATACCGTTCGGCTCGGCATTCCCCAGCCCGACACTGTTCCCACTGCAACGGCTGTCCCGTTCACTGTCCAGCGCGACACGGGACATGGACCCGCGAATGGTGGTCACGGACATGTCGCCAGGCAACCCGCAACTGCGCCGACAGATCGCCCTGCGCTACATGGTCGGCGGGTTGATGCTGCCCATGGAGGAACTGCTGGTCACCAACGGTGCCCTGGAAGCGTTGAACCTGTGCCTGCAAGCCGTGACCGAGCCCGGCGATCTGGTGGCGATCGAAGCACCAGCGTTCTACGCCAGCCTGCAAGTGTTGGAGCGCCTGAAGCTCAAGGCCGTGGAAATTCCCGTCCACCCACGCGACGGCATCGACCTGGACGTGCTGGCGCAAACACTGGAACGCTATCCGATCAAGGCCTGCTGGTGCATGACCAGCTTCCAGAACCCCATGGGCGCGACCATGCCCGAGGAGCGCAAACAGGCGCTGGTAGAGTTGCTGAGCCGTCATCAGGTGCCGCTGATCGAGGACGACGTGTACGCCGAACTCTATTACGGCCAGCAGGCCCCCAAGCCCGCCAAGGCGTTCGACACCGAAGGTTTGGTGATGCATTGCGGCTCGTTCGCCAAGAGCCTGGCGCCGGGTTATCGCATCGGCTGGGTCGCCGCCGGGCGCTATGCGCAGAAGATCGAACGGCTCAAGCTCATGACCTCGTTGTGCGCCTCGATGCCGGCCCAGGCCGCCATCGCCGACTACTTGCAGCACGGCGGCTACGACCGTCACCTGCGCAAACTGCGCTATGCCCTGGAGGAACAGCAAAGCGCGATGCTCGCCGCCATCGCCCGCTACTTCCCCGCCCAGACCCGGGTCAGCCAACCGGCGGGGGGTTACTTCCTGTGGCTGGAGCTGCCGGAGCAGATGGACTCGCTGAAATTGTTCCAGATGGCCCTGGCCCAAGGCATCAGCATCGCGCCGGGACCGATCTTTTCACCGACCCGGCGTTTCAGGAATTGCATCCGCTTGAACTATGGCAGCCCGTGGACCGAGGCCTCGGAAAAAGCCATGGAGACGTTGGGGCGGATTATTCGATCGTTTTGAATTTGGGTTACAACCCGGGGCTCAGCGCCCACCCCCCAGATCCACAAACGTCCCGGTCGCATACGAGGCCTTGTCCGACAGCAGCCAGATAATCGCTTCGGCCACTTCATCCGGACGCCCGCCCCGAGCCATGGGAATCGCTGATTCCAGCTTGCTGACCCGGTCCGGGTCGCCACTCAGGGCATGGAAATCGGTGTAGATGTAGCCGGGACGCACCGCGTTGACGCGAATGCCTTCGCCGGCCACTTCCTTGGACAAGCCGATGGTGAAGGTGTCCAGCGCACCCTTGGAGGCCGCGTAATCGACGTACTCCCCCGGTGCGCCCAAGCGCGCGGCCACCGACGAGACATTGACGATGCTGCCACCCTGCCCGCCGTGCCTGGGCGACATGCGCAGCACCGCGTGCTTGGCGCAAAGAATCGGCCCCAGCACGTTGGTCTTCATGATCTTGAGAATGCGAAATTCGGACATTTCATCGAGCCGGGATTTCTGCGCGACCGTGCCGGCGTTGTTCACCAGGGCGGTGACACGGCCAAGCTCGGCGTCCACCCGGTCGAACAGGCCGATCACTTCGTCTTCGATGCTCACGTCGGCCCGCACGGCAATCGCCTGCGCGCCCTTGGCCCGGACCTGTTCGAGCACATCCTGCGCGGCACTTTCGTCGGACTGGTAATTGATGCAGATCCGATAACCCAACTCGGCAGCCAACAGCGCCGTGGCCGCCCCGATTCCGCGGCCGCCACCGGTGATGACGATGACTTTATCCACGTTTGCTTCCCCCATTCCACGGATAGACGTGCGCTGCCAAGAATAGCGTTCGCGTCACACTTTGCACAAACCGCTGTGCTTACCGGGCCAGGGCGCGCAGATCCAGGCGTCCGTCCAACAGCGGCGGGCACCAGTAATAGCCGCCGGTGATGGGCCGGCTCATGCGATACAGGCCATCGGTGATACCGTCTTCCAGGCCACTCATGCGGCGCAGTTGTGCCTCGAAAGCATCGAGGGAGAAACCGAACGCCAGGAACATCAGCCCCGCACGGTCGCCTTCGATCCACGGCATGGAGCGACGGACCACGAACGCCTCCGGGGCGAAGCTTTCCTGGGCGGTGCGCTTGACGTGGGCCGATTCCGGCGCGTCATCGATTTCTTCGTTGTCGCTCAGGCGCCGGCCCATGATGTTGTCGCGCTCATGGGGTTGCATCGCCGCGAAACCGTCCAGATCGTGCTGCCATTGCTGGATCGCGGCGAAACTGCCACCGCGCACCCCATCGGCGCCCTGGGCCAGGGCGGCAGCGATGGCAGCCTCGTCGTGCGGGTTTTCGGTGCCATCTTCGTAGCCGGTCAGGTCATGGCCGGTCATATGGCGGAAGGTTTCGTTCATCTGTACCAGGCGCAGCGCCGGGGCCAGCGCCGCCTCGATGGCGCGACTGCGGTGCATCAGCTCGCCACGGTCTTCGCCGTGCAGCCAGCACCACAACGCGTGTTGAGTCGACGGGTTGTCCACACCCACGCCGGCCAGCGCCGGAAAAGCCCGCAGGCCCTCGACCTGGGCGCCCAACGCCTGGACCAACGATTCACCAAAGCCGATCACGACACGGTTATCGAGCAACAACCGGAGTTTGTCTAGCGCAGCCGGCAATGCCTCGACCGATTCCAGGGCAAAAAACAAATGACGGGCCTGAGGCGGAACAGGGGTGGCGAGAATGCCGGGCTGGTAGTAACTCATGTGAACTCCTTTAGAAAGAGCCGCGAGTTTACCCGGCGGCTGCCGCTTTGTGTGGTTTGGCTTGAGGTCCGGTCGCGTCGGGTAACCCGACCGTTTTGTGGGAAGGTTCCCGCAGCCCCGTCAGACGACTCAGAAAACATGCCTCGGCCCGACAACCTCGGATTGCCGGGCCGCCAAAAACGCCCTAGATTGAGCCCCCTCCAGGAAGGTCAACGAGAACGCTGCACCATGCCAATTGCCAGATCGATACTCGCCGGGATTTTTTTCCTGGTCTGCGGAACGCCCGTAAGCTTTGCCCAGGAACGCATTGAAGACACGGTCAATGCCGTCATCCAGCCCTTGATGAAACAGCAGGACATCGCGGGCATGGCGGTAGCGATCACGCACAACGGCCAACGGCAGTTTTTCAGTTTTGGCGTCGCCGCCAAGGATACGAAAAAGCCGGTCACCGACCAGACCCTTTTCGAAATCGGCTCGGTCAGCAAGACCTTCACCGCCACCCTCGGCGCCTATGCCCAGGCCCAGGGCAAACTGTCCCTGGCGGATCCGGCCAGTCGCTTTGCGCCCGAGCTGCGTAGCAGCGCCATGGAGAGCACCCGCCTGCTCGACCTTGCCACCTACACCGCTGGCGGCCTGCCATTGCAGTTTCCCGACGAGGCGGACCATCCGGACCGGATGTTCGGTTACTACAGGAACTGGAAACCGCTCTACCCGGCCGGCACCCAGCGGCTCTACTCAAACCCGAGCATCGGCCTGTTCGGCTATCTGGCGGCCCGCAGCCTGGGGCAGCCATTTGATGAGGTGATGGAGCGCACGCTGATGCCAGGGCTGGGCCTCAAGCACAGCTATGTGCGGGTGCCGCAGGATCAGATGGGCCGATACGCCCAAGGCTATGCAAAGGACGGCAAACCCGTGCGAGTCGGTGCCGGCGCACTGGATTCCGAAGCCTATGGGGTCAAGACCAGTTCAACGGACCTGATTCGTTTCGTCGAGGCCAACCTGCGACCTGAAAAACTGGACGCAGACCTGAAGCAAGCCATCGCCACGACGCATATGGGGTTCTACAAGGTTGGCGGGATGAATCAGGGGCTGGGCTGGGAGTTCTACCCCGCCCCGTTCACCTTGGATGACCTGCTCGCTGGCAACACACCGCAGATGGCCCTGGCCCCACAAAAAGCCGAACCTCTCGACCCGCCCCACCCGGCGCCGGACGGCGCCTGGATCAACAAGACCGGCTCGACCAACGGGTTTGGTGCCTACGCGGCTTTCGTGCCCGGTAAAAACATGGGCATCGTGCTGTTGGCGAACAAGAATTATCCGATTGAGGAGCGGGTGAAGGCGGCGCACCGGATCCTGACGGCGCTGGAAGCGCAGTAGAAGGTTGAGTAAGTCACTGTGGCGGGGGAGCTTGCTCCCGCTGGGCTGCGAAGCAGCCCTATGCTTTTTAGCATGGTTCGTCGACCGATAAGCTGGGGGGCTGGGGGGTCGCTTCGCGACCCAGCGGGAGCAAGCTCCCTCGCCACGGGACTATCAATCGTCCAACGGCTTCACCGCAGCCGGCGGCTTGACTGCCTTGCCAGGCTTGGTGCCTTTCGCATCCTTGGCCGGTGCGGGCTCCGGCGCGGGAGGTGGCGCCGGGGGCGTCGCTTCTTTTTCCGCGGCGGGGAGTTTATCGACGGTGTCGAAGAGGTCTTTCAATTCGATCGCCCCGGAATGCTCAAGCTTCTTTTCCCCGTCCTTGCCCACCAGGATGATCTTGGTCTGAGCCCCGGCGCCCAGCTTGAGGGAGCGGATCAGCGCCATGGTGCTTTGCGGGTCCAGGTCCTTGCCATCGCGCTGCCCAATGGTATTGAGCACGGTGTAGAGCACCATGTTGCGCTCGGAAAAACCCTGCTTGCCTGCTGGTTCATCCAAGGCCTTTTTCAGGCTGACCCAGGCCGGGTCGACCGTACTCGGCGCGATAACGATCAGGGGGCGTGCCCTGCCTGCATCCGCCACCAGGGGTGAGTCGCCATCGGCAGCGAACAGGGGGCCGGCGATGGCCAGCAAGGTAGCGAAGGTCAACGACCGAATGAGCATGCGCCTCTCCTTTTGATATTTACGCTGTACTGATTGCACAGGGCGGCGATTGTTCCGCGAGAGTCGCTCAATACTGCGCCTGCCTGACTTGAAGCTTAGGCCAGGGGGGTCATTGCGCAACCATGGTAGCCAACGCGTGCGGGAGGAAGGTGTGAGCGCTAAAAATACAGTCACCACAAACGAGAGTGGGAGCGGGCTTGCTCGCGAAAGCGGTCTGTCAGTCAACATCAACGTTGACTGAAAAACTGCTTTCGCGAGCAAGCCCGCTCCCACAAGGGATCTCGGTGTCAGTGCTAGAACGCCAGCTTGAACCCGATCATCGCCAGCATCACCGCCAGACAGGGGCGCAGCAACTCGTCGGAGATGCGTCCCGACAAATGACTGCCCAGGTAGATCCCCGGCAACGAACCGATCAGCAGGAAACCCAGGATGTGCCAATCCATGTTGCCCATGCTCGCATGGCCCAGGCCAGCCACCAGGGTCAGCGGCACGGCGTGGGCGATCTCGGTGCCCACCAGGCGCTTGGTGACCAGGAACGGGTAGAGGATGAACAGCGCAACGGTGCCCAGGGCGCCAGCGCCGATGGAGGTCAAGGCGACCATGGTGCCCAGCACGAGGCCGGTGATGACCGTGAGCACATTGAGGCGCGTGCCAGTGGGGTTGTAGTGCCCGCCGGCACGGTCATGGGCGAATTGCAGCAAACGCTTCTTGAACAGGATCGCCAAGGCAGTGGCGAACAACACAAAGCCCAAGGCTTGCTTGATCACCGCGTTCATGGCGTCGGGGGAGCTGTGCAGGCTGCTGAGAAACCACAGCGTCAAGCCGACTGCCGGCACACTGCCCAACGTCAGCCAGCCAGTGATAGCCCAGTCGATGTTGCGATTTTTTGCATGAACCAGGACACCGCCAGACTTGGTAATGGCTGCGTACAGCAGGTCCGTACCCACCGCCGTCGCAGGGTTGATACCAAACCACAACAGGATCGGGGTCATCAGCGAACCACCGCCGACGCCGGTCATCCCAACGATGAAGCCGACCACCAGGCCTGCAACGACTAAACCGACATTACCGAAATCCATTAAACCCGTCTCAGCACGACCGCATGAAAAATCTGGCCGCGAGCATAGCGATTTTTCTTATAACCCCCTATATCGATGTGATCTATCTTTATTCCTTTTCCGTCATTTCACTGGACCGGCAGGAAATTGAGGAACAGCAGGCTCTGGGCGTAATTCAAGCCAATCCGCCGGTAGCGCTCATCGAGCATCTGGGTCAGCAGGTCCAATCGGGCGACGATTTTTCCAAACTCCACGGCGAAACTCAGGTTGCTGCCCTCCTCCGAGATCTCATTGGAAAACAGCAACAGCTTGCCGTCCTTGTTCTGCCGCTGACTCAGCAGCCAGGTGGCTTTTTCGATATTGCGCGCCGCGTTGCTGACAAAACGCGGGTCGATGGTGTCGGTCATGTAGAACTCGAGGCGATTGCCGTGCGCGGTGACCAGCATGCTGCCGATGGCATAGATGAACGCCCCTACCCGATCGCCGAGAAACTCCGGGCTCATGGCGTAGCTCAGGGCCGCCAGGTCCTTCTTGCCACCCAAGGTCGGCAAAGGCTGTTGCTGCTCGATGGCCATGCGCACCTGTTTTTCCGCAGTGCGAGCGTCGAGAAAGCCGGACTTGCGCAGCTCCTCGGGGTTGCGCAGGTACAGCTTGTTCATCAGCAGATAGAGGCTTTGCAAGTTGTCGTGCATCGACAACGTGGCCATGCGGTCGACGCTGGTCTGCAAGAACTCCTGGGGCTTGGCGTTGCTGAACTGCGTGACCATGTCCTGTCCCTGCTGATGGCTGCAGCCGCCGCTGAACAGCATCGACACACCGACCAACAATGCCAGGCAGCAGCGGCGCAATCTCGTCACAGGATAAAAAACACCGGCCATCGAATCTCGGTCTGGGCATGGGGAAGCGATGGGGGTCGTCGCTTCCAGGCCATGGATAGAGCGGCAAAAATCACAAAAGTGCAGTACCTGGAGAAAAACCTCGGTCTTCAGCAACGACCCAATCACGCAATTAGTCTTACTTTTTAATTGATAAATCCCCATTAATGGCTATAAATCCCTTCTCACCCACCAAATAGAAAGACTACTAACCAGAAAAACCTTCAGCGCTGTCCGACCAGTAGCGGACTCGCCCCGCGTTCAAAACAACAACAAAACAACAGGAAGGAAGGTCATACCATGCTTGAATCCAGACAACTGCTCACGGCCCTCGGAGTGTCTCTGATGATCGCCACCTCGGCTTCCCACGCTGCCGGCCTGACCAATGAACGCGGTGCGTTCGGCAAAACCGACGACGGCACGGCGGTGGAAAAATTCGTGCTGCGCAACAGTCACGGCATGGAGGCCACGGTCATCACCTACGGCGGCATCCTCCAGTCATTGAGCGTGCCGGACAAAAACGGCAAGGCCGCCGACATCGTGCTCGGCTTCGACGACGTGCAGGGTTACCAGAAGAACGGCAGCGTGTATTTCGGCGCGACCATCGGCCGCTTCGGCAATCGCCTGGCCGACGGCGCCTTCGAGCTGGACGGCAAGCGTTACCAGGTGCCGCAGAACGACCATGGCAACTCCCTGCACGGCGGGCCGCAAGGGTTCGATAAGCGCGTCTGGAAGGCCCAGCCCCATGACGGCAAGGACTCGGTGGGCGTCACCCTGACCTACGTGTCACCGGATGGTGAGATGGGCTTTCCCGGCACGCTGAAAACCGACGTCACCTACAGCCTCAACGAACAGAACGAGTTGCGCATTGAGTACAAAGCCACCACCGACAAACCCACGGTGCTGAACCTGACCAACCACAGCTATTTCAACCTGGCCGGGGCCGGTAACGGCGACATCCTCGAGCAGCTCGCCACCCTGCACGCAGCCCACTACACGCCGGTCACCGGCAAGCTCATTCCCACCGGCGAACTGGCCCCCGTGGCCGGTACACCGATGGACTTCACCCAACCCACCGCCATCGGCACCCATATCAAGGCCGATCACCCACAACTCAAGTTCGCCGAACCGAAACAGGGCGGCTTCGATTTCAACTGGGCGCTGGACGCCAAGGGTGACGTGAGCAAACTGGCCGCAGAAGTGTATGACACGGACTCCGGACGCCGCCTGCAGCTCTACACCACCGAGCCTGGCGTGCAGTTCTACACCAGCAACTTCCTCGACGGCACGGTCAAGGGCAAGCAAGGCAAGGTCTATCCGCATTGGGGCGCGTTCACCCTGGAAACCCAGCACTACCCCGACTCGCCCAACCAGCCGAACTTCCCTTCGACACGGCTTGATCCGGGCCAGACCTACACCCAGACCATGGTGTTGAAGTTCTCCGCGAAGTAACGCCCCCGCCGAATCGTTCCCATGCTCGCGTGGGAACGATCAACACTGAACACTTGGTCTATCCTGCTGCCACACGTCAAAGCAAAAAACAGGAGATAGGCATGAGGACGCTGGAATTGGCGGGTGTGTCCGTACCGGTCATTGGCCAGGGCACCTGGCGCATGGGTGAGGAACCGTCCCATCACAAGAAAGAAGTCGCGGCCCTGCGGTTGGGGATCGAACTGGGCATGACCCTGATCGACACGGCGGAGATGTATGCCGAAGGCGGTGCGGAGACCGTCGTTGGCGAGGCGATCACTGGCCTGCGGGACCAGGTTTTCCTGGTGAGCAAAGTCTACCCTCACAATGCCAGTCGCAAAGGCATTCCCCTGGCCTGCGAACGCAGCTTGCGCCGGCTCGACACCGATTACATCGACCTTTATCTGTTGCACTGGCGCGGGCAGTACCCGTTGGCAGAAACCGTCGAAGCGTTCGAACGCCTGCGCGAAGAAGGCAAGATCGGCCGCTGGGGTGTGTCGAACTTTGACGTCGATGACCTCGAGGAGCTGGCCTCGCCGGCCTGCGCCACCAATCAAGTGCTGTACAACCTGCAGGAACGCGGCATCGAATTCGACCTGCTGCCCTGGTGCCAGCAACGGCCCATGCCGATCATGGCCTACTGCCCGGTCGGCCAGGGCGGGCACCTGCTCAAGGATCACACCCTGGCACAGATCGCCGAACGCCATCGCGCCACACCGGCACAGATCGCGCTGGCCTGGCTGTTGCGCCAGGACAATGTGATTGCCATTCCCAAGGCTGTGAAGCCTGAGCATGTGCGTTTGAATGCCGAAGCGGCCAACCTCAAGCTGGAACCGCAGGACCTGGCCGCCCTCGACCTGATATTTCCCCAGCCCCGGGGCAAGCAGCGGTTGGCGATGGTCTAGTTTCCCCGGGCCTGGCAGCTTTTTGTGGCGAGGGAGCTTGCTCCCGCTCGATCGCGCAGCGATCGCAAAAGGGGCCGCTGCGCAGCCCAGCGGGAGCAAGCTCCCTCGCCACAGGAACCTTGACCCTCGCCATCAGAACAACCCCATCTGCCCCCCCACCAACGTCGAGAAATCATCGTCCACGAACGGCAGGATCGCATCCGCCACCGGCTGTAGCTGTTTGCTCACGTAATGGTCGTAATCAATCGGCGCGCTGCGGATTTCCAGTGGCTCGGGGCCGGCGACGGTGATGACGTAGCTGATCCAGCCGCCATTCTGGTATTGCCGTGGCCGGCCCTGGCGCTGGTTGAACTCATCGGCCAGCCGCGCAGCCCGCACATGGGGTGGGACGTTGCGTTCGTAGTCTTCCAGGGGCCGACGCAGACGCTTGCGGTAGACCAACCGATCATCGAACGCACCGGCCAGGGTCTGCTGCACATAATCGCGCACATAATCCTGATAGGGCTGGCGGTGGAAGATCCGCCCGTACAGCTCCTGCTGGAATTGCCGTGCCAGCGGCGACCAGTCGGTGCGCACGGTTTCCAGGCCCTTGTAGACGATTTCGTCGCTGCCATCGGCACGGGTGACCAATCCGGCGTAGCGTTTCTTGCTGCCCTCCTCGGCGCCGCGGATAGTCGGCATCAGAAAGCGCTTGAAATGGGTTTCGAACTGCAGCTCCAGCGCACTCTCCAGGCCGAACTCATCGCGCACCTGCTCACGCCACCATTGGTTGACGTGGGCGACCAACTCGCGACCGATCCTGGCCGCTTCCTCCTGGCCATGGGCACGACGCAGCCAGACGAACGTGGAATCGGTATCGCCATAAATCACCACATGCCCCTGGGCTTCGATCAACTGGCGGGTGCGCTGCATGATCTGGTGGCCGCGCAGGGTGATGGACGAGGCCAGGCGTGGATCGAAGAAGCGACAGCCGCTGGAACCGAGCACGCCATAAAAGGCGTTCATGATGATTTTCAATGCTTGGGACAGCGGCGCATTGTGCTCGCGCTTGGCGGTTTCCCGGCCCTCGGAGACCCGCGCCACGATGGCCGGCAGGCAATGGCGGGTACGGGAGAAACGCGCCCCGCGAAAGCCTGGCACCGATTCCTGGTCAGTCGGGTGGCGCAGCCCTTCGATCAAGCCCACCGGGTCAATCAGGAAAGTGCGGATGATCGATGGATACAGGCTCTTGTAGTCCAGCACCAGCACCGACTCGTAGAGCCCCGGCTGGGAGTCCATGACAAATCCACCCGGGCTGGCCTCGGGCGGACGCTGGCCGAGATTGGGGGCAACGAACCCCTGACGGTGCATCAGCGGCATGTACAGGTGCGTGAAGGCCGCCACCGAACCGCCGCTGCGGTCCGCTGGCAGGCCGGTGACGCTGGCCCGCTCCAGGAGGAACTTGAGCAGTTCGGTCTTGGCGAAGATCCGCGTCACCAGCTCGCAGTCCTTGAGGTTGTAGCGGGCCAGGGCCGGCTTGTCCTCGGCGAACATGCGGTTGATCTCGTCCATGCGCTGGTACGGGTTATCGATGGACTTGCCCTCCCCCAACAGCGTCTGGGCGACGTTTTCCAGGCTGAACGAGGGAAAACTCCAGGTCGCCGAACGCAGGGACTCGATACCGTCGATGATCAACCGGCCAGCGGCCGAGGCGAAGAAGTGGTTGTTGCGCGCTCCGTGCTCGCGCCATTGCATCTCTTCCCCACCACGCCCCAGGCGCAACGGCACCGCCAGGCGCCGGGCGTGTTCATGCAGTACCCGCAGGTCGAACTGCACCAGGTTCCAGCCAATGATCGCGTCAGGGTCGAAACGGGCGAACCAATCGTTGAGTTTCTTCAGCAGCAGCGTGCGCGATTCGCAGTATTCCAGCTGGAAATCCACGCCGGTATCGTCACCATTGGCTGGCCCGAGCATGTAGACCTGGCGCTCGCCGCAGCCTTCCAGGGCGACGGAATACAATTCGCCCTGGGCGGTGGTTTCGATGTCCAGGGACACCAGGCGCAACGGTGGGCGGTATTCGGGCGCCGGTTTCATCTGGACATCCACCAGCAGGCCATCGGCGGCCGGCGTACCGCCGAACCACACCGGGGCGGTGATGAAACGCTCCATCAGGTAGCGCTCAGGCGGCCGGATGTCTGCTTCGAACACCTCCACGCCAGCGCGGCGCAAGGTGGTGTCCAGGCGCATCAGTTGGGCGTGTTGCTGGCAATACAGCCCCAGCACCGGACGATGCTCGAAATCCAGCAGGTCCAGGGGACGCAACTCAACGTCCTTCTCCCCTTGCAGCAGCGCTTCGGCCTGGCCGCGCTGGATCTGCGGCACGAAGGCCACCGACGTCTGCACCGGCAAGCGCACGCGCCGGGGACCGGCGTCGGTCGCCAGCCAGAACTCGACTTCGGTGCCGGCCGGGGTATCGCGCCAATGCCGGGTCAGGACGAAGCCCTGCTGTAAATCCACCGCTGCAACCTCGAATTTTGCGTAGGCGGTGATTCTACCTGTGGCGAGGGAACTTCACCTGCCCAACTGACACACCACCCACCCGCTTTTTTTGTGGCGAGGGAGCTTGCTCCCGCTGGGCTGCGCAGCGGCCCCTTTTTGCGATCGCTGCGCGATCGAGCGGGAGCAAGCTCCCTCGCCACAACGGCGCCTGGCCACGGGATTGAGGGAAATCCCCGGGCAATGACGCTTTTGGACGACTGGCCGCCGCTTTACCGCTTGCTCTGCACCGTTGGGTCTACGATGCTTTAACAACCAGCAAAACAACACCTGAGGCTCCCCCATGAAAACCGTCGCGCAGTTGCTCCGGATAAAAGACGAGAAGAACCAGCAAGTGCACACCATCTCACCGGACGACATGGTATTGCAGGCCCTGATGCGCATGGCCGAGAAGAATGTCGGTGCCTTGCTGGTGGTGAAGAACGATGAAGTGCTGGGGATCATCAGCGAGCGCGACTATGCTCGCAAAATGGTCTTGCGCGGTCGCTCATCGGTGGGCACGAAGGTCAGTGACATCATGGTCTCCCCCGTGATCACCATCGACCCGCACCAGAACGTCGAGACCTGCCTGAGCATCATGACCGAAAAACATCTGCGGCATTTGCCAGTGGTGGAGGACGGCAAACTGGTCGGCCTGCTGTCCATCGGCGACCTGGTCAAGGAAGCCATCGCCGAACAGGCCGATCTGATCAAACAACTGGAGCAATACATTCGCGGGGAATGATCCGTTCGGTCGGGTTGCTCATTTCCAAGGCACTTCTATATTGAAGGGGTTGTTCCTGCGAGCATCCCGATGGCCGACACCGACCGATTGATCATTTGTGAACATTGCGATGCGGTGTACGAACCGGTGATGCTCGCTGCGCACCAGAAAGCCTCGTGCGTGCGCTGCCACGCGGTGATCCAGCGCTACAACGGCCTGACCATCGAGCATCGCCTGGCCTTGAGCGTGACCGCGGCGGTGCTGTGGGCCTTCGCCAACATCTACCCGATCATGAGCATCCGCCTCCAGGGCCTGAGCAACAGCGCGACGTTATGGGATTCCATCGTGGCGCTGAACCAGGGGCCGATCGCCTTCATCGCCCTGGTGACAGCGGTGGCGATCATCATTGCACCAGCCTTTCAATTGGCGCTGCTGCTCTGGGTACTGGGCCATGCCTACCTCCAGCGGCGGGCGCCGGGGTTCAACCTGTGCATGCGCAGCCTGGAAACCCTGCGGCCCTGGAGCATGCTGGAGGTGTGCCTGCTGGGCGCGCTGGTGGCGGTGATCAAGCTCGCCGGCCTGCTGGACGTGCTCCCGGGCATCGGCCTGTTCGCCCTGGCGGCTTTGAGCCTGCTGATGATCCGCATTGCCGGGCGCGATGTCCGCGACCTTTGGGACAGCCTGTGAACGGCCAGCCGCTGGACACCCCGCCAGAGGCCCGCGACCTGGGCCTGTGCCTGTGCCACAGCTGTGGCCTGGCCTGCGACATGACCGACGAGCCCGAAACCTGCCCCCGCTGCGACGCCGCCCTGCATCGACGCAAACCCGACGCCATCACCCGCACCTGGGCCTACATGCTGGCCGCGCTGGTGTTCTACATCCCGGCCAACCTGCTACCGGTCATGAATACCCAGATGCTCGGTGAAGGCGCCGACAGCACCATCATCAGCGGCGTCATCGAGTTCTGGCAAAGCGGCGCCTGGGACATCGCCCTGATTATCTTCATCGCCAGCATTGCGGTGCCCGGCATCAAGTTCGTGGTGCTGACCCTGTTGCTGGTGACCGCACAGCGGCGCAGCACCTGGGCCCAAGTCCAGCGGGCGAAGCTGTACCGGCTGGTGGAAGTCATCGGCTACTGGTCAATGCTCGATGTGCTGGTGGTGGCCCTGGTGGCGGCACTGGTCAAGTTCCAGGCATTGAGCGACATCGAACCACGACCGGGCATCCTGTTCTTCGGCCTCGTGGTGCTGTTCACCATGCTGTCGGCCATGAGTTTCGACCCCCGGCTGATCTGGGACACTCAACCATCCGAGGAGGTCATGGATGAAGTCGCAAGCCACTGACGGGCAGCAACCCGCACCCGGCCGCGCCCACGTCACCACCCGCCGCTGGACGGTGTCGCTGGTGTGGATCGTGCCGATCATCGCGGTCCTGGTGGGGCTGTCCCTGGTGGTCCACAACTGGCTGCAGGAAGGCCCGACCATCACCATCACCTTCAAGACCGGCCAGGGCCTGACCGCCAACAAGACCCAGGTGAAATATCGCAACGTGGTCATCGGCCAGGTCACCGACGTGCAACTGAGCGAGGACCAGAAGAACGTCACCGCCACGGTCAAGCTCGCCAAGACTGCCGACACCTTCACTCACGAAGATTCGGTGTTCTGGGTCGTACGGCCACGCATCGGGGCCGGCGGTATTTCGGGGATCGACACCTTGCTGTCGGGGGATTTCATTGGGGCCGACGCCGGTCAGTCGAAAGTGCGCGCCAAGTCCTTCACGGGCCTGGAGAACCCGCCGCCCATCACCTACGGCGAACCAGGCAAGCGCTTCACCCTGCACTCCCAGGACCTCGGTTCACTGGACATCGGCTCGCCGGTGTACCTGCGCAAGATCCCGGTGGGCCAAGTCGTGTCCTACGCCCTGGACGCCGACGGCAAAGGCGTCAACATCGACGTGTTCATCAACGCGCCCAACGATGTGTATGTCACCGAAAACACCCGGTTCTGGAACGTCAGCGGCGTCGACGTGAACGTCGGCGCCAACGGTTTCGCCGTCAAGACCGAATCGCTCTCGGCCTTGCTCTTGGGTGGCATCGCGTTCCGGGCACCGGAGTACAGCCCCAACGACACCGCCGCCAGCGAAGACAAGACCTTCGAGCTGTTTGCCGACCAGCAGAGCGCCCTCGCCCCGCCCGATGGCAAGGGCCAATACCTGGCCCTGCGTTTCGACCAGGCCCTGCGCGGGTTACGCGTCGGTGCGCCGGTGGAGTTCCTCGGCGTGGAAATCGGCAGGGTGGTGGCCATCAACCTCGATTTCGATGAGAAGCAACGCAGCTTTCCGGTTAACGTCGGCGTGGTGATCTACCCTCAGCGCCTGGGCAAGGCCCATGAAAAACTGCTCAAGTCGCTCAATCACGACCCCGAAGACGAAGCCGCCAGTGCCCGCCTGATGGGCAGCTTCGTCGAGCGCGGCCTGCGTGCCCAGGCCCGTAGCGGCAACCTGCTGACCGGGCAGTTGTACATCTCGCTGGACTTCTACCCCAAGGCTGAAAAAGTGGCCTTCGATCCCAGCGCCCGCCCCGTGCGAATCCCGACCCTCCCGGGCAGTCTCCAGCAATTGCAAGAACAACTGCAGACGATGATCGAGCGGATCAACAAACTGCCACTGGAGAGCATTGCCGGCAACCTGGATGGCAACCTGGTGGAGCTGCGCAAAGGCCTGGCCCAGTTCAACAGCAAGACCCTGCCGGGCGTGCAAAGCACCTTGCAAGACGTCAGCAAGACCCTGCAATCGGCTAACTCGACCCTGGCCGAAGATTCACCGCAGCGCGAACAACTGACCCAGACCCTGGACGACCTGGGGCGCATGTCGCGCTCGCTGCGCGAACTGTCGGACTACCTGAGCCGCCATCCCGAATCGCTGCTTCGCGGGCGTCCCAAGGACGCACCGGCGCAGAACCTCACATTGCCGGTGAAAGAATGATCACAGGAGCCCGCCCCATGCCACTGACGCTGAAACTCACCCTGGTTGCCGTGGCATTGCTGCTCGGCGCCTGCCGCAGCGATCCGATCCACTACCACACGTTGAGCCCGGCCCAACCGGCAGGCCAATCGCACTCCAGCGTGGACATCCAGATCGAACAGGTCAGTGTCCCACCCCAGGTGGATCGCACCCAGATGGTCATTCGCCAAGGCAACAGCGGGTTGGCGATCATGGAAACCGAATGGTGGGGCGCCAGCCTGGCCGATGAACTGCACAGCAGCCTGGACGAACAACTGAGCAACCCTGGCGCCCCCAAATCATTGCTGCGAGTAGAGGTGCAACGCTTTGACTCGATCCCTGGCCGCTATGCCCGCATGGACGTGCAATGGCGACTGCGCAACCCGGGCAATGACGCCCGTCCCATCACGTGCCGCAGCAGCCTGCAAACGCCGGCGGGCGCCAGTATCGACGAACTGGTGACGGCGCATCAGGAGAATGTCCGGCAATTTGCCGGCCTTGTCGAGCAAGCGGCTGCACGCAAGGCGTGTCCTTGATTCACTCAGGCCAATGCAGCGACAGCACCGGCGCAACGCGCGGATGGTGGTCAATGCGCTCCAACAGCTCATGGAACGCTGGACGGGCGCTCAGCATCGCCTCCCGCGTATTTCTCCACTTCGTGATCACGGCCGCCAGGATATCCAGCGCTCCGGGTTCGTCACCGCCTAGAAAAGGTCGGGCCGGGAACTGGTCGGCAAACAGCGCCCAATTGCGATACAGCCGTTGCTGCGTGCCGGATATCAATCGCTGTCGAGTCGCTTCGTCCGCCTCGTCCAGCCAGCGCTCCGGAAAATCGATAATGCCGATGGGCGTGTAGCAATTGGCCGCGATATAGACCAGGCCCCGTATGGCCTGGGCACGCTGGGCCGGGTCTTGCGGGAGCAGCTTCGATGCTGGGAAGGTCAACCCGAGGTGAATCAGGATCGCCGCTGCTTCAGTCAGCACCGAACCGTCCGGCAACTGCAGGGTCGGCACCTGCTTCAGAGGATTGACTGCCTCAAGCTCTTTCGCCGCATCGTTGTCTTGCGTCGAATAGGCGTCGACCCGCCGATAAGCCACCTCACAGAGACACAGGGCAACCTCCACCGCCGAAGAGCCGGATTGCCTGCAACCGAATAACTGATACATGAACGTACCTCCTGCATAAGCGTTATGCCGGTAGAGCCCGCGAGCCCATCAGTGTTCCATCGAGCTGACCGGTAGCGGGACAACGAGGTATCACTGCCATCGATGTTCACCATCATGTCAATGAAGTTCTCTTGATGATCGCCCGGGACAACAATGGCCCCACACAAACCACTGCACCCCCGGAGCACACCATCATGAAACGCCAAGTCATCCTCAGCCTCGCTTTCTCTGTACTGGCCGCCAACGTATTTGCCGCCTCCTCCCAACCGGTCGTCGCCGAAGGCGGTTCTGATCGCCTGATCGAAAACCGCGTCGCCGAAGGCGGTGCCGATCGCCTGCTGGAACGTCGTGTCGCCGAAGGTGGCTCCGATCGCCTGATCGAAAACCGCGTCGCTGAAGGCGGTGCCGATCGCTTGCTGGAACGTCGCGTCGCCGAAGGTGGCTCCGATCGCCTGATCGAAAACCGCGTCGCTGAAGGCGGTGCCGATCGTCTGCTGGAACGTCGTGTCGCTGAAGGTGGCTCCGATCGCCTGATCGAAAACCGCGTCGCCGAAGGCGGTGCCGATCGCTTGCTGGAACGTCGCGTCGCCGAAGGTGGCTCCGATCGCCTGATCGAAAACCGCGTCGCCGAAGGCGGTGCCGATCGCTTGCTGGAACGTCGTGTCGCTGAAGGTGGCTCCGATCGTCTGATCGAAAACCGCGTATGAGTTGCTTGACCGCAATGCCTGGAAATATCGCAAATCATGTGCAACACACCCCGTGGCGAGGGAGCTTGCTCCCGCTCGGGCGCGCAGCGGCCGCAACCTTCACGCAGCCGCTGCGCAGTTCACCCGACACACCGCTCCAGAACACTCCCAAACCAAACCCATCACAGTAAAAGCCCGGCCTCATCCGCCGGGCTTTTTCATGCCTCAACGCCTGGCTAGCGCCCCGTCGCCCGCGCCATGCATCGCTGATAACGCTCATCCACCCGCTTGGCGAACCATGCCGTGGTCAGCTTGCGCGTGATCTTCGGGCTCTTGAGCACGATCCCCGGCAATACCGCCCGAGGCAACGCCTTGCCCTCGGCCTTATCAGCCAGTTCGAACACACGTTTGTAGAGCTTGCTGTCCTCGAACGCCAGACTGTCACCCTGTTCCAGTTGATCGCGGATGGTCGGGTTGCGCATTCCCAGCGACTTGCCCAGCGTGCGCACCGCCAGTTCCGTGCTGCCTGGCATGATGGAATCGTGGGCGATCAGATCGCCGTCCAGCGCCAGGGAAATGCCCGATGCCACACTCACCGCATGCTGGAAAGCTGCGTTGCGGCTGGCGTACCACCCGGCATTGAAATCGGCAAAACGATACAACGGCTCGGTGTAGCTCACCGGATAGCCCAGTAAATGCGCGATGCCGAAATACATCCCGCCACGACGACTGAACACTTCGCGACGAATCGAGCCCTCCACCGTATAGGGATAATTGCGCGCATTGGCCTGGGCAAACGCGATGCTGACCTGCATCGGCCCACCCGTGTGCACCGGATTGAAACCGCCAAACAGTGTCTTGCCCAGCGGCACCATGCCGATGAAATCATCGAAAATCCCGCTCAGCTCTTTCTCGCTGCGCGCCGCATTGAGCCGATCGCTGTAGCTTTTGCCGTTGGGCGAACGCACCTGGAGTGCACCACTGACCAACAGCTCCGGAATGTGCACCTTCGCCGCACGGCGGTTGATCTCCTGACGAGCGATCTTGCCCAGCCCCGGCACTGGCGGATCGGATTGGAACGTCGACTCCTGTTCGGTCACCGCCAGGACAGCACAGATGTTCTGCGTCGTAGAGGGAATCTGCTGGGCCGCAAAGGCCACGTAGATGTCAGTCGCCCAGCCTTCGCGATCCGCAGTCTTGGCCGGCAACAACTGCACGATCTGCTTCTTGACCTCAGCGGGCTGACGCTCAGGCTCCTGCGCCTGACGGCTGCCGCAACCGGCCAAGGCCAGCAGCGCAGCAAGGCTGATCATCAATCGGTTGAATTGCATGGTGCTCCATCGGGTTCGTTATTCCAGAGCAACCATACGATCAAAAGTGGATGCGGGCTATGCCCAATGTGGGAGCGAGCTTGCTCGCGATGGCGGTGGCACGGGCACCACTGATGCAAGTCGAGATCAGATCCCGCTCAGCGCCAGGTCCATGGCGAAGTAGGTGAAGATCAGGTCTGCCCCCGCCCGCTTGATTGCGCCAAGGCTCTCGCGTATCACGCGGCCCTCGTCGATGGCGCCAGCCTGGGCGGCGAACTTGATCATCGCGTATTCGCCACTGACCTGATAAGCCGACAGCGGCAGGTTCGAAGCCTGGCGAATGTCGCGGATGATATCGAGGTAAGCACCGGCCGGCTTGACCATCAGTGCATCGGCACCTTCCTGCTCGTCGAGCAAGGATTCGCGCAGCGCTTCGCGGCGGTTCATCGGGTTCATCTGGTAGCTCTTGCGGTCACCTTTCAACGCGCTACCGCCGGCCTCGCGGAACGGGCCATAGAGTGCCGAGGCGAACTTGGTGGAATAGGCCATGATTGCCGTCTGGCTGAAACCGGCTTCATCCAGGGCCCGGCGAATGGCCTGGACCTGCCCGTCCATGGCCGCCGATGGCGCGATCACATCGGCACCGGCGCGGGCCGCCGCCACGGCTTGCTTGCCCAGGTTGACCAGGGTCCGGTCGTTGTCCACTTCATCGCCGTGGAGCACACCGCAGTGACCATGATCGGTGTACTCACAGAAGCAGGTGTCGGACATCACGATCATCTCCGGCACCGCGTCCTTGCAGATCCCGGCCATGCGCGACACCAGGCCGCGCTCGCTCCAGGTATCGCTGCCGTCGTTGTCCAGGTGATGGGACACACCAAAGGTCATCACCGATTTGATGCCAGCACGGGCATAGCGCTCGATCTCGCCGGCCAGCTTCGATTCTGGGATGCGCACCACACCGGGCATGCTCTTGATCGGCACAAAATCATCGATTTCTTCTTCGACAAAAATCGGCAGCACCAGGTCGTTCAAGGTGAACTCGGTTTCCTGGAACAGGGTGCGCAGGCTTGCATTGCGACGCAGACGGCGTGGACGTGCTTCGGGGAACTGGCTGGACATGGGACTCCTGGGGCAAATAGGTGCGCGATCACAGGGGGCAAAGCTTATGCCCTGGTCGGCCAGGGCACAAATACCGGCTGGAAAATAGCGTGTTACCAGCCGGGCAATAATCGCCTCACAAGGTCAGCGAGCCATTGATGCACGTCACCACCGCGCCGCCAATCCAGACGTCATCGCCCAATTGCTCGACATGAATGCGCCCTGCCCGGCCCATCGTCAGCCCCTGGCTGACCACATAGGATGTCGGCGCCAAGCCCTTGGCCAGCATCCATTGCGCGAGCCCGGCGTTCAGGCTGCCCGTGGCGGGATCCTCCGGCATGCCATCACCGGCGATGAAGCCTCGCACTTCAAAGTGCGCTTCATCGCCATCCACGGCCAGATCCCAAGGTGCAATCACGCCCACGGCCAGATCCAGCAACTGAGGGTAATCGGGGTCGAGCGTCAGGACCTGTTGGCGATCCTTGAGCATCAAGGCCAGCCAGCCGGCACCGTTATCGACCCATTGCGCCTCGACAATCGCCTCGGCTGCGAGCCCCAACCCCTTGCGCACCCGCTCCAGCAGGTCGGCCTCCAGCGGACCGGACTTGAGCAAGGGCGGTGCGAGGAATGCCAAGCCATGATCACTGCGGCGAATCCTGACCAGGCCGATGCCACATTCCTGCACGATCTCCTGCCCTTTGGGCACGCCTCCGGCTTCCAGCCAGGCGTGACAACTGCCCAGGGTCGGATGCCCGGCAAACGGCAACTCGGTCGAGGTGGTGAAAATACGCACCCGGTAATCGGCTTCCGGGTGCTGTGGCGCCAACACGAATGTGGTTTCGCTGAGGTTGGTCCAATTGGCAAAAGCAGCCATGCGCGAGTCACTGAGCCCATCGGCCCCCAGCACCACCGCCAGCGGATTGCCCTTGAGTGGCACGTCGCTGAACACATCCAGTTGCTTGTAATCGAATCGGCGAGTCGTCGGCTGACTCATTCCGGAATCTTCAGCCCGCGCGCCACAGCCGGTCGAGCCAGGAAGCGCTCCAGTACCCGCGTCACGTTGGGGAAATCCTGGATACCGACCAAATCACCGGCCTCGTAAAAACCGATCAAGTTGCGCACCCAGGGGAACGTGGCGATATCAGCGATGGTGTAGCGCTCGCCCATGATCCAGTCGCGCCCTTGCAGACGGCCATCGAGCACCTTGAGCAGGCGTTTGCTTTCCTCGACGTAGCGATCGCGCGGCCGCTTGTCCTCGTAGTCCTTGCCGGCAAGCTTGTTGAAGAACCCCAACTGCCCGAACATCGGCCCGATGCCACCCATCTGGAACATCAGCCACTGGATCGTCTCGTAGCGCGCCGCCGACTCCTGGGCCAGCAACTGCCCGCTCTTGTCCGCCAGATAAATCAGGATCGCCCCCGACTCGAACAACGCCAACGGCTGGTCGCCCGGCCCATGGGGATCGAGAATCGCCGGGATCTTGTTGTTGGGGTTCAGGGAAAGGAACTCGGGCGATAGCTGGTCGTTGCTGGCGAAGTCCACTTTGTGGGGCTCGTACGGCAGGCCGATCTCTTCCAGCATGATCGAGACCTTCACGCCGTTGGGGGTGGGCAGGGAGTAGAGCTGGATCCACTCCGGGAACTGGGCAGGCCATTTCTCGGTGATGGGGAATGGGGTCAAGTCGGGCATGGGGTCGGCTCGGAAATGAAGGAAAGCCCGAGGATAATCCAAGATGTACGGGACGGCATCACTGCCCATCACGGAATTCACATCGGCTTTTCTTAAATCCGCAACATCCTGTCGCTAACATTCGCCCTGCCTCCCCACAGGAGGCCTTACAGTGCACCGGGACCAGCCAGGATCGAACCAAAGGGCTTGAAGAGACTCTGAGCAATGCCCCCGAGGATTCAACGCGGCGTAACGACAGGGAAAACACCCGAGGCCAGCCGCTTCGCGGTGCCAGGGTTTGTCAGCCTGACTCAAGAGTGCTGAAGAATAACTATTCGATGATGAACCCACTGAATTTCGCCAGACGCTTCAAACACCGCTCGTGGCTGCTGCTGCCGACGCTGCTTGTGGTCTGTGGCCTGGGGCTGGCGCTGGAATCCAGCATCAGCCGCGCCCAACCAGCCGACGGCGTGCAGACCCTGGTGTTCCTGCGTCATGCCGAGAAACCCGCCGGTGGCCTGGGCCAGCTCAACTGCCAGGGTCTCAACCGCGCCATCGACCTGGCCACCCTGCTGCCGGAAAAATTCGGCAAGGCCGACTACGTGTTCGCGGCCAACCCGACCCGCAATGTCGAAGAGGGCGAGCTGGACAATTCCTATAGCTATATTCGCCCGCTGATGACCATCAGCCCCAGCGCCATCAAGCTCGGGTTGCCGGTGAACATCAATTATTCGGCCAACGACACCAGCGACCTGGCTGAGGAACTGCTGCACGACAAGTACCACAACGCCACCATCTATACCGCCTGGTCCCATGGCTACCTGCCGGAACTGATCAACACGGTCGCCGCAGAGGCGGTGGGCAAGAAGCAAACCATTACCGATGACTGGGCGTCAGGCGATTTTGACTCGCTGTACGTGCTGACCCTGACCTGGCACAACGGCAAGGCCAGCCTCACCAGCCAGAGCTACAAGCAGGGCCTGGATAATGGCCAGAAGACCTGCCCGACCTGATCAGTCGCCACGCCCTGCAGGAGCGGGCTTGCTCGCGAAGACGATGGCAGTCGGCATCACCGCCAACTGATCCACCGCTTTCGCGAGCAAGCCCGCTCCCACAGAGTTGAGGGTGGATGCCGAACCTGTGGTCACCCTCCCCGGGCCGCCCGCTCCCGCAGATATTCCAGCACCGCCGCCTGCTCTCCCGAGAACTCGATCCGCAAGCCCTTCTTTTCCCGCTGGAACACGTACATCGGGTCGTAATACTCACGCAGCAAACCCTCGATCCAACCGCGATGCACGTCGACGGCACCGCTGTGGGCCTGCTCGGCCAGGGCAGTTTCCAGGATGTCCTTCAAGCGCCGGTGACGGTCACCGCCCAGGCGCTTGTGGATGTTGTCCAGGCTTGCCAGCAATCGCTCGGAAAACAGTGCGAAACCTTCGTCGCCATGTACGGCGACAAATTCAGCGCACAGGTCGATGACGTAATCCTGCAGGATCCGTTCGACCCGATGCTCCAGGCTGTCTTCCAGCCAGACCATCGGAACCTGCTGCATGCGCTGGTACAAAGGCAGCGGCAAGGCGCAACTGCCGACCGCACGGCTCTCATCCTCAAGCACGAATTGTTCGATGCCGCTGGCGCGTTTTTTCAGTACGTCCACGGCCAGGCGGTTTTCAAAATCGATGTTGGAAGGCTGGCCGGTGGCGCGTTTGCCGAAGCTGGAACCGCGATGGTTGGCATAACCTTCCAGATCCAGGCTGTTGCTCAGTTGAGCCAGCGCTTCGGTCTTGCCGGTGCCGGTCATGCCGCCCAGCAGCACCAGGTCGCACTGGGCAACCGCCTGTTCGACCGTGTCCAGCAAAAAGCTGCGCATGGCCTTGTAGCCACCGCCGACCCTGGGGTAGTCAATGCCCGCTTCGTCCTTGAGCCACTGCTGGACGATCTGCGAACGCAAGCCGCCGCGAAAGCAATACAGCACACCGTCGGGATGGGTCTTGGCGAACTCGGCCCAGGCCTGGATGCGTTCGGCCTTGATTTCACCGGACACCAACTGATGCCCCAGGACAATGGCCGCCTGCTGCCCCTGCTGTTTGTAGCAGGTGCCGACGCGTTGCCGTTCGCTGTCGGTCATCAACGGCAGATTGACCACGCCGGGGAAGGCGCCCTTGATGAATTCGACCGGGGCGCGTGTGTCCATCATCGGCCGGTCATTGAGGAAGATATCGCGGTAATCGGTGAGGTCATGGCTCATCAAGACACCTCGACCGCGTAACCCTGTCGCTCGACCAGTTCGCCGATAGGTTCCAGCGCCAGCCCGAGTTCAGCGGCAACCCGCAGGAACTCACTTTCGCCTTCCGGGGTGACGGCAATCAGCAGGCCACCGCTGGTCTGTGGGTCACACAGCACGCGCTTGTGCAGTTCCTGGAGCCGACCGACCTTGCTGGCGTAGCTGTCGTAGTTGCGCAGCGTACCGCCCGGCACACACCCCTGGTCGAGGTAGTACTCGACACCCGGCAGGCGTGGCACCGCGTCATAGCGGATGCGCGCGGTCAGTTGGCTGCCGTCGGCCATTTCCACCAGGTGACCGAGCAGGCCGAAACCGGTGACGTCGGTCATCGCCGTCACACTGTCGAGCTTGCCGAAGCGGCTGCCAGGTTTGTTGAGGGTACACATCCAGTCACGGGCCAGGCCGACATCGGCGGCGCGCAGCTTGCCTTTCTTTTCCGCCGTGGTGAGGATGCCGATGCCCAGGGGCTTGGTCAGGTACAGGCGGCAACCGGCGGTGGCCGTGTCGTTGCGTTTCATATGGCGCTTTTGCACCAGGCCTGTGACCGCCAGGCCGAAAATCGGCTCAGGCGCGTCGATCGAATGCCCGCCGGCCAGGGGAATACAGGCCTCGTCGCACACGGAGCGACCGCCACGAATCACTTCCCGAGCAATTTCCGGGGCCAATACGTTGACGGGCCAACCGAGAATCGCAATGGCCATCAGCGGGTCACCGCCCATGGCGTAGATATCGCTGATGGCATTGGTGGCGGCGATGCGACCGAAATCGAAAGGATCATCGACAATCGGCATGAAAAAATCGGTGGTCGAGACCACCCCGCGCTCCTCGTCGATGGCGTACACCGCAGCATCGTCCCGGGACGCATTGCCGACCCACAAATTGGGATCAAGGTTCTGCGCACCGCTGCCGGCCAGGATCACTTCCAGTACCTGGGGCGAAATCTTGCAGCCGCAACCGGCACCGTGGCTGTACTGGGTCAGGCGAATCGGCTCGCTCATGGGCATACCTCTGGTCAGTCAAGATGGCCGATTCTATCAGCAACGCCACCGCCTCAGTGCCGCGTCGATCACATGCCCCCTGCAACACGTTGGTGCCCCTTCACCCGACACTGCCGAATTCGGTGCACCGAGCCTGACCAACACGACAGGAAAAAAGCCTGAACCCCATGCATTTCAAGCCAATACAAAAAATTGGTACGACATGTGCAAACGTTTGCGCAATCGATCCTACCCAGCGGATCGATGGTTTTTCTTATCCACGGAACCCGGGCTTCGGCCCGCACGAACAAGGACTTTCCATGCACTGCACTTCCCGGTGTCGCGCTACACCCGGCGTATTGACAGCCGCCCTGCTACTGACCGCCGTTACCGGACTACTCAGCACCACGACCCAAGCCCAGACCGCCGAGGCGTCCGCCCAGGGCGAAGCCCTCAGCCCCGAGGCCAACCCCTCGAAAAAAGGCGCCTACCTGTCGGACTGGTACAACCAGGACCTGACGCTCATCGGCAGCAAGGACATCAGCTTCGGCCCGCAACCGGTCGACGATGTCTACCTGGAATATGAATACTTCGGACGCAAAGGGCCCTTCGAGCTCTATGGCTACGTCGACATTCCAAAGATTTTCAACATTGGCAACAGTCACGACAAAGGGGTGTGGGACCACGGTTCTCCCGTGTTCATGGAGCACGAACCGCGTATTTCCATCGACTACCTGGCCGGCCGCAGCCTGGCCATCGGGCCGTTCAAGGAATGGTATGTGGCGTTCGACTGGATCTACGATCACGGCAGCAACAGCGCCAATCGCGCGAACACCTTGTACAGCGGGCTGGGCACCGACATCGACACCCACTCGAGGGTCAACCTGTCGGCCAACTTCTATGGCCGTTATCAATGGGAAAACTATGGCGCCAGCAATGAATACTCCTGGGACGGCTACCGCGCCCAGCTCAAATACATCGTGCCGATCAGCCAGTTCAGCAACGGCGCATCCCTGACTTACATTGGTTTCACCAACTTCGACTTCGGTTCGGACCTGCACAAGGACAACCCCGCCCGCACCGCCAACGCGACGGTCGCCACCAACGTTTTGCTGTATTCGTTCACGCACCTGCGCTTTACGCTGGTGGGCCGTTACTTCCACAACGGCGGCAACTGGCAGGACGGCAGTGAGCTTAACTTTGGCGACGGCAACTTCCGCGCCCGCTCCGATGGCTGGGGATACTACGCCGGGGTTGGCTATCAATTCTGAGCAAGCTGTAGAAGCACCACTTCGAATCCATGGAGGTCACGAATACATGATCAATCGCCTGTCTATTTCAATCGGCCTGGCCTGCACGGCTCTGTTCTGCTCGACCGCCGGGGCCGCACCGCCACTTCAACCCAAAGTGATGCTGATCACGATGTTCGCTCCTGAAGCGCAGAACTGGATCGATCGCCTCGAACTCAAGACTGAAATCCGCGTGCCGGGACTTTCCGCCGAATACCCGACGATCCGCTGCAATGCCGAACGGGTCTGCCTGCTGATTACCGGCATGGGCCAGACCAACGCGGCGGCTTCGACCCTGGCCCTGGCGCTCTCCCCGACCGTCGACCTGCGCAAAAGCTATTTCCTGGTGGCCGGGATCGCCGGCATCAACCCGCACCACGGCACGCTTGGCACAACCGCCTGGGCCCATTACCTGGTGGAGTTCGGCACCCAATGGGAGCTGGATTCGCGGGATGTGCCCAAGGACTGGCCTACCGGTTACCTGGGCATCAACACCAAGGGGCCGAACGAAAAACCGCCGCTGGACTACAAGACGGAAGTCTTCGAACTCAACCCGGCCCTGCAAGCCAAGGCCTTTGCCCTCAGCCAGAAGGTGACCTTGGCGGAAAGCAAGGAATCGGCGGCCTGGCGCTTGAAGTATCCGTATGCCCCGGCCAGCCAGCCGCCGGTGGTGACCCGCTGCGACACCCTGGCCGGTAACACCTGGTTCTCCGGTACGCGCCTGAGCGAGCGCGCCGAAGTCTGGACGCGCCTGCTCACCGACAACAAAGGCGTCTACTGCACCACCCAACAGGAAGACAATTCCACCTACGAGGCCTTGCTCCGCGCCAGCCGCGAAGGTCGGGTGGACATCAACCGGCTGGCCGTGCTGCGGGCCGGGTCCGATTTCGACCGCCCCGAGCCCGGCGGCAACGAAGTGGACAACCTGCTCAAATACGCCGACCAGGGCGCGTTCGTCCCGGCGTTGGAAAACCTGTTCCGCACCGGCAACCCGCTGGTGCAGGACATTGTGAAGAACTGGTCGGTGTGGAAGGACGGCGTGCCTGGCGTCTGATCTGACGAGTGCCTGTTTGGAATGGCCCCCTGTGGCGGAGGGAGCTTGCTCCCGCTGGGTCGCGTAGCGGCCCCGGCTTTTTGCGGCTGCTTCGCAGCCGAGCGGGAGCAAGCTCCCTCGCCACAGGGAAAATGAGAACGGCAGAAGTTGGGGCTAATCTCTACAGATCACCCAATGGAATTTTCCATCCCGGGCGGGATCATTTGAACATCAACCGCGCGTACCCAGGAGACCGCCGATGCCTCTCGCCCGATCCTCCGTCGACAGCACTCACCTTGACTACGGTCTCGACACGCTGCTTGGTCGCAATACCAAAAGCATCAACTGTCAGTACGAGGTCAAGCACCTCGACGACGACAAACCGGTGTGGTTCGTGTTGCACGTTCATCCACCGATGCCGGACGACCTGGACAAGGCCCAGATCGTGACGTTCTACGCCGAGGGCCGGCACCTGAGCGGCATCGTGCGAAGTACGAAGCGCCTGGCCGACGACAGCCTGCAATTGGACGTGGAACCCGACTGAGTGCTCCAGGCCGGGTTCCCACGGTGATCGAGCGGGTCCTTACGTATATCGCGAAGTGCTCAGTCGAACTTGACCAGGTTCAGCACCGGCAGCGGGCCGCCCGGGAATTGGGTCAAGCGCGCGCCGACACTCAGGGGGCCCAGGTCCACCCCGAAAAAGCCCAGGCGCTCGATCAACTGCGCGACTTCACCCCGTGCCTGCGCGTCGTCACCGGTCAGGAACAGCACCCGCTTGCCGCCTTCGGACGTCGGGTCTGCCTCCAGCAGGCGCGCCAGCAGATGATTGAAGGCCTTGACCACCCGTGCGCCCGGCACCCACTCGCTGAACACCTCGGTCGAGGCCCGGCCCTGGAGATCCACGGCCTTGAACCCCGGCACTTCGATCGCGTTGTTGGCGTCGATCACGATTCGCCCGGCAAAATCCGGCAAACCGCCCAGCGCCTGGGGCAACTTCGACCAGTTGACCGCCACCAGCACCATCGGCTGGGCGGCGGCTTCCTCCACGGTGCCGGCGCGTACGCTAGGACCGAGATCAGCCACAAGCTCGGCCAGGCTTTGCGGGCCACGGCTGTTGGCAATCACTACGTTGATGTTCTGGCGGGCCAGGGCGCGGGCGAAAGCACTGCCGATGGCGCCGGCGCCAATGATGCCGATGGTGTCGATGCTGCTCATGTTTTGTGTCCTCAAGGTTGGATAAGCCTGGCGGTAATGTCCGCCGTTGAGGTGCATGGTGCCCTTGCCATTACATTCTGATTAGCCGGTAATATGGCGAATCATTTTCAAGCATTACTATCAGGTCCATGCCATGGAAAGCCTCGCCAACCTCGAATGCTTTGTCCGCAGCGCCGAAACCGGCAGTTTTTCGGCGGCCGCGCGGTTGCTTGCCCTGACGCCCGCTGCCGTGAGCCGCAACGTGGCGATGCTGGAGCGCAATCTGGGGGTGCGGTTGTTCCAGCGCTCGACCCGCAAGCTGTCCCTGACCGAAACGGGAGAACATTTCCTGGCCAGCATCGGTGGCAACTTGCACGCCCTGCAGGCGGCCATTGGTGCGGTGACCACGGAGCGCGGCGAACCGGCCGGCGTCTTGCGCGTCAGCCTTTCGCCAAGTTTCGGTATCGGCCAGGTACTGCCGTTGATGCCGCAATGGCTGGCTCGCTACCCGCTGATCCGGCCGGACTGGCATTTCGAAAACCGCCCGGTCGACCTGATCGCCGAAGGTTTCGACGCGGCCATCGGAGGCGGCTTCACACTGACGCCCGGGGTAGTATCGCGCACCCTGGCGCCCGCTCACCTGATTGCCGTCGCCAGCCCAGCCTATCTGGGCGAGCGCGCCCTGCCCCGGCAACCCGAAGACCTGGCCGGCCTGGACAACATCGTGCTGCGGGCCAGCCGTACTGGCCGGGTACGCCAGACTGTGTTGCGCAACGCCGCCGGGCGCGAATCCGCCGTGCAACTGAACGAGTCCATGATCTTCAATGACCCCGTTGCCATGCGTGAGGCCGCCTTGCTCGGCCTGGGCGTGGCCCTGCTGGTGGTGCCCGACGCCCTGCCCTGGCTGGAGCGCGGCGAACTGGTGCGGCTGTTACCGGATTGGTATGTGGACCTGGGGGTGATTTCGCTCTACTACCCCAGCCGCACGCTGATGCCGGCCAAGACCCGCGCCTTTATCGATTTCATCACCGAGCACTTCGAGCGCGAGTCGTTGGCCCGGCGCTTCAGTGCCGGAGCGGTTTGAGCGCCCGGATGAGGGTGCCGATCAAGCGCGCTCCGCCCCGGCACCGCGATGACCGGCCCATTCGCCACGGACGCTGGAGTCAGGCATGGCGCCCATGGGATGATCGGCCTCCAAGCGCGACCACCGTGGAGAGTTTCAATGTCATTGCTGAGTAAACATGCCGCCGCCCTGCTGCTGGCGGCCATCGCCGCTCTGGTCCTGGCGCCTGCCCAGGCGGCCCCGTCCAAAGCCGCCGGCAATGCAGCGGCGCAGAAGGTTTCGATGCTGGGCGGCAAGTTCGTCTTCACCTTGCCCAAGGGGTTCATCGCAACACCATTGCCCGCCGGAGAGGCCGCCCAAGGTACCGCTGGCGCGACGGGGACGATGTACAGCAATGCCACCAGCCGGACCGTGGTGATCGCGGCGGAGAACACCATCATCAACGGCGCGAACGTGAAGGACGACGATGGCGCGTTCCTCGACACCACCATGGGAGACTTCGCGGCACAGCGAACCACAGCGCTGCCGGACGCCAAGATCCTGAGCGCAAAAAGCCTGACCCAGAAAGGCACCGGCCTGGGCCTGCGCCAGATCGACACCAGCGCCACCCAGGGCGGCGGGCCAACCCTCGACACCACGTTGCTGGCTGCCTCCGGCACGCGCATGGCGGTGGTGCAAATCATCTCCCGGGCCAGTGACAAGGCCGGTCATGAGGCGTTGGTGAAGCAGATCGCCAGCGGTCAATAAGCGCCCCCCAGAACATGTGGGAGCCGAGCTTGCTCGCGATGGCGTCGGTACACCCAACTTTGATGCAAGCTGACCCACCGCTATCGCGAGCAAGCTCACTCCCACAGGGATTTACAGTGATCAGGGATTGAGCCGCTCCAGCCAGGCCCGCAGGTCCTGCACTTCCAGGGCGCTGATGCTGTGGCCCACACCCGGGTAGGCATGGAATTCCGGTTCCAGCGCCAGGGTCTTCAGGAAGCTGTTGGCCTCGGTGCCATCGTGGTAGGGAATGATCGGGTCTGCCGTGCCATGGCCGATGAACACCGCCAGTGTCCGGCGCGGTTCATCGGGGGTCAGTTCCGCCCGCAGCACCGACAGGACCCGCCCACCCATTGCGGCAATACCGCCAACGGCTTCGGGATGTCGCAGGGCCACTTCGTAGCTCATCATCGCGCCCTGGCTGAACCCGACCAGGTAGACCTTGCTCGGATCGGTCGAGTACTTGGCCCGAGCCTTGTCGATGAAGTCCAGCAGCACCTGGCCGCTGGCCTTCAAGTCCGAGGTGTCACCGTCGTAGGCACCGTCGCCCTGTTTCGCGAACCACTGATAACGGTCCTGTTCCATACTCTTCGGCGCCCGCACCGAGAGGTAGTTGTAATCGCGCGGCAACTCGTCCTTGAGTGCGAACAGGTCCTGTTCGTTGCTGCCGGAACCGTGCAGGAAGATCACCAGCGGTCGGTTCCGAACCTGCTCATCGACTTGGGCCAGGTAGTTGAGCGGCAAGTCCGTGTGCAGCGAGGGTTGGGCCTGCAACCCGGACGAGACCAGCAATAGAAACAGGGCGAGCGCTTTGAACATCGATCTTCCTCCATCGTTCGATAGCCGCACGACAAGAAGCGTGCGGTGAGGTAGACAGCACTTATCAGTCGTTGATCAATTTCCCCGTTCGAATCGGCTCACGCCCGGCGACTTTTGCCTGCCAGATACCCGGCTGGGTGTAGCGCCCGCGGTCCAGGGCAAACAGCACGCCACTGGTGCCGGCCCGCACGATGGTGACCCGATCATTCAATGGATCGACCACTTCGAACAGCGGATCGCCGCGCTCCACCCACTCACCGGCTTCACGCAGAAAGCTCACCACGCCATGGTGCGGCGCGAACAGGTATTGAGTGCCTTCGAACGGAAAGCCTTCACAACATTGCGCCGGCGCGGGCGGCCAATCCCCGCCAATGAAACCTTGCTCAGCCAGGAACCCGAGAATGGCTTCACAACTGGCCTGGGCCTGTTCCACGCGGGTGTCACCCATGCTGCCCAGCTCCAGTGTCGTCGCCAGGTTCGCCGCCGGGATCGCCGCCGCAGGAAAGGCTTTGGCCAGGCGCAACCAGGGTGAGGAGCAGGACTCATCGAACGAACTGCCACCGGAATCTTCACTCAGCAACGCGACCCCGGCCTTCAGGCGTGCGGCCAGGGAGCGCCATTGCGGCCACTGTTGCGGCAAGGCATACAAGTGGATCGCAGCCTCGAAATCGCAATGCAGGTCCAGGGTGATGTCGGCGTCGCAGGCATGGCGCAGCAGCAGGCGATGCAGCGCTTCAAGTTGCGAAGGCGGCGCCGGCAGGTCGTCGAGAACCTGGGCCATGGTCTGGCGGATCAAGGTGATATTGGCGGCCGGGTCGTCACCCAGGCGATCACCGATGCGTTGCGCCACCGGTGCACTGAGCTCCACGAAAGAGCGGTTGAAATTCTTGCCACTGCCCAACTCGAAACGCCCCATGTGAGCGCTTTGCAGATGTTGATCCAGGCCGATGGGATTGGCCGCCGGCACCAGCTCGATCACCCCTTTGAGCAGGCCTTGCGCCTCGAGGTCGTTGAGCCGCTGCTTCAGCTCCCAGGCAGTACGCATGCCCGGCAGTTCGTCGGCGTGCAGACTGGCCTGGATATAAACCTTGCGCGGGCCATGGCCGTAACGAAACACACTGAGCCGGCGCTCAGTGCCCAGGTGGCTCCATGGCAGGGTATGGTCGATGCGTTGCATGAAATCTCCGAATGACTAGGTGTGGAGCTGTCGAGTGCAACGAGGCTGCGATCTTTGCTCAGCCCCTTGAGCCTCAAAAAGATCGCAGCCTTCGGCAGCGCCTACCGATTAATGCCCGTAGACATCAAAGGCGAAGTATTTGTCCTGCACCTTCTTGTACGTACCATTGGCGCGGATTTCGCTGATGGCGGCGTTGAATTTATCGGCCAGGGCCTTATCGCCCTTGCGCACCGCAATGCCGGCGCCACCGCCGAAATATTTCGCGTCTTCATAGGTCGGGCCCACGAAGGCAAAGCCTTTGCCGGCATCGGTCTTCAGGAAACCGTCGTCGAGGTTGACCGAGTCGGCCAGCATGGCGTCGAGGCGACCGGCGACCATGTCCAGGTTGGCTTCCTGCTGGGAGCCGTAGCGCACCAGGTTGATCCCGGCAGGCACCAGCACTTCGGTGGCGAAACGGTCGTGGGTGCTGGCACGCAGCACACCGACTTTCTTGCCCTTGAGCTCGGTCAGCGGGTCCTTGACCTCGGAGCCTTCCTTCATTACGAACCGCGCCGGGGTGTGGTAGTACTTGATGGTGAAATCGACGTTTTTCTTGCGATCGTCGGTGATGGTCATGGACGACAGGATCGCATCGATCTTCTTCACTTTCAGCGCGGGGATCAGGCCATCGAACTCCTGCTCGACCCAGGTGCACTTGACCTTCATCTGCTCGCAGAGGGCGTCGCCGATATCGACATCGAAGCCGGTCAGCTTGCCGTCGGGGGTTTTCATCGAAAAAGGCGGATAACCAGCTTCGATCCCGAGACGGATCGGCTTGGCGTCTTCGGCCACGGCCGACAGGGACAATACGGACAGTGCCAGGGCACCGAACATGGCTAGTTTCTTCATTTTCGCTCCTGAGTGTGCAGGGGTTTTTATTGGCAATTATTGGCAGATTCGTAGGCAGCGTTCGGTCAGCGAGGCACCGAAGTGGGCGGGAGTCTAGAGGGGTGCTCAGCAGGGGAATTGTGTTGAGGCGACAAATAGTTACGAAAACAGCTTGATTTGTGTGTATATCCGTTGCTGCGGTAACGGCCACTTAGGGTTCCGCCCTTACGGCGGGTCACTTTTGGAAGAGCGCCAAAAGTAACCAAAAACGCTCTGCCCCACCACTCGGCACCTCGCCTAGGCTCGGTGTGCCCTCACTCCGGCATTGCTCCGTGGGCCCGCTGCGAAGGGCCATCCATGGCCCAGCGCAGCTATCCCGGCATCCATGCCGGGATGCCCACTCCACAATGCCTGCGTTCGGCCAGCGTGGTTTAACGGGGCGCCTAAGATCAAAAGCCGAAGCGAGGCGGCCTTATAGCCGACCTGGCTTAGAATGAACGCGTTTCTCCTGTGGGAGCTTGCTCGCGAAGGCGATGTCACTGTCGATGAAGAGGTTGAATGGGCTGGCCTCATCGCGAGCAAGCTGCTCCCACAGGTTTTGATTTGATCGTTCCCACGCTCCGTGGGAATGCCGCCAGGGACGCTCCGCGTTCCATTTCTGAAATCAATTGCTTCCCCTGGCCTTCTGAAAATCTCGTAGGAATCTGCTCTCCGTGGCGAGGGAGCTTGCTCCCGCTGGACTGCGAAGCAGTCCTCTCTTTCTGTCAGGCCCACCGCATGTCCCGACTTTACGGCGGCTGCGCCACCGAGCGGGAGCAAGCTCCCTCGCCACGAGATTTGTGGGCGTCCTACAGGTCGGTTGTTGCCTCAAAAATCCCCTTCTATAGTTCGGTTCACCTGCTGGCTTTGGTCAGTGGGAGGGTTTCGCAGCCCTGGTGAGTTAGAATCACAACCGTCAAGAATCGGCATAGGCATTCGCGCCTACGTTCGGCTTTTCATGGCGGCTGTGTGTGGGAGATCTTCGGGTCTGCCGAGTCCTAACTCCTCGGTCTGCGAACCCGCACATGGCTGCCACCCAATTGTTTCGCAGCAAAACGGTGGAAAATTTTCTCTTGAGTTAGGGATTTACTATGACTACCGAACAATCGTTCCGCCGCTTCACCCCGCTAACCCCAATCGCCACCACCCACCCCGTCCTGTTCATCGATAAAACGGCCCCATTACCCGAACTCCATGCCTGCGTCAGCGAACGCCTGCACGCCACCCTCGACTACCTGACGCTCATGGCCTGCACGACCCTGCGCGACTCAGCCGAGACCGACATCAATACCGTCACCAACATCGCCCGGATCATGGTCCAGGATGTGGCGGATGTTTTTGGGGTAATTGAACAGCGCGGGCTTGAAGGACAGTAAAGCGCCTCTGGTAGGAGCGAGCCCGCTCCCACAGGAGGAATGCGTTCACCCCAAACCAGGCCGGCTATCAGGCCGCCTCGCGGCGGACGTTGATCTCGGCGCCCCGTTAACCACGCTGGCCGAACGTAGGTATTGCGCAGTGGGCACCTCGGCATGGATGCCGAGGTAGCCGCGCTGGACCATGGATGGTCCTTCGCGGCGGGCCCACGGAGCAATGCCTACGTTCGGGCATGCCGAGCCTAGGCGAGGCACCGAGTGGTGGGGCTAAAGCGTTTTGCTTACTTTTGCGCTTCTCAAAAGTGAGACGCCGTAAGGGCGGAACCCTAAGTGGCCGTTACCGCAGCAACGGATATACACACAAACTATAAAAACCAAATCAGCAATCACAACGGATAGCCTGATCCGCCACACGCTCCACAAGACCATTCAGACGAAAGCCCTCATCGAGCCACCCCATAACCCCGCCAATCATCTCCTTCACCGGATACCCCAAGGTCGCCAGACGCACCGCCGCCTTGTTCGCGCCATTGCAATGCGGACCAGCGCAATACACCACGAACAGGGTGGTCTTGGCATAGGCGGCCAGTGCCTGGGCGGTGAGTGTACGGGTTGGCAGGTTGATCGCCCCGGGGACGTGGCCGCGTTCGTAGGCCAGTGGTCCGCGTACATCCACCAGCACAAAATCGACATCGCCGGCCTGTTGGCTGGCGTGAACGTCGGAACAATCGGTTTCGAATGTCAGGCGACGGCTGAAATGCTGCAGGGCGATATCGGAGGGGGCAGCAGGCACTTCGCGAACCAGGCTGGTCATGGGCGTGTACTCCAGGATAGATAAGGCGTGAAGAGACTTTATCCCCTCGGCGCATACCGCTACAGTGGCGCACAAGACACTCTGTGGGAATTTTCCGCCAAATGCAGTCTCCCCCTGGTCTGGTCGCAATCCTCGCCTACGACGGCCTGTGCACGTTCGAATTCGGTGTCGCCGTCGAGATCTTCGGATTGGAGCGACCGGAATTCGATTTCCCCTGGTACACGCATCGGATCGTCGCGGTCGATGACGGCCCGATGCGTGCCATGGGCGGCTTTCAGGTATTGGCCGATGGCGGCATGGAACTGCTCGAAACCGCCCGGACCATTGTCGTGCCAGGCTGGCGCAACCGCAGCGAGCCACCGTCCCAGGCGCTGCTCGAGGCACTGCACAGGGCCCACGCCCGTGGTGCGCGCCTGCTGTCGATCTGCTCCGGAGCCTTCGTACTCGCTGCCGCCGGGCTGCTCGATGGCCTGGGCGCCACGACTCATTGGCGCTACACCGACGAACTGGCCGCAAGCTTTCCGGCCGTGCGAGTAGACCCGGATGTGCTGTACGTGGATTCAGGACAGGTCATCACCTCGGCGGGCAGCGCCGCCGGTATCGATGCCTGCCTGCACCTGGTGGCACGGGACTATGGCGTCCAGGTCGCCAACGCCGTGGCACGCCGGTTGGTGATGTCGCCGCAACGTACGGGCGGCCAGGCGCAGTTCATTCCCTCACCGGTCAGCCGCACGCCACGCAGTGACCTGTCGAGTGTCATGCAATGGGCCCGCGAACGCCTGCACGAACCCCTCGGGGTGCGCGAACTGGCCAGCCAGGCGGCCATGAGCGAACGCACCTTCCTGCGCCATTTCACCCAGGCCTGCGGCGTGTCGCCCAAGACCTGGCTGCAACATGAACGCCTGGCCAGGGCCCGCGAGTTGCTGGAAAGCAGCGGGGACAACACCGACAACATCGCGCAGCTGTGTGGCTACCGCTCGGTGGAAAGCTTTCGTGTGGCGTTTCGCAACGTCGTGGGGTTGGCGCCGTCGGTGTATCGGGAGCGGTTTGGGCGGGGGTGAAGTCAGCCTAGTCAATGGGACTGTCGAACACTGTTGTGGCGAGGGGATTTATCCCCGTTGGGCTGCGAAGCAGCCCTCTCAGTTTGTCAGGCAAGTTTTGTCGGGGTTATTGGGGCCGCTTCGCGCCCCAGCGGGGATAAATCCCCTCGCCACAGGTGGAGTGTCGGCTTCATTGAGGTCTGCGCAGTAGATAGGTATCCATGATCCACCCATGCGCCTGCCGCGCAGCCTTGCGGGTGCGCTCGATGTCATCGGCCACATCCCCCAGGCGGCCAGCGATAAGGATTTCATCCGGCGTCCCCACATAGGCTCCCCAATAGATGTGCGTATCGGGATCGCTCACCTGGCGATAAGCGTCCTCGGCATCGAGCATCACCACCACACTCGTCGCGTCGCCTACCTGCCCCGCCGCCAACCGGCGTCCGGTGGTGATTTCCAGCGAACCGCCAATGCTGTTCAACGGCACTTTATGCCGGGCGGCCAGGGCCTGGACGCTGGAGATGCCGGGGATCACCTCGAACTCGAAGGCGCAGCGGCCCGCCTTGAGGATCGCCTGCAGGATGCGCACGGTACTGTCGTACAACGCCGGATCGCCCCACACCAGAAAACCACCCCGTTGACCGTCGGACAGTTCTTCATTGATCAAGCGTTCGAAGGTGGCCTGTTTAGCCCGGTTCAATGCTTCGACGCTGTCCGTGTAGTCCAGGCCGCCGCGTTGGCGTTCCGGGCTGTAGGCTTCGACGAAACGGTAGGTGCGATCAACGATGTAGCGCCGACAGACTTCGCGCCGCAGATCCAACAGTTTGTCCTTGGCCGGCCCCTTGTCCATGAGGAAGACCACGTCCAAGCGGCTCAAGGCTTTCACTGCCTGCATCGTCAGCTGATCCGGATCGCCGGCCCCAACGCCAATGACTGACAACGTCTTCATCGCGGCGACTCCTGGTCAGGTCCCTGGGTGCGTAAACGCCATACGCCGTTGAAACGCAATTCGAGGGTGGACAAGGGTTCAATGTCGATCCGGTTGAATGTAGCGGCCGGGCAGCCCAAGACATTCACCAGGGCGGCGCGGATCACGAAGGGGTGGGTGACGGCCAGCAGATGTCCTGGCCGGGTTTCCAGACTGGCCAGCCAATTCCCGACACGGCGGCACAACTGGGCGACAGATTCACCACCATGGGGAGCCGCCTCGGCATCGTCGAGCCAACTCTGCAGGGCTTGCGGTTCAGCCTGGAGCAAGTCATCGATGGACAACCCGCGCCAGCGTCCCAGATCGCAATCGGCCAGGGCCAGGTCCTGCTCGGGCTCGTCGCCGAACAAGGCAGCGGTCTGGCGCGTGCGCAGTTCCGGCCCGCACAGCAGTTGCCGGACATTTCGGTAGCGGTGCCCGACCTGCGCGCGGCGTGCCAGCCAGTCGGCATCCAGCGGTTCGTCCAGGCCAAAGCGCGCCTGCTTCTGGGCGGCGGTGCGGGCGTGGCAGATCAAGGTCAGACGAGTGGCTTGCACACTGGATTCTCAGACAATCGGGAGAGTCGCATGGACGGGATATTCACGCACTTAGTTGTACAGCACCTTATACGAAATCAAATAAGTGAGACAAAAAGGCGTTATGTCCGACATCGCCAGAAGCATCAACTGACATACCCGGTCTACCCAGCCGAGACCAACTCCTACAAGGGTTTCGCACAATACTGGAGCATTTTAAACGGAACGTAAAAACCACTGGACATGTAGCACCAGCTACATAAATACTGTTTTCAGGAGTTATGAAAGAAATTCAACACCCATCCTGGCAAGGAGCACGGATGCCACCTCTCAGAGACCTGATCACCGATCCCGGCCTGGTTTTGACGCCGTCGGAACGCAAGGTCGTACGTGCCCTGCTCGATCACTACCCACGCAACGGCCTCGGCCCGATGTCACGCCTGGCAGACCATGCCGGCGTCAGCGACCCGACTATCGTGCGACTGGTGAAAAAACTCGGGTTTGGCGGTTACGCCGAATTCCAGGATGCACTGCTCAGTGACATGGACCATCGCCTGCGCTCCCCTCGCACCCTGTTGAAACCGCGGGCCAAATTGCAGCAAGGCGATACCTGGAGCCAGTACCTGGCCGCCAGTCAACGCCACCTCATCGACACCCAGGCCCTGACCCAACCCGAAGACGTGCGCATTCTCGTGCAGTGGTTGCTCGACAGCCGCCATCAGGTACATTGCTTCGGCGGGCGTTTCAGCAGCTTCCTGGCCCACTACCTGCTCAATCATTTGCGTCTGTTGCGCGCCGGCTGTTTTGCCCTGGAAGACAACGCCCAACTGCCTGACCGGCTATTCGACGTGCAGCGCCAGGATGTGGTGCTGATCTTCGATTACCGCCGCTACCAGGCCCAGGCCCTGCGCGTGGCCAGCGCGGCCAAGGAGCGCCACGCCCGGGTCGTGCTGTTCAGCGACGTCTACGCTTCGCCATTGCGCGAGCTGGCCGACCTGATCATCAGCGCCCCGGTGGAGTCGATCTCGGCCTTCGACAGCCTGGTGCCGGCACTGGCCCAGGTCGAGGCGCTGATTGCCTGCCTGACCCTGCAATGCCCCGAGCTGGCCGAACGCCTGGAAGGCATCGATGCCTTGCGCACGGAATTCAACACGCACCTGCTGGAGGAAAAATAAGGATGTTCTCGCTCCCCCACCGCTCGCCCCGGGATCTGCCGTTCACCTGCCAGCACACCGCCTTGCTGCTAGTGGACATGCAACGCGCCTGGCTGGAACCGCAATTCGACGCCCACCTGCACGCCCGCGAGGCCGAGTATTTCATCCAGCGGGCCCGCCAGCAGGTCATCCCCAACCAGCAGCGCTTGCTCAACGCGATGCGCGAAGCACAGCACAACGTGTTGCACACCCACATCGAAAGCCTCACCGCCGATGGCCGCGACCGTTCCCTGGATCACAAGCTGTCGGACATGCACCTGCCCAAGGGCAGCCCCGAGGCGCAGATCATTGCCGAACTGGCGCCGCTGGAAAACGAAATCGTGCTGCCCAAGACCTCCTCCGGGGTTTTCAATTCCACCAACATCGACTACGTGCTGCGCAACCTGCAGACCCGCCACTTGATCGTCGCCGGCATCGTCACCGACCAGTGCGTCGACATGGCCGTGCGCGACGCCGCCGATCGTGGCTACCTGGTCACGCTGGTGGAAGATGCCTGCGCCACCTACACCGAACAACGGCACCTGGCGTGCCTGAACGCGATCAAGGGCTATTGCTGGATCACCGATACCGACACCGTGCTCGCGCGTTTGCAGGAGATGCAGCCATGAGCCGCCTCGATCCTGCCGCCGTCCTCGCCCCGTTGCCCGTGACGACCCTGGTGACCACCGACCTGATCGGCGTGACCCGTGGGCGCTCGTTTCCCAGTGATGAGTTGCCCCACTACGTCACCGCTGGCTGTGGCTGGGTGCCGGCCAACAGCGCACTGACGCCCCAGGACATCATCGCTTCGACCAACCCTTGGGGCGCTTATGGCGACCTGCGGCTGGTGCCGGACCTGTCTAGCCGGGTGACCGTCAACAACGGTCCCGACGCCCAGGCGCCCGTCCTCGACTTTATCCATTGCGATGTGCGCGAGACCGACGGCCGGCCCTGGAGCGCCTGCCCGCGCACGCTGTTGCAGGACGAAGTGGAGCGTTATCGCATCGAACTGGGCTTGCAGGTTTTCGCCGCGTTCGAACATGAATTCAACCTGGTTGCCACGCCTGCGCAGCCTGATCGCCTGGCCTTCAGCCTCCAGGCCCAGCGCCAGCAGGCCGAATTCGCCGGTTGGTTGCTCAGTGCCCTGCGGGCCGGCGGTGTCGAGCCGGAAATGTTCCTGCCGGAATACGGCAAGCAGCAATACGAGATCACCTGCCGCCCGACCCTGGGCGTGGCCGCTGCCGATCGGGCGGTGAACGTACGGGAAATCACCCGTGAGATCGCCCGGCAAATGGGCCTGGACGTGAGCTTCGCCCCCAAGGTTTCGGAACATGCCGTGTGCAACGGCGTACATTTGCACCTGAGCCTGCAAGACCTGGGCGCGGACCCGGTGCTGCATGACGCCGCCAGCAGCAACGGTTTGTCCAGCCTCGGCCAGCATTGGGCCGCGGGTGTGTTGCACTATCTGCCGGCACTGTGTGCGCTGACCGCGCCGACGCCGGTGTCCTACGAGCGCCTGCAACCTCATCACTGGAGCGCATCCTATGCGTGCCTGGGACAGCGCAACCGCGAAGCGGCGCTGCGCATCTGCCCGACCGTGAGCCTGAGCGGCAAACCGCTGGCGAACCAGTACAACCTGGAGTTCCGCGCCATGGACGCCACCGCCTCGCCGCACCTGGCGATGGCGGCGCTGTTGATTGCCGGGCGACTGGGCATCCAGCAACGGCTGGCATTAAACGCTGTCACCGATCAAATACCCGATGAGCTGGATGAAGCACAACGTCGTGCCCGTGGCATTATCGCCCTGCCGACAACCCTGGCCCAGGCACTGGACTGCCTGCGCCACAGCGGGGCGCTGCTCGAGACCCTGCCCGGCCCGCTGGTCGACACCTATTTCGCCTTGAAGGCCCAGGAGCTGGCCTTGACCGAGGCGCTGTCACCTGCCGAGCGTTGTGAGCACTATGCACGAATCTATTGAGTGTGCTGAAACGGGCCTCTACACCAGGCCGCCCTACCGACTGGTCCGGGAGGAATCCGAACACCCGGTGCTGCTGGTGTGCGAACACGCCAGCCGCTTCATTCCCGCGGCGCTGAACGATCTGGGCCTGGATGAAACGGCCTCCCAGGAGCACATCGCCTGGGACATCGGTGCCCTGGCCCTGGCCGAACGCCTGTCCGAAACCCTTGGCGCGACCTTGCTGACGGCCAATTATTCACGGCTGTTGATCGACCTCAACCGTCCGCTGCACGTACCGGACAGCATTCCGCCCCAGAGCGAGATCTATCAGGTGCCGGGCAACCAGGCTCTGGACGAGCCTACGCGCGAATATCGCCGCCAGTGCCTGTTCCACCCTTTTCATGACCGACTACGCGCGTTGATCGACCAGCGCCTGGCCGCCAACCGGTCGGTGCGCGTGGTGGGCATCCACAGCTTCACCCCGGTGTTCTATGGTCAACCGCGCGCGCTGGAAGCTGGCGTGCTGTTCGGCGAAGCCAAGGATTATGCCCAACGCATCGTCGACGGGCTGAGCCGGCACTCGCTGCGCGCGGCAGGCAACCAGCCCTACAAGATCAACCCCTTGACCGACATGACCGTCCCGGTGCACGGCGATGCCCGCGGCCTGGATTCGGTGTTGATCGAAGTGCGCAACGACCAACTGCGCAGCCCCGAGGCGGTACGGACCTGGAGCGCTTACCTGGCCCCATTGCTGTAGAAAAACAGCGGCAACCCGCAAGGACATCCACCCACAGCTGAGAAGGAGAACGGCTCATGAGCATTGAGGCATTTGGCTACAAACAGGAATTGAAACGCGGCCTGTCGCTGACAGACCTGGTGGTATACGGGATGATTTTCATGATCCCCATCGCCCCGTTCGGCGTGTATGGCTATGTCAACGCCGAGGCACCGGGGATGGTGCCGCTGGCGTACATCATCGGCATGGTGGCAATGTTGTTCACCGCGTTGAGCTACGGCAGCATGGCCCGGGCTTTTCCAGTGGCCGGTTCCGTCTACTCCTACGCACAACGGGGCCTTAACCCACACGTCGGCTTCATCGCCGGCTGGCTGATGCTGCTGGACTACCTGCTGATCCCACCGCTGCTCTATGTCTACGCCGCCATGGCGCTGAACCATTTGTACCCGGACATCCCCAAGGTCGGTTTCATCCTGGCCTTCCTGGTGAGCGCGACCTTCGTCAACCTGCGGGGCATCACCTTCACCGCGCGGATGAACATCATTTTCCTGCTGGCGCAGCTGGTGGTGCTGGGGATTTTCCTGTTCTACGCCTGGAACGCCCTGCACAGCGGGGCCGGTAACGGCCAGCTGACCCTGGCGCCGCTGTACAGCCCGGAACACTTCAACTTCGCCCTGCTGATGCAAGCCGTGTCCATCGCGGTATTGTCGTTCCTGGGCTTCGACGCCATTTCCACCCTGGCGGAAGAGATCAAGGGCGACCCGGGCCGCAGCGTCGGCAAGGCAGCCCTGGTGACCTTGCTGGTGATGGGGGCGATCTTCGTGGTGCAGACCTGGATCGCCACGGACCTGGCCGCCGGCATGGGTTTCAAATCCGCAGACACCGCATTCTATGAAATCGCCGAACTGGCAGCCGGCAGTTGGCTGGCCACCTTGACCGCGGTTGCCACGGCCCTGGCCTGGGGCGTGGCCGTGGCGATCACTTCCCAGGCGGCGGTGTCGCGCCTGTTGTTCGGCATGGCCCGGGACGGCCAGTTGCCCAAGGTGCTGGCCAAAGTCCATCCAACCCACAACACCCCATACCTGAGCATTTACCTGGTGGCAGTGCTGTCGCTGTTGATCTGCTACCTGTTCATCGACGCCGTGGACACCCTCACCTCCCTGGTCAATTTCGGCGCCCTGAGCGGCTTCATGTTGCTGCACATCACGGTCATCAACCACTACTGGCGCCGCCAGCAGTCCGGCCAACTGATTCGCCACTTGATTTGCCCACTGGTCGGCTTCGTGATCGTCGCGGCCATCATGTACAACATGGGCGTGGCTGCGCAGAAGCTCGGCCTGATCTGGATCGCCGCGGGCGTGATTTATCTGTGCGTGCTCAACAAATTCGGCAACCCTGCCGCCGTGCCCGATCCGGCCGGTCAGTGAGGGCCGGTGGTCGAAGGACTCGGCCAACCGTGGTTACAACGCGTGGACATCGACAGTGATCGTCAAGCCCGGTGCTGGTTACCGGGCTCTCTGGAACAGGAGTGCAATCCATGCTGGCCTTACGTCCAGTTCAATTAACCGATCTGCCGCAACTGCAACAATTGGCCCGTGACAGCCTGGTGGGGGTCACGTCGCTACCGGACGATACCGCGCGCCTAGAGGAAAAGATCCTCGACTCGTGCGCCTCGTTCGAGGCCGATGTGCAGGGCCCTGGCGCGGAGAATTATTTTTTTGTCCTGGAGGACCTGGAATCCAGGCGCCTGGTCGGTTGTTCGGAAATTCTCTCCAGCACCGGTTACAACGAACCGTTCTACAGTCTGCGCAACCGGCCGTTTTCCAGCGAGTCCCGCGAGCTGAACATCCAGCATGGCGTGCCCGCGCTGTCACTGTGCCAGGACCTCAACGGGCAGACGCTGCTGCGTGGCTTCCACATCGACGCCGAGCGGGTGCGCACGCCGGAATCGGAGCTGCTGTCCCGGGCCCGGCTGATGTTCATCGCCGCCCATCCCCAGCGCTTCGCCGAATCGGTCATCACCGAAATCGTCGGTTTCAGCAGCGAGGACGGTCAGTCGCCATTCTGGGACGCCATCGGCCAGCACTTCTTCGACCTGCCCTATGTCGAAGCCGAACGGCTGTGTGGCTTGCAGAGCCGGACCTTTCTCGCCGAGCTGATGCCGCAATACCCGATCTACGTCCCTATGCTGCCGCCAGCGGCCCAGGCCTGCATCGGCCGAGTGCATCCCGACGGCCAGGAAGCCTTCGACATCCTGGCGCGCGAGGGTTTCGAGACCAACAACTACGTCGATATCTTCGACGGTGGGCCGACCTTGCATGCCCGTATCGCCAACGTCCGTACCATCACGCAAAGTCGGAGCGCCACGGCCCGGCAAAGCCTGCAGATCGATGCCACAGGCCGTTACCTGGTGAGTAACGACCGTCTTGGAAACTACCGGGCCATCGTCGCCGAGCTGGACGTCAACGACGAGGGCCCCGTGGCCCTGTCGCCCGACATGCTGGCCGCCCTGGGCGTCATGGATGGCGAGCGGATCCGGGTGGTCGCCCTATGAACCTCACTCGATCCCGTGGCACGCATCAGCGCTTGGACCGACGTAATGAAGGAGCTGCAGCATGATTGTCCGTCCGGTCGCCATTACCGATCTGCCCGCATTGCTGGACCTGGCCCGTTGCGCAGGCCCCGGTTTCACCAGCCTGCCGGCCAACGAAGAGCGCCTGGCCCATCGTATTCGCTGGGCCCAACGGACCTTTGCCGGACAAGTCGAACGTGCCGACGCCGATTACCTGTTCGTGCTCGAAGATGATGATCGGCAGGTGGTGGGCATCAGCGCCCTGACCGGCGCGGTCGGGCTGCGCGAGCCCTGGTACAACTATCGGGTCGGGCTGACGGTCAGCTCGGCGCCGGAGCTGGGGATCCAGCGGCAGATCCCGACCCTGTTCCTCAACAACGAGATGTCCGGGCAATCGGAGATCTGCTCGTTGTTCCTTCACCCCGAGCAACGTCGCGGTCACAACGGACGCCTGCTGTCCCTGGCGCGCCTGCTGTTCGTGGCCGAGTTCTCCCAGCTGTTCGGCGAAAAACTGATCGCCGAACTGCGAGGCCATGCCGACGAACGAGGCAGTTCGCCGTTCTGGGACAGCCTGGGACGGCATTTTTTCAAGAAGGATTTCAGTTACGCCGATCAGTTGTCCGGCATGGGCAACAAGTCGTTCATCGCCGAACTGATGCCACGTCAGCCGCTGTACACCTGCCTGCTCACCGAACAGGCCCAAGCGGTGATCGGCAAGGCTCACCCGAACACCGAGCCGGCCCTGAAGATCCTCAGTGCCGAAGGTTTCAGCCACAAGGGTTACATCGACATCTTTGACGGCGGCCCGGTGATCGAGGCGCCGGTGTCGAAGATCCGCACCGTCCGCGACAGCCAGATGCTGACCCTGGTCATTGGCACCCCGGACCCACAGGCACCGGTCTGGCTGATTCACAATCGGCGCCTGGAAAACTGCCGCGTCACCAGCGCTCGCGCACACCAGCATGGCCACAAGCTGCTTGTCGATCGCCTCACCGCCAAACGCCTGCAAGTGCAACCGGGTGATACGGTGCGGGCCGTGGCATTGCCCAGGCTGGGGCAACAGGCGGTGGCGGCGTAGCCTCGTTACCGCCCAACCTTGGATATTCAATACATAAGAATGTCGTTAATCAGTAATACTTCTCCACAATTGCATAATTGCCACCCACCTACTCGAGACCCATACTTTCGCGCACCGCCCCCACTGTAACGACAATGTTCATGATCAAGAATCTGATTGCCACACGATTACCGCTCGAACACATAGCGGAGAAAATCAAGACATTAGACATGAACGCGCAAATCAAACAATTGATCGTCGACCTGGATGTTCAACACAAAGTTGCTACGGCACAGTCTCGACGCGCGGCCATCATGAACATGACCAACCCGCACACTGGCACCATCACGCTGCATTGTACGAGCATTGGTAATATCAGCATCAAGGCACTTGCATCTAACACTGCGTCTTCGCAACTGTACTCGGTGCCCGGCCAAAGTATTCTATTCGCACTCGATCAGCCTTTCGAAATCCAGCAATACACCCTCAACACGCATCAACTTGAAAAAACCGACACCTCGATCGTCGACCCGTGCAATCCGCTGATCATTGATGGCAATCGAACCTTATTCGACTATTCTCCAAGGGGCGAAAAACAGCCGACATTGATTGGCAGGATCAACTTCCCCGACCGCAGTACGGACATCAGCGTATTTGACCCTGTCTCATTGCGCAAAACAGCCTGGCTGCCTCACGACAACAGTGCCGCCCGGTACCTGGTGAGCCTCGAATTACTCGAAACGATCGAGGACCCGGGAGTGGTCAGGGTTGCCGGGGAGCTGATCTACCATTATCACCCTGCCGTGGCGTGGAAAGCCTTCCAGATGCTTTATCGGGCTGACCCGCAAAACGCGTTGAGTTACGTCCCGTTGCTGAAAAAACGCAAGGACGCACGCCTGGACAATTTGCTCCGTCCACTGGAGCTGGCGGCATGAACCTGAAAACGTTTGTCGAGCGCCTGAACACTTATGACATGCAGCGAGACAAAGCCGGGATCATTGCAGACTTGCGCCAACTGGCCAAAAACCGTTGTCTATTGAGCGATCATCTTTATACCACCCTCCGGCGAGACGGTTTTAGCACACGCAACAGCCTCTATAACGCCTATGGCTTTTTACTGCACAAAAATGATTCATTCACCCTTCGCCTGGGATTCTGGTCGCCGGTAGAGACTCATGATGAAGGCGAAACATTCATTTATAACCTGAACCACAGTCACGACTTTGAACTTTATGCGGTCGGCTACAGCGGAGATGGCTACACCACCTTTGTACGCGAACTACTTGATGATCTACCGTTGCAAAAAGGTAAAAGACCCCGACTGGGCAAGGAGCGCAGGCTTAAACTTGCGCCAGAAGAAGTCTTGTACATGCCAGCCTTGCGGGAAATCCATAAACAACTAGCCCCGAACTCAATGTCCGCCTCACTCAGCCTGCTTGTCCATCCCGAACGCCTGGACAAGATCGACGAAGCATGGTGCTTCGACAAAGATTACATACCCCTTTACCCCGGCGTAGCTGCGCAAGAGATCACGTTGTTTACAGAGACACTATCACTGCTCCATGCCGGTAGTCATTCGCTGTTCAGCAACCGAAGAAAGGAGGAACCTTGAATAACCTGATGAAAGACTGGGATGAAACCCCATTACTGCGGGCCGGTACCAATGTGGTCGATACCGCGATGCAACTGACGAACGAAATCCACTGCACACTCCCCGGCTTCCCGACGCGCTTCAACGTCGGAAACATCCATGAGATCAAGCAATTCTGGAGCCTACCGAGCGAAGACTTAATAGTTTGAAATGGGCTTTTTTGCCTGGCTGCCGACCTTTCCGGGCCTGCAGCCTTTTTTCGATGCCATAACGGCATCACCCATACACATTCGTCATCATCTTTGCGCTTGCCACGTGATAGCCTTTGGATCTTTCGGCGTTGACACTTTTGCTCAAGCCTTTCCATTCCATTGGTGGAACTCACATGTCCAGGCTTTCCCATCAAGATTTGCGTCGTAACTTCCGCCAATTGCTGGCTTCCAACACCTGCTACCACACCGCCTCGGTGTTCGACCCGATGTCGGCGCGCATTGCTGCTGATCTGGGTTTCGAAGTAGGCATCCTCGGAGGTTCGGTGGCGTCGTTGCAAGTATTGGGCGCGCCGGACTTCGCCCTGATCACCCTCAGCGAATTTGCCGAACAGGCCACCCGCATCGGCCGCGTGGCCCAACTGCCGGTGATTGCCGACGCCGACCATGGCTATGGCAATGCCCTGAACGTGATGCGCACGATCGTCGAACTGGAACGGGCCGGCATCGCCGCGCTGACCATCGAGGACACCTTGCTGCCGGCCCAGTTCGGTCGTAAATCCACCGACCTGATCGGCGTAGCCGAAGGCGTCGGCAAGATTCGTGCGGCGCTGGAAGCGCGAGTCGATCCGGAAATGGCGATCATCGCCCGGACCAACGCGGGGATTTTGCCGGTCCAGGAAATCATCAGCCGCACCCAGCAATATGAGCGTGCCGGTGCCGACGGGATTTGCATGGTGGGGGTGCAAGACTTCGAGCACCTGGAAAAAATCAGCGAAAACCTGACGGTGCCGCTGATGCTTGTCACTTATGGCAACCCGTTGCTGCGCGACGACAAGCGCCTGGCCGAATTGGGCGTACGCGTGACCATCGACGGCCACGGCGCCTATTTCGCCGCGATCAAGGCCACCTACGACAGCCTGCGGGAACAGCGGCAGATCTTCACCCAGGCGTCGGACCTGAGCGCCACCGAACTGACCCACACCTACACCCAGCCCGAGGACTACATCCGTTGGGCCGAGGAATACATGAGCGTCAAGGAGTAAGAAGACTCACTGTCCGGGAAGCCGCCATCGCGATCAAGCTCGCTCCCACAGGGGGTTTGCGGTGCGACGTATATTTCGGGCACACCGCCCATTCCCTGTGGGAGCGAGCTTGCTCGCGATAGCGGTGGGTCAGCTTGCATGAGTGTTGGATGTGCCAACGCCATCGCGAGCAGGCTCCCACAGGGGGATTTGTGGTGAGCGCAATGGCGTTGCCAAGGTAAACAGGTCTTCAGCGCCCGCTGCGCAACATTTCCCTGGGCACGTACTTGCCAATCTCGAACTTGCCGATGGCGGCGCGGTGGACTTCATCCGGACCGTCGGCCAGGCGCAGGGTGCGTTGCATGGCGTACATGTAGGCCAGCGGGAAGTCGTTGGAAACCCCGGCCCCGCCGTGGATCTGGATCGCCCGGTCGATGACCTTCAGGGCCACGTTCGGCGCGACGACCTTGATCTGGGCGATTTCGCTCTTCGCCACTTTATTACCGACCGTGTCCATCATGTACGCCGCCTTCAACGTCAGCAGGCGCGCCATGTCGATTTCCATCCGTGAGTCGGCAATCTTGTCGATGTTACCGCCCAGGCGTGCCAACGGTTGGCCGAAGGCCGTGCGGCTGACGGCACGCTTGCACATCAATTCCAGTGCGCGCTCGGCCATGCCGATGGAGCGCATGCAGTGATGAATCCGGCCCGGGCCAAGGCGACCCTGGGCAATTTCAAAGCCGCGTCCTTCACCCAACAGGACATTTTCGTACGGCACGCGCACGTTCTCGAACAGCACTTCGGCATGCCCGTGAGGCGCATCATCGTAGCCGAACACCGGCAGCGGCCGGACGATCTTGACCCCGGGGGTGTCCACCGGCACCAGGATCATCGAGTGCTGGGCATGGCGCGGCGCATCAGGGTTGCTCAGGCCCATGAAGATCAGGATCTTGCAGCGCGGGTCGCAGGCCCCTGAGGTCCACCACTTCTTGCCATTGATGACCCACTGGTCGCCGTCGCGCTCGGCACGAGCGGCCATGTTGGTGGCGTCCGAGGAGGCAACGTCCGGCTCGGTCATGGCAAACGCCGAGCGGATCTCGCCGCGCAGCAGTGGCTCGAGCCAGCGTTGCTTTTGTTCTTCATTGGCGTAGCGCACCAGCACTTCCATGTTGCCGGTGTCCGGCGCCGAGCAATTGAACGGTTCAGGCCCCAGCAGCGAACGGCCCATGATCTCTGCCAACGGCGCGTATTCCAGGTTGGTCAGGCCGGCACCCAGCTCGGACTCAGGCAGAAACAGATTCCACAAACCCTCGGCCTTGGCCTTGGCCTTGAGCTCTTCCATGATGGCCGTGGGCTGCCAGCGGTCGCCTTCGGCCACTTGCTGCTCGAACACGGCTTCAGCCGGGTAAACGTAGGCATCCATGAACGCCGTGACGCGTTCACGCAGTGCCTGAACCTTGGGGGAATAAGCAAAATCCATGAGCAGCACCTTCTTGGCAGAGGTTGTTTTAGGTCATGAAATCGATGCTAGTTCAGCTACGAAAATTTACCTAACCTATTCTCGGCGTGTATTAACATTCATCACCGATATATGTTTCACTGATTCGCATCGCCATCCGGCACCTCACAACACGTCCAAGAATAAGAGTGCAGCGCCATGAATCTGAGCAAGGTCGATCTCAACCTTTTCATTGTCTTCGATGCGATCTACACCGAAGCCAACCTGACCCGCGCCGGGCAGATCGTCGGCATCACGCAGCCGGCCGTGTCCAATGCCCTGGCGCGCCTGCGGGAGACCTTCAACGACCCGCTCTTCGTGCGCACCGCCCAAGGCATGGTGCCGACGCCCATGGCCCAGAACATCATCGGCCCGGTGCGCAACGCCCTGTCGCTGCTGCGGGTGTCGGTGCAGGAAAGCCGGATCTTCAACCCGTTGCAGGCCGTCAAGACCTACCGCATCAGCATGACCGACCTCACCGAAGGCGTGATCCTGCCGCCGCTGTTCCAGCGCCTGCGTCGCCTGGCACCTACCGTGGCGATCGAAAGCTTCCTCTCCAAGCGCCGTGAAACCACCAAGGAGCTGGCCGCCGGCCGCCTCGACTTCGCCGTGGACGCACCGCTCAACACCGACCCGCAGGTACGCCACGTCAAGTTGATGGAAGATCGCTACGTGTGCGCCATGCGCAAGGGCCATCCGCTGGCGGGCAAGGAAAAGATCAGCCTCGACGATTACCTGGCCCAGACCCACGTGCATATTTCCAGCCGCCGCAACGGGCTGGGTTATGTCGACCTGGCCCTCGGCAAGATGGGTATCCAGCGCAAGATCGCCCTGCGCTCCCAGCATTACCTGATGGCCTCCCAGGTCCTGCAACAAACGGACATGGTCATGACCGTCCCCGAGCGCTTTGCCCGTCGTCACGATCTGCACGCCTTCCTGTTACCAGTCAACGACGTGCCGCCGGTGGAAACCCACCTCTACTGGCACGAAAGCACCGACCAGGACCCGGCCAACCGCTGGATGCGCGAGCAGATGATCGAGCTGTGCCAGCAGGTGACGGCCCATGAGAAGAAGCTCGACAAGGTTTAGGCGATCAAAATTGTGGGAGCGAGCTTACTCGCGATGGCGTCGGATCAGTCGCCATTGATATTGGCCGGTCTACCGCTATCGCGAGCAAGCTCGCTCCCACAGGTTCATGCCTGCCATGCAGTGCCGGCCCCATGCTTGACGCGAACGTCAACCTGCCTTTAGCTTAGCGCCAGCCCCTTTCGTTTCGAGCGCGTCCATGAGCAGCCAGACCTACAGCATCTCCGACCTCGCCCGCGAGCTGGATATCACCACCCGGGCCATCCGTTTCTATGAAGAACAAGGCCTGTTGAGCCCGGAACGACGGGGCCAGGAGCGCATTTACTCGCCGCGGGACAAGGTCAGCCTGAAGCTGATCCTGCGCGGCAAGCGCATCGGCTTTTCCCTGGCCGAGTGCCGCGAACTGATCGAACTCTACGACCCCTCCAGCGGCAATCAGAAACAGCTGCACAGCATGCTGGCGAAAATCGCCGAGCGCCGGGAACAGCTCGAACAGCAATTGCTGGACATCGAACAGATGAAGCTGGAACTCGACACCGCCGAAGAACGCTGCATCCAGGCGCTGGAGCAGACACTCAAGGGCGAGGAAATCGTCCAGTAACACTTTCTCCCTGTGGGAGCGAGCTTGCTCGCGATGGCGGCACATTCAACATCAATGCAAGCTGATCCACCGCTATCGCGAGCAAGCTCGCTCCCACAATGGGTTCATCATTGCGCTCGACATATTGGCAACTCACTACAGGTCAATCCCCATGTCCCTCCCCTCCTTTGTACGCCTGATCGAAGTCGGCCCCCGTGACGGGCTGCAGAATGAAGCACAGCCCATCAGCGTCGCCGACAAGGTGCGTCTGGTGGATGCCTTGAGCGCCGCCGGCCTGGGCTACATCGAAGTCGGCAGTTTCGTCTCGCCCAAGTGGGTGCCGCAAATGGCCGGCTCCGCCGAGGTGTTCGCGCAGATCCAGCGCAAGCCCGATGTAACCTATGGCGCCCTGGCGCCGAACCTGCGGGGTTTTGAAGATGCGCTGGCGGCGGGCGTGAAAGAAGTGGCGGTGTTCGCCGCCGCGTCCGAAGCATTCTCCCAGCGCAATATCAACTGCTCCATCAAGGACAGCCTGGAGCGTTTCGAGCCGATCATGGAGGCCGCCAGACAACACGGCGTCAGTGTGCGCGGTTACGTGTCCTGCGTGTTGGGTTGCCCGTATGAAGGTGCGGTCAAGCCTGAGCAGGTGGCTTGGGTCGCTCGGGAGCTGTATGCCATGGGCTGCTACGAAGTCTCCCTGGGTGACACCATCGGCACGGGCACCGCCGGTGCCACCCGCAGGATGTTCGAGGTGGTGGGCGCCGAGGTGCCTCGAGACAAGCTCGCCGGACACTTCCACGATACCTACGGCCAAGCCATGGCCAACGTATACGCCAGCCTGCTGGAAGGCATCGCGGTGTTCGACAGCTCCATCGCCGGCCTGGGCGGCTGCCCTTATGCCAAGGGCGCCAGCGGTAACGTTGCCACCGAGGACGTGCTGTACCTGCTCAATGGCTTGGGTATCGAGACCGGTGTCGACCTGGACGCCCTGATCGCCGCGGGTCGGCAGATCTGCGACGTGCTCGGCCGCCCTAGCGGTTCGCGTGTCGCCAAGGCCCGCAGCGCACAGTGAGGTGTTACCGCTGGCTTTGTAACGGCGGCGAAACGAGTAACACGGAAACAATTTGTCAGGTTTGACGCGCCAGGTTTTTCAGCTAAAAAATTCAAGCCATTGATTTATATAGAGTTTTAAAAGTTGGCACGCCACCTGCTATATCTCTCGCATAACAAGAATAAAAAAACGCAGCAAACCCAATAAAAACAAGACGAAACGACTCTGGCATAACAAAAACAACACGGCAGAGACGCAGCTAACAGATTTTTTTGGAGAGGATGTGCTTTTCAGGGTGCTTTCAGGAGCAACCCGCAACCGGGCAGAGAACAATAAAACTACCTTCAGGTAGCTCCCGAATCGGTTGGATCGCAAGGCGAAAAAGCAGATCAGCGCTCAAAAAAATACGTTTGCTCTTGATCCCGGATGGGGATCGCCAAAAACAGCGGTAAAGGGCAACGGCTGCCAAAAACAACAACAGGCCGCCCCTCAATAATAAAAAAGAGCACGCGACGACAAAATTAAAGGGGAGCTTCGGCTCCCCTTTGTGCTTTCCCGGATTTCACATTTCCCCCGTGGATGCGAGCCTGCTCGCGATGACGGCGGCACAGCCAACCTATCTGTCGACTATCCCACCGCCATCGCGAGCAGGCTCGCTCCCGCAAGTGTTGCGGCTAGCTTTGCTTATCGCGCAGCTCTTCGATGCTGATCTCACGCATGCGGAATTTCTGGATCTTACCGGTGACCGTCATGGGAAATTCTTCGACGAATTTGAAATGACGCGGCGTCTTGAAGTGGGCGATGCGCTCCTTGCACCAGGCTTGCAGTTCCTGTTCGCAGGCACTGTGGCCGGGATGAAACTTGATCCACGCAACGATTTCCTCGCCATAACGCGAACACGGAATGCCGATCACTTGCACGTCCGCCACCGCCGGGTGAGTGAAGAAAAACTCCTCCAGCTCACGCGGGTAAATATTCTCCCCGCCGCGGATGATCATGTCCTTGTTGCGCCCGACAATGCGCACGTAGCCCTGCTCGTCCATGGTCGCCAAGTCGCCGGTGTGCATCCAGCCATCCGGGTCGATGGCATCGGCGGTGCCCTTGGGGTTGTTCCAATAGCCGAGCATCACGCTGTAGCCACGGGTACATAATTCGCCGACAGCACCACGCGGGACGAGATTGCCGGCCGCATCGATAATTTTACTTTCCAGTTGCGGCTGGGTACGGCCAACGGTGGTTACGCGCAGTTCCAGTTCGTCGGTAGGACCGGTCTGCAATGACACCGGGCTGGTTTCCGTCATGCCGTAGGCAATCTGCACTTCGGCCATGTGCATTTCATTGATGACCCGTCGCATCACTTCGATGGGGCATGTGGCCCCGGCCATGATGCCCGTGCGCAGGCTGGACAGGTCGAAGTCGCCCCGCTGCGGCTGGTCCAGCAGGGCGATGAACATGGTGGGCACACCATACAACGCAGTGGCCTTTTCTTCGGCCACGGCCTTGAGCGTCAGCAGCGGGTCGAAGGCATCGTTGGGGTAAATCATGGTGCTGCCATGGGTCATGCAGCCCAGGTTACCCATGACCATACCGAAGCAATGGTAGAGCGGCACCGGGATCACCAACCGATCGTCAGCCGTCAGGCCCAGGCTTTCGCCGACCATGTAACCGTTATTCAGAATATTGTGATGACTGAGGGTAGCGCCCTTGGGGAAGCCAGTGGTGCCGGAGGTGTACTGGATATTCACCGGTTGATCGAAGTGCAGGCTGGATTGGCGCTCGGCCAGTTGTCCAGGCGTCACCGCCGCGCCCAGGGCGGCCAGTTGCGACCAAGGCAGGAAGCCTGACGGTGGCTGGGAATCGAGGCTGATCACGCCGCGCAACTCCGGCAGGCGCTCGCTCTGCATCTGGCCGATCGGTTGCTCTGCCAGTTCCGGTGCCAGCGTTTGCAGCATGGCGTGATAGTCCGAGGTCTTGAACGCCCCGGCACACACCAGCCATTGGCATCCGGATTGTTTGAGCACGTATTCGAGCTCAGAGACGCGATAGGCCGGATTGATGTTGACCAGAATCACGCCGAGCTTCGCACTGGCGAACTGGCTGATGCACCACTGGGCGCAATTGGGTGCCCACACGCCAAGGCGATCACCGGTTTTCAAGCCTAGCGCCAATAAGGCTCGGGCGTGCAGATCGACAGCCTCGGCCAGTTGTCGCCAGGTATAGCGCAGCGATTGATGGCGAACCACCAACGCCTCGCCCTCCGGATAGCGGGCCACCGTCTGGTCGAAAACCTCGCCGATGGTTTGAGCCAATAAGGCCTTGGCCGCGGAACCACGGGTGTAGCTGAGCTGCGAATGCAAACCGGGTTGATCCATGACGCCCCCTCTTGTCTTTATTAGTGGGTGTAGCGGTAACCTGATGCAACAACATGCCTTTGCGGGCACTTACTCTGGCTCAAGTTGACGTTAACGTAAAGGGCGATTGACAGCCTCTCGTCGCAGGCTTACGTTAACGTAAAGGTGAGAGCCATTCCCCCCGCTCTCCGCACCCGATAAAAAAGCCAAAGGTGTCCCATGAGCTACCCATCCCTGAACTTTGCCCTCGGCGAAACCATCGACATGTTGCGCGACCAGGTGCAGGCCTTCGTCAAGGCTGAACTGGCGCCGCGAGCAGCGCAAATCGATATCGACAACCTGTTTCCCGCCGACATGTGGCGCAAGTTCGGCGACATGGGCCTGCTGGGTATCACCGTACCGGAAGAATACGGCGGCGCTGGCCTGGGCTACCTGGCCCACGTGGTGGCGATGGAAGAAATCAGCCGTGGTTCGGCCTCGGTCGCCCTCTCCTACGGTGCCCACTCCAACCTCTGCGTGAACCAGATCAACCGCAACGGCAATCACGAACAGAAAACCAAATACCTGCCCAAGCTGATCAGCGGCGAACACATCGGTGCCCTGGCAATGAGCGAGCCGAACGCCGGCTCCGACGTGGTCTCGATGAAACTGCGGGCCGACAAGCGTGGCGACAAGTACGTGCTCAATGGCAGCAAGACCTGGATCACCAACGGCCCCGATGCCAACACCTACGTGATCTACGCCAAGACCGACCTGGAAAAAGGTCCCCATGGCATCACCGCCTTCATCGTCGAGCGCGACTGGAAAGGCTTCAGCCGCAGCAATAAATTCGACAAGCTCGGCATGCGTGGCTCCAACACCTGCGAGTTGTTCTTCGATGACGTCGAAGTGCCGGAAGACAACATCCTCGGTGCGCTCAATGGCGGTGTGAAAGTGCTGATGAGCGGCCTCGACTACGAGCGCGTCGTGCTCTCTGGCGGCCCGACCGGGATCATGCAGGCCTGCATGGACCTGATCGTGCCCTACATCCACGACCGCAAGCAGTTTGGCCAGAGCATCGGCGAATTCCAGCTGATCCAGGGCAAGGTCGCCGACATGTACACCCAGCTCAACGCCAGCCGCGCCTATCTGTATGCCGTGGCCCAGGCCTGCGAGCGCGGCGAAACCACCCGCAAGGACGCCGCCGGGGTAATCCTTTATAGCGCCGAACGCGCCACGCAAATGGCCCTCGACGCCATCCAGATTCTCGGCGGCAATGGCTACATCAACGAATTCCCGGCCGGCCGCCTGCTGCGTGACGCCAAGCTGTACGAAATCGGTGCCGGCACCAGTGAGATTCGTCGGATGTTGATCGGCCGCGAACTGTTCAACGAAACGAAATGAATTTCGTCAGCTACGAGCGACAAGCTTCAAGCGGCAAGCGAACTGCGCTCTTGCTTGCAGCTTGTGGCTTGAAGCTCAAAGCTGCTACGGAGTAGCCCATGATTCTGCACACACTGCTCAACCCGCGCTCGCCGGAGTTCATTGCCAACCGCGATGCGATGCTCGGACACGTCGAGGCCTTGCGCACCTTGCTCGCGCAAATTCGCCAAGGCGGCGGTCCCAAGGCCCAGGAAAGGCACACGTCGCGGGGCAAGTTACTGCCCCGTGAACGCATCAACCGACTGCTGGACCCGGGCTCGCCGTTTTTGGAAATCAGCCCATTGGCAGCCCACGCAGTCTATGGCGAAGACGTGCCGGCAGCCGGTGTGATTGCCGGCATCGGCCGCGTGGAAGGCGTCGAATGCATGATTGTCGCCAACGATGCGACGGTCAAAGGTGGTTCCTACTACCCGCTGACGGTGAAAAAACACCTGCGCGCCCAGACGATCGCCCAGCAGAATCGCCTGCCCTGCATTTACCTGGTGGACTCCGGCGGCGCCAATCTGCCGCGCCAGGACGAGGTGTTCCCGGACCGTGAGCACTTTGGCCGGATCTTCTTCAACCAGGCCAACATGAGTGCCCAGGGCATCCCGCAGATCGCCGTGGTCATGGGTTCCTGCACCGCCGGTGGCGCCTACGTGCCGGCCATGGCGGACGAGGCGATCATGGTCCGCCAGCAGGCGACGATTTTCCTCGCCGGCCCACCGTTGGTGAAAGCGGCCACCGGCGAGGTGGTCAGTGCCGAAGACCTGGGCGGCGCCGATGTGCACTGCAAGATCTCCGGCGTGGCCGACCATTACGCCGACAGCGACGAACATGCGCTGGCCCTGGCACGCCGCAGCGTGGCCAACCTCAATTGGCGCAAACAGGGCGAGTTGCAGCATCGCCTGCCGATTGCCCCGCTTTACTCGGGCGAGGAGCTGTACGGCGTGGTTTCGGCCGACGCCAAGCAGCCGTTCGATGTGCGGGAAGTGATCGCGCGCCTGGTGGACGGCTCGGTGTTCGACGAATTCAAGGCGCTGTTCGGAACGACGCTGGTGTGCGGCTTCGCCCACTTGCATGGCTACCCGATCGCGATCCTGGCCAACAACGGCATTCTGTTTGCCGAAGCCGCGCAGAAAGGCGCGCACTTCATCGAGCTGGCCTGTCAGCGCGGCATACCGTTGCTGTTCCTACAGAACATCACCGGGTTCATGGTCGGCCAAAAGTACGAGGCCGGCGGTATCGCCAAGCACGGCGCGAAACTGGTGACCGCCGTGGCGTGCGCCAAGGTGCCGAAATTCACCGTGATCATTGGCGGCAGTTTCGGCGCGGGTAACTACGGCATGTGCGGTCGCGCCTACGACCCACGTTTTCTGTGGATGTGGCCGAACGCGCGGATAGGCGTGATGGGCGCCGAACAGGCGGCCGGCGTGCTCGTGCAGGTCAAGCGTGAACAAGCCGAACGCAGTGGCCACCCTTTCAGCGCCGAGCAGGAAGCCGAGATCAAGCAACCGATCCTCGATCAGTACGAAGAACAGGGTCACCCCTATTATTCCAGTGCCAGGCTGTGGGACGACGGCGTCATCGACCCGGCCCAGACCCGCGACGTGCTGGGCCTGGCCTTGTCCGCGTCACTGAACGCGCCTATCGAACCGAGCCGCTTCGGCGTGTTCCGGATGTAAACGGGGAATGCCCATGGATAACTTCAACACCCTCGAACTGCACAGCGACCCACGGGGCGTTGCCACCCTGTGGCTCAGCCGCGAGTCGAAAAACAACGCGTTCAACGCCGAAATGATCCGCGAACTGATCCTGGCCCTGGACCACGTCAGCAGCGATCCAAACTTGCGCTTCCTGCTGATCCGCGGCCGCGGCAAGCATTTCAGCGCCGGCGCCGACCTGGCCTGGATGCAACAATCGGCCGAGCTCGACTACCACACCAACCTTGATGACGCCCGGGAACTGGCGGAACTGATGTACAACCTCGCCAAGCTGAAAATTCCTACCCTGGCCGTCGTCCAGGGCGCCGCGTTCGGTGGCGCACTGGGGCTTATCAGCGCTTGTGACATGGCCATTGGTGCCGATGAAGCACAGTTCTGCCTGTCGGAAGTGCGCATTGGCCTGGCGCCAGCGGTGATCAGCCCGTTCGTGGTGCAAGCCATCGGCGAGCGTGCCGCGCGTCGTTATGCCCTGACGGCGGAACGCTTCGACGGGCAACGTGCGAAAGAAATCGGTTTGCTGTCGGAAAGTTACCCGGCCGAGACCCTGGACCAGCGGGTCGAACAGTGGATCGACAACCTGTTGCTCAACAGCCCGGCGGCCATGCGCGCCAGCAAGGAACTGCTGCGTGAAGTCGGCAACGGCGCCCTTACCCCGGCGCTGCGGCGCTACACCGAAAATGCCATCGCCCGCATCCGCGTCAGCCCGGAGGGCCAGGAAGGCCTGCGGGCGTTCCTGCAAAAGCGTGCGCCGAACTGGCAAGCCGAATCGAATAACAAGGAGCCGCGTCGATGAGCGCCCCTGCCCTCACCACGTTGCTGGTGGCCAACCGCGGTGAAATCGCCTGCCGCGTGATGCGCACCGCCAAAGCCATGGGCCTGACCACCGTTGCCGTCCACAGCGCCACCGACCGCGACGCCCGCCACAGCCGTGAAGCCGACATCCGCGTCGACCTGGGCGGCAGCAAGGCCGCCGACAGCTACTTGCAAATCGACAAGCTGATCGCCGCAGCGAAAGCCAGCGGCGCCCAGGCCATCCACCCCGGCTATGGCTTTCTGTCCGAGAACGCCGGGTTCGCCCGGGCGATTGAAAACGCCGGGCTGATCTTCCTCGGCCCACCGGCCTCGGCCATCGATGCCATGGGCAGCAAATCGGCGGCCAAGGCTTTGATGGAAACCGCCGGCGTGCCCCTGGTGCCCGGTTATCACGGCGAAGCCCAGGACCTGGAGACCTTTCGCGACGCCGCCGAGCGCATCGGCTACCCGGTATTGCTCAAGGCCACGGCCGGCGGTGGCGGCAAGGGCATGAAAGTCGTCGAGGATGTCAGCCAACTGGCCGAAGCCCTGGCCTCGGCCCAGCGTGAAGCGCAGTCCTCGTTCGGCGACTCACGGATGCTGGTGGAAAAATACCTGCTCAAGCCACGCCACGTGGAAATCCAGGTATTTGCCGACCAACACGGCAACTGCCTGTACCTCAACGAGCGCGATTGCTCGATCCAGCGCCGCCACCAGAAAGTAGTGGAAGAAGCCCCCGCCCCCGGCCTGACCGCGCAATTGCGCCAGGCCATGGGTGAAGCCGCCGTGCGCGCAGCCCAGGCGATTGGTTACGTCGGGGCCGGCACGGTGGAGTTCCTGCTGGATGCGCGGGGCGAGTTTTTCTTCATGGAAATGAACACCCGCTTGCAGGTCGAGCATCCGGTCACCGAAGCGATCACCGGACTGGACCTGGTGGCCTGGCAGATCCGCGTTGCCCAAGGCGAACCCTTGCCGATCACTCAAGCGCAAGTGCCGCTGCTCGGTCACGCCATCGAAGTGCGGCTGTATGCCGAAGACCCGGTCAACGATTTTCTGCCGGCCACCGGCCGCCTGGCGTTGTATCGCGAGTCGGTCGAGGGGGCGGGGCGGCGGGTCGACAGCGGGGTTGAAGAAGGTGATGAAATCTCGCCGTTCTACGACCCGATGCTCGGCAAGCTGATTGCCTGGGGTGAGAATCGCGAACAGGCGCGCTTGCGGCTGTTGAGCATGCTCGATGAATTTGCCATTGGCGGGCTGAAAACCAACATCGGGTTCCTGCGCCGAATCGTCGCCCATCCCGCCTTCGCGGCGGCAGAGCTGGACACCGGATTTATCCCACGTTACCAAGCGCAATTGCTGCCAGAGCCGGGCGAATTGGATGACGCATTCTGGCTTGCAGCCGCTCAAGGCTTCGCCTTGAGCCTGGCACCGCACGTACGCGGCGATGACGCCGGCTCACCGTGGGCCAGCACCACCGGGATGCGCCTGGGGTTGCCGAGGGAAACCACCTTGCACCTGAGCTGTGAAGGCCAGGATCGTGCGCTGACGCTGGACGTCACAGCCCATTGCGCGGAACTCAAGGGTGAGCGACTGACGATCGAGCACCATGGTGTGCGCCGCAGCCATCGGGCCATTCGCCAGGGCGACAGCCTGTATCTGCAATGGGCGGGAGACCTGCATCGGATCGATCTGTACGACCCATTGGCCGCGGCAGAAGCCAGCCACAGCCATCAGGGCGGCCTGGCCGCCCCCATGAACGGCAGTATCGTCCGGGTCTTGGTGAATGTCGGTCAGCCGGTGGAAGCCGGAGCTCAACTGGTGGTCCTGGAGGCCATGAAAATGGAGCACAGCATTCGTGCGCCCAAGGCCGGGGTGATCAAGGCGCTGTATTGCCAGGAAGGTGAAATGGTCAGCGAAGGCAGCGCCTTGGTGGCGTTCGAAGAATAGGCATCGGCCCGCTCCCAGGGCCGATCCAGTCAGAACCTGATGGTGGCCTGCACCACCACACCGATGAGCCGACATTGCTCGGTGTACAGGTTTTTCGGGTAAGTCGGATTGAGCGGAACCAGGTAACGCTGCCCGCTCTCTTCGATCAATTTGCGAAAGGTCGCGTCGCTGCTGCCGGGCAAGCAGGCAACCACCAGTTTGCCTGGCACCGCCTCGATGGCCGGATCCACCAGGATCGACATGCCCTCGGGAATGCTCAAGCCGCTGGGTGCGGTCATCGCGTCGCCCACCACCACCAGCCAGAACGCGGCCCCCAGGGCGTGGTAGTCCGTCAGCTCGTAGCGCGCCTGGCTGTAGGCACCAGGATCGCCTTCGCGAACCTCGCCAACCTCGTGCCATTCACTGACCGGGTAGCGGAAGTACGGATTGTACTTCTGCGCCAGGGCCATGCCTTCGTCCGTGGAAGTGTCCGGCTCGCGAATCACCATCGCCACTTCCAGAAACTCCAGCCCCAGCTCCCGCAGGACCCGGTTCATGTCTTCGACACTGGGTTGCCGGCGCCTGGTCAGCCAATGGCCGACGCCGCCCTGGGACATTCCCAACCGTTCTGCAAGCACCACTTGCGTGATGCGCAGCTCCTTCATCTTGGCCTTGACCAACTCTATCCATTTATCCATGTGCGGCACGATACGTGGATGACTCCGGCCATTCAAAACACAAATTGTAGTATTTAAATTATCGTCACAATTACGATAAGTACTATTCTGGATTCAGGAGTTCAGCCCCACACACGGAGATTTTCATCACCATGGATACACCCAACAAAAACCAACCCGGCAGCCCTTTCGACAGCACGTTCCCTTCCTTGCAGGATTGCCCGGCGGCCAAGCGCGCCCTCGATTACTACTTGAAACCAGGTGTTTCGCAGGCACAGGCAGAACATCGCTTCTTCGACGTCAATCACAGCGTCAGCGCAGAAGAAGCCCTTGTTCACGCATGCGACCTGCTGCGCTGTGCAGCGGCAACCGCCCACGAGTCCGCCAACCAGTTGAACGGTTCGAACCGTGACCTGGCGTTTTCGGTGGTGCACATGATTGACCTGGTCAAGGTGATGCTTGACCGATCCCTGGATGGCTACCCGACTCGCTAGGGGTAACACTCGGGAATGTCGCCGCGAACGCGGACGACGAGAAAAATTTTCCATCGACGCGATAAAATCATTTGACTTGCAAATGATAATGATTATTATTGCATCAGCTGGTCGCGAGATCAGTCGATAGACCAGAAGACCTTAGGTCGGACTTCTGGAATATCTCCTCATCAGGCTAATCACGGTTTTTGACCCGGCTTTTTGCCGGGTCTTTTTTTGCCGATTTTTCGGCTTATGGCTTCAGGCTAATGAAGTCTTTTTGGGTGCTGCCAATTCGATGGCGGCGATGATAGCAAATGAATACCCGTTTGCAAGAGCAGCCCCGCCACGCAGGCGGAAACTATCGACAACCAGCGCTTGAGAATCAATTGCAGAGTCTCTAAGCTGGCTCGGCGTCCAGGGAGGACGCCCCCTCGTTTACGTGACGTAAAGCGTCTCGGTTCCCCCGTCTTGCGTGTACAGTAATGGCCATGAAAATCCTCTCCAGGAATCGTGACCGTGGCTAAATCTTCCTTTGATATCAGCGCCAATTTCGACAGCGGCAACATCGAGGTCGTCGACATCAGCAACCCGTTGCAGTCGTTGCTCAAGATCAGGCCCGACACCCGCAGCGCCCATTTCCAATGGTTCCACTTCAAGGCCAGCGGCCTGCACGTCGGCCAGGAATATTCCTTTCGGCTGCTCAACGCCAGTCAATCGTCTTACAACAAGGCCTGGACGGGCTACCAGGCCGTTGCCTCCTACGATCACGTCAATTGGTTCCGCATTCCGACCCAATTTGAAGGCGACGCCCTGCGCTTTTATCTGGAGACCGAACAGACCAACGTCTGGTTCGCCTACTTCGAACCCTACAGTCGCGGCCGACATGATTGGCTGATCGAGCAAGCGCAGCACAAGGCTGGCACCGAACTCTTGGCCGTCGGTAAAAGCGTGGAAGGCCGGGACATTCAGCTGCTGCGCAAAGGCAGCGGTGCCGAAGGCCGGCGCAAAGTCTGGATCATCGCCCAGCAACATCCCGGCGAGCACATGGCCGAGTGGTTCATGGAGGGCGTGATCGAACGCCTCCAGCAGCATGACGATGCGCAACTGAACCAGTTGCTCGCCAAAGCCGATCTGTACCTGGTGCCGAACATGAACCCGGACGGCGCATTCCATGGGCATCTGCGGACCAACGCCATGGGCCAGGACCTCAACCGCGCCTGGCAGAACGCCAGTCCGGAAATCAGCCCCGAGGTCTTTTTCGTCCAGCAACAAATGGAAAAGTACGGCGTCGATCTGTTCCTCGATGCTCACGGCGATGAGGAAATTCCCCACGTCTTCACCGCCGGTTGCGAAGGCAACCCGGGCTACACGCCACGCATTGCCGAACTTGAAGAGCGCTTTCGCAGCCATCTCAAGCATCAGACCAAAGACTTCCAGACCACTCACGGCTACACCCGCGACGAACCGGGCCAGGCCAACATGACCCTGGCCTGTAACGCGGTCGGCCAGAAATATGACTGCCTGTCCCTGACCCTGGAGATGCCGTTCAAGGACCACAACGATCACCCGAACCCGATCACCGGCTGGTCTGGCAAACGCTCGATGCAGCTGGGCAAGGATGTGTTGAGCACCATCGAGGCCATGGTCGACGAATTGCGCTGATCCGAAGACCTGATCAATCCCCTGTGGCCAGGGAGCTTGCTCCCTGGCCACAATCCATCAACCCTTGCCGCGCAACATACTGTCCAACACCTCATCCCGGCGCACCCAAGCGTGAAACAACGCCGCCGCCAGATGCACCAGCACCGTCACGAACAACAGGTAAGCCAGGTACCCGTGGGCCTTGCGCAGCAGTGCGAACGTCTGCGCGTGGGCTGGCAGAATCGAAGGCAGTTGCAACGAGTCGCCGAGCATCACCGGGTCCCCCGCCGCCGAAATCATGCCCCAGCCCAACAACGGCAAGACCAGCATCAGGGCGTACAACAGCACATGCGAGGCGTTTGCCGCCAGCACTTGCCAGGCCGGCAGATCCGCCGGCAGCGGCGGTTGGCGGGTAGTAAAACGCACCATCAGGCGCACAATCACCAACAGCAAAATCGCGATACCCAATGGTTTGTGCAACTGCAACAGCCATTCATGGCGTTCGGACACCGAGGCGACCATGCCCGCGCCGATGAACAGCATGGCGATGACCATCACGGCCATCAGCCAGTGCAGCAGCCGGGCCAGCGGTGCAAAGTGACGAGGGGCGCTCATGGGCGGGACTCCTGTTTGGCGGGCAACTGGCTCACTTCGCTGGTACGTCGCAAGTAGGAACTGGCATAGGCGGCGGAGCGCGCGACCAATAGCGGGTCTTCGGAACCTTCGATCCCTTGGGGCAGGATCAGCGGGTCATAGTTGATGTCGCGGCATTCGCCGTTGTCCTGCGCCTGGGTGCGCTCCAGCACCAACGTGCCGGCATTGAGTACCTTGCGGTCAGCGGGCCAGGCCTTGCTGGCATCGTTCACCGGGTCACCCGGGTTGGCCAGGGTGATGTTCAACTGCCAGCGCAACGGCCCGGCGGCGAGGCGCTTCACCAGGTCTTGCTCGAGGAAGTCGCCCCCCTGGGGTGGCGTCGCATCCGCAGCATCCTGGCTCATCGGCACCATGCCCCAGCGCACCGCCTGACGCTGCCCGGCGGGGTTGATCAGATAGAACGCGTTGATGCCGTTGTAGGTTTCAGTGGCATAGCTGGCCGACGGCTTGGCGGTCTTGATCCATTGCAGGAACGGCGCCGCTTCGGGGTGTGCGGCAAAGAACGCCGGTACGGCCGCAGGGTTCGGTTTTCCTGTGGCAGGGTCCGGCGACTGGGCTTGCTGGAGTTGGTAGAAAGCTTGCGGCGTACCCACCGGAAACACCGGCATGCTGTTCATGCCGGTGCGCCATTGCTGGCCGTTGGCCTGGGTAAAGCGCAGTGCCAGGCTGCGAATCGGCACGCTGCCGTCCGGTGCATAGGGATTGCCGCTGGGCAAGGCGAAACGCCCAACCACAGGCGTTTGCGGCAGCGAGAACACCTGGGCGCTGGAATAGGCGCTGGCCTCGCCCGAGCTTTGGAAGTAACCCGCGACGCAGACCCCTTTCGAGTGGTTGCGTCGAAAGCCCGGGTGAACGCCGTTGTTTTTTTCCAGCACATTGACCAATGCCTGTGGTGTCAGGCGTTGTGGGTCGAGGCTGCCATTGACGTAGGCAAACGCCCCGGCCAACGCAGCAACAATCACGGCGATGCCGCTCAGGCGTAATGTCAGGCCAGCGGCACTCAAGGGTGGCCGGCTCGACGAGGATGAAGGATCAACCATGAGAAATCTCCAGGCCTCGAGGCCATTTGTTGGAAAGGACCCGTCAGACGAAGGCCCGGCAGGTTTATTCCCACGCCTCGTATTTATTTTTCCTGCACTGGAATAATCTCGTTCGCGGGTCGTCTTTCCAGTCCCGGCGCAATGACTGCCCACAGAAGCCACACCCCTATGAACGCATTCGACGAACAGTTGCGCGAGCTCATCCCCAGGCTACGGCGTTTTGCCGTGTCGCTGACGCGCAACCCGAGCAACGCCGACGACCTGGTGCAGATGTGCCTGGAACGGGCATTGTCCAAATGGAACGACAAGCGTCCGGACGGCGATCTGCGGGCCTGGCTGTTTTCGATTCTGTATCGGCAGTTTCTCGACAGCCATCGCCGCTCACGACGGTATGCGCGCATGCTGGAGTTTTTCACCGGCCGCGACGATGCCCACCCTTCGGCCGAGCGCAGCGTGATCGCGCAATCGTCGTTGCAGGCCTTCGATCAGCTCACGACGGAACAGCGCGCGCTGTTGCTCTGGGTGTCGGTGGAAGGCTTGAGTTACCAGCAAATCGCCGACATCCTCGGCGTGCCGACCGGCACGGTAATGTCCCGCCTGTCCCGCGCTCGCCAGGCCCTGCGCCAACTCAGCGACGGCGAAGTCACCCGCCCTACCCTGCGGATACTCAAATGATCAGCATGCCCCCCAGCGACAACGACCTGCACGCCTACGTCGATCGCCAACTGAGCGAGGCCGACCAGCGCCTGGTGCAGGCCTACCTGGCCAACCAGCCGGAAGTCGCCGCCCGGGTCCGCGCCTGGCAACAAGACGCGCAGCACCTGCGCACGGCCCTGAGCGGCGCCTTGCAACAGCCGCCCAATCCGGATCTCGACCCGGCCATGATTCGCCAGCACCTGAAACATCGCTCCCGCCGCCACCTGGCCAGCGTCGCGGTGTTGCTGCTGGCCGTCAGCGTAGGCGGGGTCAGCGGCTGGCAGGCGCGACAAATGACCCTACTCAGCGCCGCAGCCCCCATGGCTGACGCCCTCCAGGCGTACCGGTTAATTGCCCAGCAGGGCATCCTTCCGGCCGATTACCAGACCGGCGACGAGCAGAGCATGCAAGGCTGGCTCGACCGTTACTTCACCCAGGCTGACCGGCTGCCAGACCTGTCGGGGGCGGGCTTCAAGCCGGTCAGCGGACGCTTGCTCAGCACCGAACAAGGCGCGGCGGCGATGGTGGTCTATCAGGACCCGAGCGGTCAGAAAATCAGCTTCTACGTGCGCCCACCCGGCCCGAAAAACTTCCTCCTGCCGCGGGGCAGTCGTCGCGAGGGCGAGTTGCAAGCCGAGTACTGGTCCGGGCCGGGCTACAACTATGCGATGGTCATCCCCAGTGATGCGCCGACGGTGCAAAGACTCAAGCAGACATTGGACTTCTGATCAGCGGTGGGTTTGAGGCAGTGTTCAACCCTGCCCAAACACCTGCGAAGGCCTGCGCAGCAACGGGTCGAACGGGTTGATCCGCGGTCCGATCAGGGCCGCCTCGCGCTTGAGCATGTCCACCACCATCGGCAGGCGATCGGGCCCCAGGCGGTCGCTCACCGTTGCCACGCTCAAGGCGGCCACGGCTCGACCGTCACGGTCGAGGATCGGCAATACCTAGAAACGGCGATTGCCGTGGATTGGGACCAGGTCAACGAGCAACGCCCGGCCTGGAACGCCCGCTGGAACCGCAGCATCGAGCGCTAGCGCGAATTTTGCAGTTATCATGCGGCCATCTCGGGCTTAGTGCCTGAAGATAACCTGTGGCGAGGGAGCTTGCTCCCGCTGGGCTGCGCAGCCCTCAAACCTGACACCAAGGTGTGTCAGACTGATTGCATAGCCGCTTTTGGGGCTGCCATGCAGCCCAGCGGGAGCAAGCTCCCTCGCCACAGGTTCTTGTGCCCACTCCTTGATCAACAGCGACCCCATCCATGCACACCCTCGCCCAACTACGCGCCGGCCAGCTCTGCGGCATTACCCGGCTGGACCTGGCCTGCGGCTTGACGGAGTTTCCCCGGGAAATCTTCGACCTGGCCGATTCCCTCGAGATCCTCAACCTCAGCGGCAATCAGTTGGACACGCTGCCCGACGACCTGCATCGGCTGACTCGCCTGCGCGTACTGTTCTGTTCCGACAACCGCTTCACTGAACTGCCCGAATGCCTGGGCCGTTGCAGCGCGCTGACCATGGTCGGTTTCAAGGCCAACCGCATCAACCGCGTCACGGGCGCCGCACTGCCGCCACTGCTGCGCTGGCTGATCCTGACCGACAACTGCGTCAGCCGCTTGCCGGATGAACTGGGCCAACGCCCCTATCTGCAAAAACTGATGCTGGCCGGCAACCGTTTGCAGCAGTTGCCGGCCAGCCTGGGCCAGTGTCATCGCCTCGAACTGTTACGCATCGCCGCCAACCAACTGACCGAACTGCCGCAATGGCTGCTCACGTTGCCAAGCCTCAGTTGGCTGGCCTACGCCGGCAACCCACTGGAAACCCAGGCGCAAGCGACGGCCCTGAAAACCACGACGCCTATCGAATGGTCGCATCTGGAACTGCAACGACAACTGGGCGAAGGCGCGTCGGGGGTGATTCATCAGGCGCTCTGGCAGACGCCCGGCCAGGCGGCACGAAAGGTCGCAGTGAAGTTGTACAAGGGCCAGATGACCAGCGACGGCTCGCCCCTGCATGAGATGCATGCCTGCATCACGGCCGGTCGCCACTCGAACCTGATTGAGGTGCTGGGTCAGGTTGCCGGGCACCCCGAGCAACAGGCCGGGCTGGTGATGGCGCTGATCGAGCCCAGCTACCGTAACCTCGCCGGGCTGCCGAGCCTGGCGTCATGCAGCCGCGACGTGTATGCCGATGAACTGCGCCTGAGCGCCCCGGTGGCCTTGCGCATCGCCCACGGCATTGCCTCGGTGGCGGCGCACCTGCACCGCCATGGCATCACCCATGGGGATCTCTACGGGCACAATATTCTGTGCGATGAACAGGGCGATTGCCTGCTGGGGGACTTTGGCGCGGCGTCGTTCCATGCCACTGCAGACACCGTGCAAACCCGCGCACTGCAACGCATCGAGGTGCGGGCCTTCGGGATTTTGCTGGGGGAATTGCTGGCGCGGATCGAACCGACGCTCAGTGCCGAGGAACTGGCAGCGTTACAGGATCTGCAGGTGCGTTGCTGTCAGCCAGAGGTGTTGGCGCGGCCGGGGTTCGATGAGATCAGGCAGCTGTTGTCCAGCTTCTAATCCACTGATTCAATCGACGTCATAGGTTGATCGCCCGAACCTTTGTGGCGAGGGGATTTATCCCCGCTGGGCTGCGCAGCAGCCCCCAAAACTCTGCCGAGTCAGCCAGACATACCCAAGTTGTCTGGTTTCAGGGCCGCTTCGCGGCCCAGCGGGGATAAATCCCCTCGCCACATGTCCATCCTGTCCCTGGTCCAAGCAGGGTGGGATTAACCCGCCAACCCGACAAACATGTCCTGCACGTCATCGTGGTTGTCGAGGCCTTCGAGGAAGGCTTCTACTTCAGCCATCTGCTCGTCGGTCAGGCCACTGACCGGGTTTTTCGGCTGATAGCCCAGCTTGGCCGACAATACGGTGAAACCCTGCTCCGGCAAGGCCTTCTGTACGGCATCGAGGTCGGCAGGATCGGTGAGAAACAACGTCGCGCCTTCTTCGCCCGGTTCGAAATCCTGGGCACCGGCCTCGATGGCGGCCATTTCCGGATCGGCGTCCGGGCTGTCCGGCGCGGCTTCGATCATGCCCACATGGTTGAAGTCCCACGCCACCGAACCCGAGGCGCCGAGTTGGCCCTTGCGGAACGCGACGCGAATTTCGGCAACAGTACGGTTGATGTTATCGGTCACGCACTCAACGATCAGGGGCACCTGGTGCGGCGCAAACCCTTCGTAGGTGACGCGGTGGTATTGCACGGTTTCACCGAGCTGGCCAGAACCTTTCTTGATCGCACGTTCCAGGGTCTCGCGGGGCATCGAGGCCTTCTTCGCCTGTTCGACCACCAGTCGCAAGTGCGCGTTGGTCGCGGTATCAGCGCCGTTGCGCGCGGCAATGGTGATTTCCTTCACCAGCTTGCCGAAGATCTTTCCCTTGGCGTTGGCAGCCGCTTCTTTGTGTTTAACCTTCCACTGTGCGCCCATTACTCACTCTCTTGTCTGACGCGCCGAGACATCTGCCGGCCGGCGCTGTGGCGCAAGTTTATACGGCCTAAACCGGCTGATCGACCAAAAAATTCACCCTGCCGGATCGACATTTTCACAGCGTGTTGTAGGGCGTTTCTGAAATAGCGACTCACAAGCACCGTTTTCCCCTGCGGTTTCGTACCCTCTGCGCCTCTCTCCCTGCCAGTAGGAGCTGCGATGCGCAACGACACGGAAAGTCCCTTCAGCCTGACGCTCACGCAAAGCGGCTTGCAACTGCAAGTCTTGCGGTTCAGTGGCCGCGAAGCCCTCAACCAGCCATACCGCTTTGACCTCGAACTGATCGGCCTGGCCCCGCCGATAGATCTCCAACTGCTCTTGGGGCATCCGGCCTTCCTGCGCCTGGAAGGCGAATCGGGCGTCCATGGGATTGTCCACAGCGTTAGCCTCAGTGCCCTGGCGCCGCGGCGTATCGGCTATCGTGTGACGTTGGTTCCCTACCTCCAGCAACTGGAGCAAGGCCCACAGCGCCGGGTTTTCCATCGGCTCAGCGTGGTGCAGCTGCTGCAACGCCTGCTGGAAGAACACGCGCTACCCGTCGACAGCTACCGTTTCGAACTGCCCCATGGGCTGTATCCGTGTCGCCCGTTTTGCATCCAGTACGACGAAAGCGACCTGACCCTCCTGCAACGACTGTGTGAGGAAGAAGGCATTCATTACCACTTCGAACATGCTCCCCAGGGCCATGTCCTGGTGTTTGCCGAAGACCCGAAGAGCTTTCCCGCGCGCCCCATCGAGCTGCCCCTGCGCCCGAACGACAGCCTGCAGCCGGCCATCAGACGCTTGTATTTGCGTCACCATCCGATGATGCCTGGGCTGCCCGCCGGGTTCAGTGACCGGGCCCCGCCCGAAGCCGAGGCCTCGGCGGCGAATCAACCCCTTGAGCGGCTCGATCACGAAGCCATGCACGGCAACCCGGCCTTGGCTCACCGTTACCAGGCCGGTCGCCGCCACCTTGAACGGCTGCGCTGCCGACAACGGGAAATCCATGGCCACAGTACCCAACCGGCCCTGCACGGCGGCGACATCGTACAGGTCTGCGAACACCCGGTTTCCACCTTCAACGATCAATGGTTGATCACCGAGGTCCAGCATCGCGGACGGCAGTTCTCGATCCTGGAGCCGGACCTGCCCGCCGCACCGTCGGCCCGTGACTACCGCAACCGGTTCACCGCCATTCCCTGGTCCACCACGTTCAGGCCAGCCCTCAAGCACCCCAAGCCCCCCGTCCCCGGGTACCACCTGGCCCATGTACTCGGCAGCACCGGCCAGCCGGCCAGCGCCGATGAACGTGGCCAGGTGAGTGTCAGCCTATGGGCGCCGGACCAGGACGGCATCACGCTGCCCGTGTCGCGGCTGACGCTGGATGGCAGCCCCAGCCTGATGGCCGGCAGCGAAGTGCTGGTGAGTTTTCTCGATGGCGACCCTGATCGACCGGTGCTGTGCCCAGGGGCTGTCGATACCGGCGCAGGCCATACCGCCACGTCCCCGAAATCGCCCCGTGGGGACCATGATGCGGGGCTGCTGTTGGACTGGCTGCTGAATCCGCCGGATTTGACTCCCTGACTCAACCCTGTGGCTTCATGCCGGCAAAAGTGATCTGGCTCAAGCAAACCCAGCGAAACGGGCTTACAGTAAACGGATAACGCCGCTCTAGACGGCGCTCTACCCTGATCGTTGGAGAGGCCTGCAATGCCCTGGAAAAACTCAGAAAGCCGCTACAGTACCGTCACGGTCACCTTGCATTGGCTGATGCTGGTTCTGCTGGCCGTGGTTTACGCCTGCATCGAGTTCCGCGGGATTTTCCCCAAGGGCAGTGGCGGTCGCACCCTGATCAAGGAAGCGCACTTCATGCTCGGCCTGACGGTGTTCCTGCTGGTCTGGCTACGCCTGTTCGCCCGCAGCATGGGTAAGGCTCCGGCGATTTTCCCGGCGTCGCCTGCATGGCAAACCGTTCTCGCTCGCCTGATGCATTGGGCGCTGTACCTGTTCATGATCGCCATGCCGCTGCTGGGCTGGCTGATCACCAGCGCCGAAGGGCACCAGGTGATGTTCTACGGTTTCGATCTGCCGTTGCTCATCAATCAAGACAAGGATTTCGCCAAGCAACTGGAAGGCTGGCACGTGCTGGGCGGCACCATCGGCTATTGGCTGATTGGCCTGCATGCCTTGGCGGGGCTGTACCACCACTATGTGGTACGGGACAACACGCTGCTGCGGATGATGCCCAAACGCGGCTGACCGTCGTTACTCGAACCCCCGGCGGCCTTGCAAACCGCCGGTGTGGACGAAGACCAGACGGGTATCCGGGGCAAATCGTCCGGCCTCGACTTGCGTCTTGAGCAACATCAAGGCTTTGCCGGTGTACAACGGCTCCAGTTCGATGGCCGTCGTGGTTTCGATGAACTCGGTGAGTTCGGCATCGACCCGGGCGAACCCGCCACGGCTGCCGTCGAAGAACTCATGACGCGGTCTGGAAAGCCCGGCTTCTCCCACGATGCGCTCGACCTGCCGGGCCACGCCATGGTCCGGAGGCACGGCCAGCACGCCGTAGACCGGGCGCTCGCCCGCTTCGGCCAGCACCAGTCCGGCCAGCGATGTTCCAGTACCGCAAGCCAACCACCAGCCGTGATAATCCGCCCATCCCAGCGCCGCCAATTGTTCACGGACACTGGCCACCCACGTCATGCAGCCTTGCGCCCCAGGCAATCCCGAACCGCCCTCGGGCACCGGATGCAAATGTGGATAGCGAATCTGCCACGGTTCCCAGAAATCCGCTGCGTGCCGCTCTCGGTATCCGCCATAACCCAACCAGTGCAGGTCCATGCCAAACGCTTTCAGGTCGCGCACCGTCGGCGTGTCCTGGGGATGACCGCGCAATAGCCCGGCCGTGGAAAAGCCGAAGCGCCTGCCGGCCGCCGCCAGCGCATGCAAATGGTTGGAATAGGCACCGCCCAGGCTCATGACCCCTTCGGCTCCGGCCTCATGGGCGGTGCGCAGATGAGGGACCAGCTTGAACCACTTGTTGCCGCTGATCAGCGGATCGATCCGGTCCAGGCGCAACACCGCCACTTCGACACCGGCACGGGCGAGCCAGTCCAGGTGAAGGGGTTCGAGTCGGGGTTGGGGATGCCAGTCGAGGGCGGGAAGCAGCATTGCGGCGGGCCGGAGGGGAAGATACCGGCATCTTAACAGCTCGGTGTTGAGAGACTTCAGGATCGGAGTTCACCGCCTCCTGTGGGAGCGAGCTTGCTCGCTCCCACAGGGAGTCCGGGTTCTACAGAGCGTGTGAGTTACAACTGCGCCGCCAACCGCGACCCCTGGTTGATCGCCCGCTTGGCATCCAGTTCCGCTGCCACGTCGGCGCCGCCAATGAGGTGGACGGTCTGCCCCACCGCTTCCAGGCCTTCCTGCAACTCGCGCAGCGGATCCTGGCCGGCGCAGATCACGATGTTGTCCACGGCCAGCACTTGCGGCTCGCCGGTTTCGCCGATGCGAATGTGCAGGCCGTCGTCGTCGATCTTCAGGTACTCGACGCTGTTGAGCATCTGCACCTGCTTGTTCTTCAGGCCTGTGCGGTGAATCCAGCCGGTGGTCTTGCCCAGGCCGTCACCGACCTTGGACGCCTTGCGTTGCAGCAGGAACACCTGGCGCGCCGGTGCATGGGGTTCAGCCTTGATCCCGGCCACACCGCCGCGAGCCTCGAGGTGGGTGTCGATGCCCCACTCCCTCCAGAACGCCTCACGGTCCTGGCTGGTGGCGACGCCCTGATGCACCAGGAACTCCGACACGTCGAAGCCGATACCGCCGGCACCGATCACCGCGACGCTACGGCCCACCGGCTTGCGCTCGAGGATCACGTCCAGGTAGCTCAACACCTTGGCATGCTCCACCCCGGGAATCGCCGGCACGCGCGGCGCGATGCCGGTGGCGAGGATGATCTCGTCGTAGCCGCCGGCCACCAATTGCGCCACATCCACCCGGGTATCGAGGCACAGCTCGACATGGTTGGTCTGCAATTTGCGCTTGAAGTAGCGCAGTGTTTCGAAGAACTCTTCCTTGCCCGGCACGCGCTTGGCAATGTTGAACTGACCGCCGATTTCACTGGCCGAATCGAACAGCGTCACCTGGTGCCCACGCTCGGCCGCCACCGTGGCCGCGGACAACCCGGCGGGGCCGGCACCGACCACGGCGATTTTCTTCACCTGGGTCACCGGCAGGTAGTTCAGCTCGGTTTCATGGCAAGCCCGTGGGTTGACCAGGCAACTGGTGAGCTTGCCGCCAAAGGTGTGGTCCAGGCACGCCTGGTTGCAGCCGATGCAGGTGTTGATTTCGTCACTGCGACCGGCAGCGGCCTTGTTGACGAACTCCGGATCGGCCAGGAATGGCCGGGCCATGGAGACCATATCGGCATCGCCCTCAGCGAGGATCTGCTCGGCCACTTCCGGGGTGTTGATGCGATTGGTAGTGATCAGCGGGATGCTTACCGAACCACGCAGCTTGGCCGTGACCTTGCTGAACGCCGCCCGTGGAACCTTGGTGGCAATGGTGGGAATCCGCGCTTCGTGCCAACCGATACCGGTGTTGATGATCGTTGCGCCGGCCTGCTCGATGGCCTTGGCCAACTGGACGATTTCGTCCCACGAACTGCCACCTTCCACCAGATCGAGCATCGACAGGCGAAAGATGATGATGAAGTTCGGGCCTACTGCCTCACGCACCCGACGCACGATTTCCACCGGCAGGCGCATGCGGTTTTCATAGCTGCCGCCCCAACGGTCGGTACGGTGGTTGGTGTGGGCCGCCAGGAACTGGTTAATGAAATAACCTTCCGAGCCCATGATCTCGACGCCGTCGTATTCGGCCTTCTGGGCCAGGACCGAACAGGTGACGAAATCGCTGATCTGTTTCTCGATACCCTCCTCGTCCAGCGCCTTGGGCTTGAAGGGGTTGATCGGTGCCTGGATCGCGCTCGGTGCCACCTGCTTGGGGCTGTAGGCGTAGCGCCCGGCATGGAGAATCTGCATGCAGATCTTGCCACCGGCCTCGTGTACGGCCCGGGTCACGATCTGGTGCTTGAGCGCTTCTTCCTCGGTGGTCAGCTTGGCCGCCCCGGAGTACACGCCGCCCTCGTCATTCGGCCCGATCCCACCGGTGACCATCAGGCCCACGCCGCCCCGGGCGCGCTCGGCAAAATACGCCGCCATGCGTTCGAAACCGCCGGGTTTCTCTTCCAGGCCGGTGTGCATCGAGCCCATCAGGGTACGGTTGCGCAACGTGGTGAAACCCAGGTCCAGCGGGGCCAGCAGGTGCGGGTAATGAGAGGCGGTCATCGGTAACTCCACAACGGGCGATCACGGGGAAAAGCGCAAGCTCTGCGGCTTGCGTCTGTCATGACCCACAGCGTAAGAGTCCGGATGCGGGCGCTCAATGACCGTAACTGACAAGTTAATGATCCAAATGTGCAGCGCACCGATCAGCTGCGCGTGACTCTCGCCGGAATGCACCAGTCCTATCAACGCTGGTCCAGGTGCTCAACCCTAAAATAACCTTAATAACACGGTCGCCCTCGCATGCATCCCCAACGAAAAATGCTGCACAACGAGTTGCACGCCCGCCCGTCGCTGTACTTCGACGAGCCGGCCCACGTCTTCCACCTGGCGTTTCTTGGCGACAATGCCCAGTGCAACGCGCTGCTCGAGCGACTGTGCCCGGAAACCGTCGCAGCAGAGGCCGCACAAGGCATCACCCGCCTTGAAGGCCATCCACTCAAGTGGGAGCGCCACGCCGAGTTCTTCACCCTGACCCTGGTCGTTCCCGCCAGCACCAACGAACCGCACTGGACAACGCTGCCCGAATGCCTTGCCCAGGGTATCGAAGGCCATGCCCAGCACCTCATCAATGCCGTTCAGGTGGTGGTGCGCGCCGAAGCCGGTCTCGACCTGCCCAGCTACGGTTTCAAGGACCCCTGCGGTTCTTGCGTGGGCGGTGGCGATGCGGTGGTCTGGAGCGATTTTCGCCTGACCGAAGACGGCACCAACCGCCTGCTGTTCATCAACCGACGGCTCAACGCTTATCGTCAGGGCCGCATGATCCGGCGCCTGCTGGAAATCGAGACCTATCGCATGATGGCGTCCTTGTCGCTCAATACCGCCAAGGCACTGGACCCGCAACTGAACGAATTCGATCGCACCCTGGTGAGCCTGTCCGAACGCAACGCCAATGCCAGCGGCGTGCATGCCAAGGCCCTGCTGGAGGACATCGCCCTGCTGTCTCGCCAGGTTGTCAGCAGCACGGTCAAGAATCGCCACCGTTTCAGCGCCACCCGCGCCTATGCCCAACTGGTGTTCGAGCGCCTGGGGGAGTTGCGTGAAAGTCACCTGGGGGATTGCCAGCGGCTGGGCGTGTTCATCGAACGGCGTTTCAAACCCACGGTGCGTTATTGCGCAGCCACCGAACAGCGCCTCGAGCAACTGGCCATGAGCGTCGCCAACCTGGGTGACTTGTTGCAAGCACGCGTACAGGTCGAAATGGAGGATCAGAACGCCGAGATCCTGCGCAGCCTCAATGCACGCGCCGATGCACAGATAAAGATCCAGCGCGCGGTGGAAGGCCTGTCGATCATTGCCATCACCTACTACCTGATCAATCTGTTCAAACTGGTCTATAGCGGGCTGCACACCTTGGGCGCAAGCCTCTCGGCCCGCGAGGCACTGCTGGGCATGACGCCACCGGTGCTGTTGATCATGCTGCTGATTCTGATCCGCATCAGGAAGGCCAAAAGTCATTAATGCGCCTTGCTCGCGCGGAGGGTGTCCAAGGATTCCATGGACGCCTTGGCGCAGGCCTGCCGCAAGTACAAATCAGCGCCCGCCCTTCGCTAATCCCTTGTTTTACCGTACCCTGCCCCGTAGCTCCTGATGAAAAATCACGAACCTGCACACGGCCGCTGACTGTTCTCCCATGCGCAAATTTCTGTACCTGCTGTTTTCCCTGGCCTTGATTGCCGCCCTGATCACCTACGCACTGTGGACGACGGATCGTCCGACGGGTCATTACCTGTCGGACCTGCGCATCAGCCTGGCGGTCGATCAGGGCACACCCGCCGACCGCGGTAACCTGCTGGGCATCCAACCCGAACTGTTCCCCACCGACTACCAGAGCCCCGAACGCCTGCATCGCAAACTGGCAGCCTATCTGCAGACGGCTCGCGACCAGGGCTTTCTCAATGCCAAGACCGTGGTGGTCCTGCCCGAGCACATCGGCACCTGGTTGATGGTCGGCGGCGAAAAAGACGAGTTGTACCAGGCCACCAGCCTGAAGGAAGCCATGAACTGGCTGGCGATCAGTAATCCGCTGGCGTTTATCCAGGCATTGATCAGCGCTCAAGGCGATAGCCGACTGGACGATGCCCACCTGCGCATGAAAGCCGAGCGCATGGCCCATGACTATCAAGCGCTGTTCGGTGGGCTGGCCAAGGAGTTCGGTATCACCCTGGTGGCCGGCTCCATCGTGCTTCCCGAGCCCAGTGTCAGTGACGGTGAACTGAAGATCGGTCGCGGTGCGCTGTACAACAGCAGCCTGGTGTTCGGCAGCGATGGCCGGCCGATCGGCCAGCCACAACGCCAACGACATCCGGTGTTTGAACAGCGCGACGTGCTTGGGGCCGACCGCCCGACCGCTGTCCAAGTCATCGACACCCCCGCCGGGCGCCTGGGCGTGCTGATCGGCAGCGACAGTTGGTACCCGCTCCACTACCGGCAACTCAACGACCAGGGCGCGCAACTGATTGCGGTGCCCGCCTTCATCCTCGGTCGCGACACATGGGACAAACCCTGGAGCGGTTATAAAGGCCTGTCCACGCCGAGCGAGGTGAGCCTCAAGCCAGGTGAAGTGAGCGAGGGCCAAGCCTGGCATCGCCTGACACTGACCGGCCAATTGCCCATCAGCCAGGCCCAGGGCGGCGTCAGCGTGTTCCTGCGGGGCCAGTTCTGGGACAACGGCAGCGCCGGCCAGAGTTTCATCAGCCACAACGGCCAACACTTCCCCGATGGCAACGCCCGCGGCGCCCGCCTGCTGAACCTGTGGTTGTGAACATGAAACCGCAGCCGATGCGCCTGGGCGACCTGTCTGTGGGCTTTGTCCATAGCTTGGCTGACGCCGTCGCCAGCCATGGGCAAGACCCTCAACCTCTGCTTGAACAGTACGGTCTCGATGCCGCGCGCCTGGCCGAGCCCGGGGCACGATTGTCGATCCCGCGCTACATGCGTCTGGGCCACGCCGCGATTCAACAAACTCAGGACCCAGCCTTGGGCCTGCGCATGGGCCAACTCGGCCGCTTGAGCCAGGCCGGGCTGGCGGGCGTTACCGCGGCCCAGGCGCCCACCGTGCGCGAGGCCGCCCGCTGCATGATCCGCTTCGAGCCGCTGTACGGCTCCAACTATCGCGGCCAATCGAGTTTCCATGAAGATGCCCGAGGCGCTTGGCTACGGTTCTATTCCATCAGCCCGTATAACGCCTACAACCGCTTTGTCGTGGACTCGATCATTGCCGGCTGGCTTGCGCAACTGTCCAGCGTCAGCGGCATCGCGCTGCGGCCAGAACGCATCGAAATCGAATTCGAGGAGCCGGCATACGTGGAGGCCTACCGCACGCTCGGTGACTGCCCGATCCAATTTGGCGCCGAACAGAATCAACTGCGACTGGGCCTGGACAGCCTCGCCCAGCGCAACCCACAGCATTGCCCCAGCACCTGGCACCATCTGCTTCAATTGTGTGAACGGGAACTGGAACAACTGACCCGCACCCGCAGCCTGCGCGAGCGCATCATCCAACTGCTGGGACCGTTGCTCAACGGCGGCCGGGAACCCGACCTGGAAGAAGTGGCGGCTCGCCTGAAGCTGCCAACCTGGACCCTGCGTCGCAAGCTGGCCGAGGAAGGCACGCAGTTTCGCGCCATCCTCAACGACACCCGCCGCGACCTGGCCATGACCTACATACGCGATACCGAACTGGCGTTTGGCGAAATCGCTTATCTATTGGGATTCGCCTCAGCCGAGGCATTTCAACGAGCCTTCAAGCGCTGGAACAACCAGACACCCGGAGAGTTTCGTCGTAGTCACCGAGGGGTTTGAGCTTCAAGAACCTGGCTGGTGCTTACCATTTGTAGCTTGTCGCGATCCTTACAACTCCGTCGCATCTTCGGCGGGTTCCAACGGGTCCAGTTCATACGCCTGGTATTCCAGCAGCTCTTCCTGATAATCATCCATTACGTGTCCTTCCCCTGTCATTGAAACCGATGCCTTATGGCGCTGGCATCAGCATAAAGCTGCTTTATGAATAAAACATGAAGCAAAGGCTTCATGAATTAAACGTAGCACAGGGTCGGGAAATTACTGTGTAAAGAGTGACTGGGCATTACTCCCTGCCACTGAACCTCAGGATGACGGAAGCGGCTGGATCGGCTCGGTCGGTGCCGGTAACGAGCTGGACGGTGGTGGCGGTGGTGTAACGGTTTGCGTCGTCGGCGCAGACTCGAACGACTCGGGTGCAATCGACTCGGGTGCAATCGGCGCTGGCTCGCTCGGCGGTGCGACGGGCTCCGAGACCGTGGGAGTGGTTTCGACGGGGGCCGGCGCGGCCTCTTCCACCGGGGTGGCTGGCGCCGGGGCAATCGGCTCCGGCTCCGGCGCAGGCGCTGGAGCAGGCGCTGGAGCAGGCACCAGGGCAGCCGGTTCGACCTTGGTTTCCGGAATGCCCAGTTCAGTTTTCGGTTTCTCGGCGTTATCAGCCGCTTTCTTCGCCTCGGGAGGCAGGAACAGCTCCACCAGGGCAAAGAAGCGCTCATAGAACTTGGACGCCGACACGGTTTCGCTGGCGACCTTGACCATCGAATCATCCGAGGAGCCGATCGGCATCGATACCGAACCCAACACGCCCACGCCCAGGCTGGCGGAGTTGTTGATCTTCTTGAGGGCATAACGGTCCTGCAAGGCGTTGGCGAACATCGTCGCACGGTGGCCAGTACCGCCGTCTTCGGCACAGACCAGGTTGAAGCTGATTTCCATGTGGGTGTCGCCGGTCTGCTGGAAGCTCTTGTGACCGCTGACCAGCTTCGGATCGCTGCTGGTGATGATGTAGCCCTGGCTGAGCAACGCCCGACGCCCGGCCTCGCAGGTCGCCGCGTCGTTCACTGGATAAGTGCGCGAGAACGTGCCGGAGTCGTCGAAATTCTCGTGCTCGTAAATGGCTGCTTTCTTCGACGAGCAACCGGCTGCGGCGGCCAGCAACAGTGCAAGCCCGACGGTGCGCATGGGAAATGATTTGAACATTGAACATCCTGAGAAAAACGGTCCGGGGCGTATTGTGCAACAGAACGCGACTCGGCAGCGTGGCTAATCTTGTTTCAAGGGGGTTACAAGTTTACTGGGGGTTGTTTGCAGGAAAAAGACGCCAACCGGATAGATCGACGAACACCCGCTTTCCAGGCAACAAGCAGATACAAAAATCTGACGGTTCGGGCTAATGCTGTTCACTTCAGCGGTCAATGAAGTTTTTTATTCCGTTTCCAGAGACGTGGTTTATTTGGACATACACCCAAAATCCAAAACCCAAGCCAAAAAAAACGGCGCTTCCCATTTCTGGAGAAGCGCCGTTTTCTCTAAAGCGAACAGCATTACAATCAGGCTTGGCCAAACCTCAAGCAATTAGAAACGCTTGATATCCGCCTGGCTCTCCAACTGCTTGCGATACGCCGCAAAGTCCTGCTGACCAACACGGGACGCGAGGTAGCGGCGATATTCCGCCTTCTCTTCGTCAGTCGGTGCCGCTGCTTCGTTCACGCCATTCAAACGCACGACCATCAGGCTGCCATCAGGCAAGGTCACACTGGTGAACGTCGGTTTGTCCTTGGACTCAGGCTTAGGCATGCGGAACAGTGCTTGCAGCACCGCCGGGTCGATGCCTTCCTGGTTGCGGGTGGCCGCCTCGATGGCTTTCCAGCCTTGGCCGTCAACCGGTTTATCCAGTGCCGTCTTGCCGTCGCGCAGGCTGGCGATCAGCTCGTCGGCGCGGGTCTTGGCCGCTGCGCTGGCATGTTCCTTGGTCAATTGAGCACGAATCGGCCCTGCCACGCTTTCCAGCGGCAGTTGCTCAGGCTTGCGGTGCTCCTTGGCACGCAGCACTACGACGGTTTCCGGGTCCAGTTCGATGGCGGTGCTGTTGGCACCTTCATCCAGCACTTCCGGGCTGAACGCCGCAGTGACCACGGCGCGATTGGCCGCAATCCCTTCACCGCCTTCACGACCGAACGGGGCCGATGTATGAATGGTCAGCTTCAGGTCCTGGGCCGGCTGCGCCAGGTCGGACGCTTCGAACGAGGCATCTTCCAGTTGCTTGGTCGCCTCCACGAAACGCTGCTCCACCTGCTGAGTCTTCAGCTCGCGGGTCAGTTTGTCCTTGAGGCTGGCGAAGGTCGGCACTTCAGGCGCTTCGACCCCCAGCAGCTTGATCAGGTGCAGACCGAAATCGGTACGGACCGGTGCCGAGACCTGGTCCTTGTTCAAGGCGTACAAGGCCTTTTCGAACTCCGGATCGTAGACACCTGGGCCGGCATAGCCGAGATCGCCGCCGTTGTTCGCCGAACCCGGGTCCTGGGAAAACTCCTTCGCCAACGCTTCAAACGACTCACCTTTGGCCAAGCGAGCCTGGATCTCTTCGATCTTCGCCTTGGCCTGGGCTTCGGTCACCTTGTCGTTCACTTCGATCAGGATGTGCGCAGCGCGACGCTGTTCGGATAGGTTGGCGATTTCTTTCTGATAGGCCGCTTGCAGGTCTTCGTCCTTGACGCTGACCTGATCAAAGAAAGAGGCTTTCTTCAGCTCGAGATAATCGATGACCACCTGGTCAGGCGTCATGAATTCCTTGGCGTGTTGGTCGTAGTAAGCCTTGACCTCATCGTCGGTCAGCTTTACCGACGCAGGATCGGCCTTGATGTTCAAGGTGGCGAAATCACGCGTCTGTTTTTCCAGGCGTGCAAATGCCAGCACTTGGGCATCTGTGACGAAACCGCTGCCCGCCAGGCCGGCGCGCAACTGACCGATCAGCATTTCCTGAGCCAACATCTGGCGGAACTGCATACGGCTATAACCCAGCTGGCGGATCACCTGATCGAAACGCTCGGCGCTGAATTTACCATCCACCTGGAACTCAGGCGTCTGCAGGATGACTTGATCAAGCGCAGCTTCCGAGAAAGCGAATTTCGCATCGTGTGCACCTTGCAGCAGCAACTTGCGGTCGATCAGGCCCTTGAGCGCCGAATCGCGCAGCATTTTTTCGTCCAGCAGGGAGGCGTCGAAATCCTTGCCCAGCTGTTGCATGAGCTGACGGCGTTGCATGTCGACCGCCTGGCTCAGCTCGTTCTGGCTGATTTTTTCGCCGTTGACCTTGGCCGCGTCATTGCTGTTGGTGGTGGCTTGAAAAATGGCATCGAAACCGGTCAACGCCATCAATGCGACGATGACCCCGATGATGGTCTTGGCAATCCAGCCTTGTGAATTGTCCCTGATATTCTGCAGCATGCGTCCCCCAGAAACGGTTGAACTTCAAATTTAGGCAACCGTGGAGCGTGGGTAGAATCCGGATAGAAGAAAGGCGCATCCGAGGATGCGCCTTCTCGTAACTGGCGGAGCGGACCGGGCTCTAACCTGCAAGCCCTGGTGTGCCAGACCGGTTGCAACCGGCCGTATTACCGCTCCGCTGCCAAGCCAGGCATGACCCCGACCCGGATAAACTCAACGAAACCTTAGTTAACGGCTTCTTTCAGTGCTTTACCAGCTTTGAAGCCTGGCTTTTTGGCAGCAGCGATTTCCAGCGTCTTACCGGTCTGCGGGTTGCGACCGATACGAGCAGGACGATCGGTCACGGAGAAGGTACCGAAACCAACCAGAACAACGGAGTCGCCAGCCTTCAGAGCGCCAGTGACGGATTCGATTACAGCGTCCAGCGCACGGCCAGCAGCAGCTTTCGGGATATCAGCGGATGCAGCGATAGCATCAATCAGTTCCGACTTGTTCACTCTAAGTCCCCTTATATCTATTTGAGATGATTCTAAGTTTTTTTGGTGAAAGCAAAAACGAGTGCTGAATGGCCTGCAGACACTTAAGAGCCGCTTTATAACAAGGGCTCTAAAAAACTGTCAAGGAAGCCCCCCAGGCAAATGCGTATTAATGCGTGCTAATTCTTTCCTTAGAGTCAGACTCTCGCTTTTCTTCCTTCGCGACAATCTCCGGAGCCACATCCGGCAAGGGCTCCGGCGCGTATTGCAGCGCAATTTGCAGGACCTCGTCAATCCATTTAACGGGTTTGATCTGAAGATCTTGCTTGATGTTGTCAGGAATTTCCTTCAGGTCGCGGACATTCTCTTCGGGAATGATCACGATCTTGATCCCGCCACGGTGTGCCGCCAGCAGTTTTTCCTTCAGGCCGCCAATCGCCAGGACCTGGCCACGCAACGTGATTTCACCCGTCATGGCGACGTCGGCGCGCACCGGAATACCGGTCAATGCCGAAACCAGGGCCGTGCACATGCCTACACCAGCGCTTGGGCCGTCCTTGGGCGTAGCCCCTTCAGGCATGTGGATATGCGTATCGCGCTTCTCATGGAAGTCCAGGGGAATACCCAGGCTCCGGGCGCGACTGCGAACCACCGTCAGCGCAGCGGTGATCGATTCGACCATCACGTCGCCCAGGGAACCGGTCTTGATCAGTTGCCCCTTGCCCGGCACCACGGCGGCTTCGATGGTCAGCAACTCACCACCGACCTGGGTCCAGGCCAAGCCAGTCACCTGGCCGATCTGGTCCTGTTGCTCGGCAAGGCCATAGCGGAACTTGCGTACGCCCAGGAAGTGCTCCAGCAGGTCCGCAGTGACCTTGACCGCGAAGCGTTTTTCCAGCGCATGTTCCTTGACCGCCTTGCGGCAAACCTTGGCAATCTGCCGTTCCAGGCCACGCACACCGGCTTCGCGGGTGTAGTAGCGGATGATGTCGCGAATCGCTTCCTCGTCGAATTCCAGCTCGCCTTTTTTCAGGCCGTTGGCCTGGATCTGCTTGGGCGAAAGGTATTTCACGGCGATGTTGATCTTCTCGTCCTCGGTGTAACCCGGCAGACGAATCACCTCCATCCGGTCCAGCAACGCTGGCGGAATGTTCATGGAGTTGGAGGTGCAAAGGAACATCACGTCCGACAGGTCGTAATCGACCTCCAGGTAGTGATCGTTGAAGTTGTGATTCTGCTCAGGATCGAGGACTTCGAGCAACGCAGAGGCTGGATCGCCGCGCATGTCGCTACCCATCTTGTCGATTTCGTCCAAAAGGAACAGCGGATTGCGCACGCCGACCTTTGTCATCTTTTGAATCAATCTTCCTGGCATCGAACCGATGTAGGTACGGCGATGGCCCCGAATTTCCGCCTCATCGCGCACGCCGCCAAGGGCCATGCGTACAAATTTGCGGTTGGTGGCGTGGGCAATCGACTCCGCAAGGGAGGTTTTACCGACCCCTGGAGGACCAACCAGGCACAGGACCGGGCCACGGATCTTCTTCACGCGCTTCTGCACGGCGAGGTATTCCAGGATGCGTTCCTTGACCTCTTCCAGGCCGTAATGATCGGCGTCGAGGATGTCTTCGGCACGCGCCAGGTCCAGACGCACCTTGCTCTGGGCTTTCCACGGCACCTGGACCAACCAGTCGATGTAGGAGCGCACGACGGTGGCCTCGGCAGACATCGGCGACATTTGCTTGAGCTTGTTCAACTCGGCCTGGGCCTTAGCCAGTGCATCCTTGGGCAAGCCGGCAGCATCGATGCGCTTTTTCAGCTCCTCGATTTCGTTGTGACCTTCGTCGCCATCGCCCAGCTCTTTCTGGATGGCCTTCATCTGCTCATTCAGGTAGTACTCGCGCTGGCTGCGCTCCATCTGCTTCTTGACGCGACCGCGAATGCGTTTCTCGACCTGCAACAGATCGATTTCGCCGTCGAGCAGTGCCAGCACGTGTTCGACACGGGCCGACAAATCAATGATTTCGAGAATTTCCTGCTTCTGCTCGATTTTGAGGGCCATGTGGGCCGCCATCGTATCGACCAATCGCCCAGGCTCATCGATGCTGTTAAGCGACGACAGGACCTCTGCAGGCACCTTCTTGCCCAGTTGCACGTATTGTTCGAACTGCGACAGCAGGCTGCGGACAAACACTTCTGATTCACGCTCGGGCGCATCGACCTCTTCGATCAGCGACACCTCGGCCCGGCAATGGCCGTCCACTTCGCTGAAACGCTCGATAGCACCACGCTGCTCGCCTTCGACCAGGACCTTGACGGTGCCGTCGGGCAGCTTGAGCAATTGCAGAACCGTTGCAATCGTACCTACGCGATACAGTGCGTCTTCGCCGGGATCATCGTCGGCAGGATTTCTCTGAGCCAGCAGAAGAATCTGCTTGTCACCCGTCATCGCAGCCTCAAGGGCTTCGATGGACTTCTCGCGCCCCACGAACAGCGGGATAACCATGTGCGGATACACCACGACATCGCGCAATGGCAGGAGAGGCAATTCGATGGTTGTCTTCATGATTTCGCCTCTACGGCGGCCCTCGGGCCGGAAACAGATGGAAGTAAGCTTGAAACCAAGATGGGGGCAGCCTCGAAAAAAAACAAGCGCTAAGACACGTCTAAAACGCGCAAAAAGCAAAGGGGCCCGAAGGCCCCTTCTTTGTTCCGGCAGCGGGACGCTTAAGCGTCCGGTGCGGCCTTGGCAGCCGGCTCATTGTTTTCATAGATATACAATGGCTTGGACTTGCCTTCTATGACGCTTTCATCGATCACGACTTTACTCACCTCTGACTGCGAGGGGATCTCGTACATCGTGTCGAGCAATACGCCTTCGAGGATCGAGCGCAATCCACGCGCACCGGTCTTGCGTTCCAGGGCACGTTTTGCGACCGATTTCAGCGCGTCGGAACGGAACTCCAGGTCTACACCTTCCATTTCGAACAGCTTGGCATACTGCTTGGTCAGGGCGTTTTTCGGCTCGGTCAGGATCTGCATCAACGCAGCTTCATCCAACTCGTCCAGCGTCGCCAGGACCGGCAGACGACCGACGAATTCCGGGATCAGACCGAACTTGACCAAATCGTCAGGCTCGACTTCACGCAGGGACTCACCGACCTTCTTGCCCTCTTCCTTGCTTCGCACTTCGGCGTTGAAACCAATGCCGCCACGGGTGGAACGGTTTTGAATAACCTTTTCCAGGCCGGAGAACGCACCACCGCAGATGAACAGGATGTTACGGGTGTCGACTTGCAGGAATTCCTGCTGCGGATGCTTGCGGCCACCTTGGGGTGGAACGGAAGCGACCGTACCTTCGATCAACTTGAGCAAGGCCTGCTGCACGCCCTCACCGGAAACATCCCGGGTGATGGACGGGTTGTCGGACTTGCGTGAAATCTTGTCGATTTCGTCGATATAGACAATGCCCATCTGGGCCTTTTCCACATCGTAGTCGCACTTCTGCAACAGCTTCTGAATGATGTTCTCGACGTCTTCACCTACATAACCCGCCTCGGTGAGGGTGGTTGCGTCGGCGATGGTGAACGGAACGTTCAGCAATCGGGCCAGGGTTTCGGCAAGCAGGGTCTTACCCGAGCCTGTCGGGCCGATCAGCAGGATGTTGCTCTTGCCGAGTTCGACCTCGTCATTCTTCTTGTCACGCTGGTTCAGGCGCTTGTAGTGGTTGTACACCGCTACGGCCAGTACTTTTTTCGCACGTTCCTGACCAATCACATACTGATCAAGGATGCCGCTGATTTCTTTAGGCGAAGGCAATTTATGCGCGCTGCTCTCGGCCTGGGCTTCCTGCACCTCCTCGCGGATGATGTCATTGCACAGGTCGACGCACTCGTCGCAAATGAAGACCGAGGGGCCGGCAATCAATTTGCGCACTTCATGCTGGCTTTTGCCACAGAAGGAGCAATAAAGCAGTTTGCCGTTGTCCTCGCCGTTGCGGGTGTCAGTCATTCGATCGATCCAAATCCGATAGGCTTGCAACACAAGATGAAGGCAATTGCGGGCTTTTTCAAGCCCGCAGGCGGCCGGTCATCCCAACCACCTGCATATTGAGCGGCTTAGGCAGGCATTTGACGCTTGTTGATCACGGAGTCGATCAGGCCATATTCGGCCGCACGCTCGGCGCTCATGAAGTTGTCACGCTCGGTGTCACGCTCAATGGTTTCGAGGCTTTGGCCGGTATGATGGGCCAGCAACGAGTTCAGGCGCGAACGAATGTGGAGGATTTCCTTGGCATGGATGTCGATATCCGACGCCTGGCCTTGGAAGCCGCCCAACGGCTGGTGAATCATCATCCGCGAGTTAGGCAGGCAGTGACGCTTGCCCGCTGCGCCGCCGGCGAGCAGGAAAGCGCCCATGCTGCAGGCCTGGCCGATGCAGATGGTGGAAACGTCAGGCTTGATGAACTGCATGGTGTCGTAGATCGACATGCCCGCAGTCACCGAACCGCCAGGTGAGTTGATGTACAGATGGATATCCTTGTCCGGGTTTTCCGCTTCAAGGAACAACAGCTGCGCCGCGACCAGGTTGGCCATGTAGTCTTCAACGGGGCCGATCAGGAAGATGACGCGTTCCTTGAGCAGACGCGAGTAGATGTCATAGGCACGCTCGCCGCGGGCGGACTGCTCGATAACCATCGGGACCAGGCCGCCTGCGGCCTGGATGTCAGAGCTCTGCTGATAAAAAGAATTGCGGGACATGTCTCGCAGTCACTCCCAAATAGTTATGTCTTGAATACGCATAAGCCAGCGCGAAGGCTGGCTTATGGGTGTTTATTTCTTACCGCAGAACCATCAATCGGCTTGTGGAGCTTCCACCGGCTTGACCGCTTCTTCGTAAGAGACCGCTTTATCGGTCACGCTAGCTTTCTGCAGAACAGTATCCACAACTTGTTCTTCCAGCACAACCGAACGGACTTCGTTCAGTTGCTGGTCGTTCTTGTAGTACCAGGACACGACTTGCTCAGGCTCTTGATAGGCCGAGGCCATTTCCTGGATCAGCTCGCGAACGCGGGCTTCGTCAGGCTTGAGCTCGAACTGCTTGACCACTTCGGCGACGATCAGGCCCAGTACGACGCGGCGCTTGGCTTGTTCTTCGAACAATTCGGCAGGCAGTTGGTCCGGCTTGATGTTGCCACCGAACTGCTGAACAGCCTGCACACGCAGACGGTTCACTTCGTTGTCCAGCAGAGCCTTTGGCACTTCGATCGGGTTGGAGGCCAGCAGACCGTCCATGACCTGGTTCTTGACCTTGGACTTGATGGCCTGGCGCAGCTCACGCTCCATGTTCTTGCGAACTTCGGCGCGGAAACCTTCCAGACCGGTTTCCTTGATGCCGAACTGGGCGAAGAACTCTTCGTTCAGCTCAGGCAGTTTCGGCTCGGAAACAGTGTTGACGGTCACGGTGAACTCGGCGGCTTTGCCAGCCAGGTCCAGGTTCTGGTAGTCCTCAGGGAAGGTCACATTCAGAACGCGCTCTTCACCGGCCTTGGCGCCAACCAGGCCATCTTCGAAGCCAGGAATCATGCGACCGGAGCCCAGCACCAACTGAGTAGCCTTGGCGGAACCGCCGGCGAACACTTCACCGTCGACCTTGCCGACGAAATCGATGTTCAGTTGATCTTCGTTCTGGGCAGCACGCTCAGTCACTTCGAAACGGGTGTTCTGCTTGCGCAGGATGTCCAGCATCTTGTCCAGGTCGGCATCCGACACGTCAGCGCTCAGGCGCTCGACGGCGATGGATTCGAAACCGGCAACCGTGAACTCAGGGAACACTTCGAACGTGGCGACGAATTCCAGGTCCTTGCCTTTTTCCAACACTTTAGGCTCGACGGACGGAGCGCCGGCCGGGTTCAGCTTCTGCTCGACGACCGCTTCGTAGAACGAAGACTGGATCACGTCGCCCACGGCTTCCTGACGCGCATCAGCTTCGTAACGCTGACGGATCACGCTCATTGGCACTTTGCCTGGGCGGAAACCTGGGATTTTGGCCTTTTGGGCAGTCTGCTGCAGACGCTTGTTGACCTGAGTCTCGATGCGCTCAGCCGGCACGGTGATGCTCATGCGGCGCTCAAGAGCAGAAGTATTTTCAACAGAAACTTGCATGGATATTCCTCGTTGCACAGACGTTGGCCGGGCGTTTCCGACCCCAGAATCAAGGGCATGCATTCTAGTAGGTCAAACTCAAGAAGTCACCCTACTGAAAACGCGCTGGAAACAGGCGCCGGATTTAGGACGGGACAAACGCTCATGCCCCACCCGGATTGCAAATACAGTCGATTCAGCCCAGGGCTCTGCGCCGACGCTTCTATATATAGAAGCAGCTTGCCCGATCGCGCGACGCCCGCCCCCACAAGGGGACCGACGGACATGTCACGCATCATCGCGAAACACATTCGCGAAAACCGACCGCTACGCGCAGCGCCAAAAAACCGTACCGACGCCAAACACAGAACCACTGAAAACAAAAACGGCGCAGCCCCTTTCAGGTACTGCGCCGTTTTCTGCTATTTAAATAGCGACTTGTATGGTGCGGACGGAGAGACTCGAACTCTCACACCTTGCGGCGCTGGAACCTAAATCCAGTGTGTCTACCAATTCCACCACATCCGCGTATCAAGCTTTTAAAGCAAAGGCGCCAGATTGTTAGATCTGGCGCCTTTCTAGAATATGGGGTGGACGATGGGGATCGAACCCACGACAACGGGAGTCACAATCCCGTGCTCTACCAACTGAGCTACGCCCACCATATTGCCTTGTTGCCTTACTTGTGCCAAAGCTGCCTAATTGGCGCACCCGGCAGGACTCGAACCTGCGACCATCCGCTTAGAAGGCGGATGCTCTATCCAGCTGAGCTACGGGCGCCTTTTTAATCTGTATTCTTGGACGATTACAAACTAAGTGCTTTCAGTTTCGCCGAGTTTAAACAACCAACTCCGCTCCACCTTCTTAACCAGTGCTAGGCTGTGCCCGACAAGTGCGACGAATGTTATAGACGGCCTGATAGGTCGTCAACTCTTTTTTAAAAAAAATTCATTTAATTAAAGGGGTTAGGGGAATTTGCAGACCAAGCGCCTTTGCCCTCACGCCCCGGCATGCGAGAATGCGTTCTCTTTTTTTCCCCTCTCGATGGTTAACCACGCGCAATGACTGCACAACTTATCGACGGCAAATCGATCGCCGCCAGCCTGCGCCAGCAGATCGCCCAACGAGTCACCGAGCGCCGCCAGCAAGGCCTGCGCACGCCCGGCCTTGCGGTGATCCTGGTCGGCAGCGATCCTGCCTCTCAGGTTTATGTCTCGCACAAGCGTAAAGACTGTGAAGAGGTCGGCTTCCTTTCCCAGGCCTACGACCTGCCTTCCGAAACCACCCAGCAAGCGTTGGCCGATCTGATCGATCGCTTGAACGATGACCCGAACATCGACGGCGTTCTGCTCCAGCTGCCGCTGCCTGAACACCTCGACGCCTCCAAGCTGTTGGAGCGTATCCGCCCGGACAAAGACGTCGATGGCTTCCATCCTTATAACGTCGGTCGCCTGGCCCAGCGCATCCCGTTGCTTCGTCCCTGCACCCCGAAAGGCATCATGACGTTGCTGGAAAGCACTGGCGTGGACCTGTATGGCCTCGACGCCGTAGTAGTGGGTGCGTCCAACATCGTTGGTCGTCCAATGGCCATGGAGCTGCTGCTGGCCGGCTGCACCGTGACCGTGACCCATCGTTTCACCAAGGATCTGGCTGGCCATGTCGGCCGCGCGGACCTGGTGGTGGTGGCCGCCGGCAAACCCGGCCTGGTCAAAGGCGAGTGGATCAAGGAAGGCGCCATCGTCATCGACGTGGGAATCAATCGCCAGGAAGATGGCAAGCTGGTGGGCGACGTGGTCTACGAGACCGCCCTGCCCCGCGCCGGCTGGATCACGCCGGTACCTGGCGGCGTAGGCCCGATGACCCGCGCCTGCCTGCTGGAAAACACGTTGTACGCGGCTGAAACGCTGCACAGCTGATACGCGTCAACAAAAAACCTGTGGGAGCGAGCTTGCTCGCGATAGCGATGGACCAGCCAACATCCAGTTGACTGACACACCGCTATCGCGAGCAAGCTCGCTCCCGCAGATGTTTCCGGCGACGGACTTTAGCCGCCAAATTACACATTTTTCAGATTCGTTTCGCCAAAATCCCCCGCCATGAAACTTTATTTATTCATAAGCCTTGGCGGTACAGGCATATAGCGCTGCTGTCGCCCATACTCCTAAAATGCGACGTTTTTTTTTAAAAGTCGTTGCTCAACGGCACCTTCAACTCTATCGAGCCTACTCGCGTGAAAATCCGTCTTTCGATCATCAGCCTGTTCATCGCTTTCACAGGCAGTTTTATCACGCAGAATGTCGCTGCACAGGAAACCATCGCAGCCCCACGGGATACGGCCAAACTGCAAGTCGCCTCGGGCAGCGCGATGTTGCTGGACCTGCAGACGGATAAAGTCGTTTATTCGAGCAACCCGGACGTGGTGGTGCCCATCGCGTCGGTGACCAAGTTGATGACCGGCCTGATCGTGCTGGATGCCAAACAGAACCTGGATGAGTACATCTCCATCACCATCGCCAACACCCCAGAGATGAAGGGCGTGTTTTCCCGGGTCAAGCTCAACAGCGAGCTGTCGCGCCGGGACGTGCTGCTGATCGCCCTGATGTCTTCGGAAAACCGCGCCGCCGCCAGCCTCGCCCACCACTATCCGGGGGGCTATGCGGCGTTCATTGCCGCCATGAACGCCAAGGCGAAGGCGCTGGGCATGACCAGCACCCATTACGTCGAACCGACGGGCCTGTCGATCCACAACGTCTCGACTGCCAGGGACCTGACCAAGCTGCTGATCGCCGCGCGCAAGTACCCTCTGCTGAGCGAACTGAGCACGACCAAGGAAAAGACCGTTACGTTCCGCAAGCCTGTGTACAGCCTGGGATTCCGCAACACCGACCACCTGGTCCACAAGGCTAACTGGGATATCCAGTTGACCAAGACTGGCTTCACCAACCAGGCCGGTCACTGCCTGGTGCTGGTGACGAAAATGGGCAATCGCCCGATGGCGCTGGTGATCCTCGACGCCTTTGGCAAGTACACGCACTTCGCCGATGCCAGCCGGATTCGTAGCTGGGTGGAAACCGGAAAAAGCGCCGCGGTACCAGCGGTGGCCCTGCAATACAAGGCCGCCAAGAATCTCAAGAGCCGCCAGAGTGGCGTGGTGGAAGCCTCCCAATAACCACAGGTTATTTATGGCTTCAAGTCCCCCAGCGGATCATAGGGCTTGGGCTTGCGCTCATCCTTCTTGTCCAGGGGCGCCTTGGCCGGCCCTACCGGATCGACCTGGGGATCCTCAAGATCCGGTGAATCCGGATCGAACCCCAAATCATCGCCGCTGGAATGCTCTGACGAATGTGGCCCCGTAGGTGTTTTCGACTGCGCCATGCGTGCCTCCTCCAATCACGGTCGGAAAATGCCCAACCCTGACGATAAGAGCTTCAGACCTGCCTGGTTGTGCCCGGCAAGTGACGAACGGGGTGAGCGATCAATGCGCCGCTTCCAAGGTCTTGGTGGCCCGCGCCGCGGCTTGTTCCTGCCCTGCCCCGCCCAATTCGACCGCCGCCTTGAGCCACCGCTGCGAGTCGACATTGGCCGGCAGCTGCGTAGGTCGCTGGACCAGCACCGCCCAGCCACCCGCGCTCTGGAAGGCCGACTCGAAGGCACTGAAGCTCATCAATTGCCGCCGGTTCATGCCTGAGCGCAGCAATACCGTCTGCTTCTGACGGTTGTAGCCGGCGAGAATCCCATACCGAGGCTCGGCCCAGAACGCCGAACCGTCGATATAGCGCACCAGCACCGGATAGCCCGCCGCGACCTGTTCCAACAACGCGGGCAGCTTGGCGTCGAGGGGATATACCAGCAACCCGTATTCACGCGCCAGGGTCTGCATATTCAGTTGCAAACCGGCTTCGCCACCCGGCAGGTGCAACGGTTTCTCCAGCAGCCCCGGCGTGATCACCGTGCCTTGCAACGTCAGCAGGGCAGCCAGGGACTGCGGGGCGCCCTGGTACATTTCGCCGCGAAAGAACGGCACGCTGTTAAGTTCCACCCGCTCGGGCAGGCGCTGTACCTGCGGCGACACACTGCCCGCACACCCCACCAGGGCAACGAGGCAGGACAGCGTCAGGACCAGTGATCGAAAAGATGAAATAACCGGCGACATGATGACTCTCTTGTTCAGACGCCCGGCATCCGGGGCCAGGCTTGGGTCGACGATCATAAGGCGCGCACAGCCCTGGGTATAGCCATAACAGCAGTTTTACGAGCGCGATAGAACGAACCGATCCGTGCCCGAGCGCCACGGATCGATTACCTGCAACACTTGGACGACTAGACTGTCCATGTATTAGGTGCGTGATCCCGGACCGGGATAAAAAGGAGGCACAGATGAGCCTGACCACGACAATTCTGATGCTGATATTCGGCTGGCTGAGCGTAGCCACGGCCATGCTGTGGGGTGTGCTCCGGATCACCCGGCGCCATCATCACGCACCACCTGCGCAATCGGAAAAAACCAGAAAACCCGCGCGACACCACGCCACCGCACACTGAGCATTCGCTTTTCAAACCCTAACAAAAAAGCCACCCGGGCCTGGACCCGGGTGGCTTCTGTCTGCCTGGCATCAGGCGTTGTCGGCCAACGCCCTTTCCCTGGCCCGGCGGGACAACATGTTCAACACTTCGATCGCCGCCGAGAACGCCATGGCCGCATAGATATAGCCCTTGGGCACATGGGCACCGAAGCCTTCGGCGATCAGCGTCATGCCGATCATGATCAGGAAACCCAGGGCCAGCATCACCACCGTCGGGTTGTCATTGATGAACTTGGCGAGCGGTTCGGCCGCCAGCAGCATCACCAACACCGACACAACGACCGCGATGATCATGATCGGCAAATGTTCGGTCATGCCCACAGCCGTGATGATGCTGTCGATGGAAAACACCAGGTCCAACATCAGGATCTGACCGATTGCTGCAGCAAAGCCCAGGGTCACGGCGGACGTGGCCGACTTGGGGTCATTCGGTGCAGGGTCCATGCTGTGGTGAATTTCAGTGGTCGCTTTCCACAGCAGGAACAGGCCGCCGGCAATCAGGATCATGTCTTTCCAGGAGAACGCCTGGCCCAGGATTTCGATAACCGGTTCGGTCAACTGCACAATGAAGGCAATGGTGCTCAACAAGCCCAGGCGCAGGATCAGCGCCATGCCGATACCGATCCGCCGCGCCTTGGCACGGTGCTGGGCGGGCAGCTTGTTGGTCAGAATCGAAATGAAGATCAGGTTATCGATGCCAAGCACGATTTCCATGACCACCAGAGTTGCCAGGGCGATCCACGCGGTGGGGCTGGCGGCGAGCTGTAGAAGATAATCCATGGGTCAGTCCTGACTGATGTGACGTGTTAGATGGTTTTGGTCGGGGTTTGTGTTTCGTCAGCTTCGTCCGCCGGTTTTTTCTTCGGGCTGATCAACCCGCCGGTGGCTTCGCTGATCGCCTGTTCGGCGGCCTTGTGGGTGTCATCAATGGCCTGCTTGGCGGTTTCCGCAGCCTGGCCCATCAGTTGCTGGGCACTTTTCTCAGCCTGTTCACAACCCGCCAGTGTCGTTACGGACATCACAAGCAGGGCTGCCAGCCCCAGGGATTTGTATGTCATGGAATGAATGCCTCTTGGGAGAATAAAAGGAGCACGAAAGTGGCCCACCAATGGCAAGGCATTCTAGAGACGCGAATACTTCAGGAAAATTCGTATTTTCAGCGGTTATACTTCGGTTTTTACGAAGCAACGTGATCCCATGCTCAACTATCGACAACTGCATTATTTCTGGGTGGTGGCTAAAACCGGCAGCATCGTGCGCGCCTGCGAGCAGTTGAACCTGACCCCACAGACCATCAGCGGGCAGATTTCCCTGTTCGAACAGACCTATAACATCAAGCTGTTTCGCCGCGTCGGACGGCAGCTGGAACTGACCGAGGCCGGCCGCCAGACCTTGCCCTACGCCGAACACATGTTCCAGTTGGGTGGCGAGCTGGAATTGATGCTGCGAGCCCAGCCCAACGAGCAGCAAACCCTGTTTCGGGTCGGGGTGGCGGATGTGGTGCCCAAATCCATCGTCTACCGGCTGCTCGCGCCGACCATGGAGTTGAGTGAGCCGCTGCGCATCACCTGTCGCGAGGACAAGCTCGAACGGTTGCTGGCGGACTTGGCAATCCAGCGTCTGGACCTGGTGATTTCCGACAGCCCGATGCCGACCCACCTGGACATCAAGGGCTACAGCCAGAAACTGGGAGAATGCGGGATCAGCTTTTTCGCCACCGCCGCGCTGGCCGAACGCTACGGGCAGGATTTCCCCCACGGCCTGCATGACGCTCCACTGCTGATTCCCGGGCCGGAAACCGTGGTGCGCAGTCGCTTGCAACGCTGGTTCGCCGAGCAACAGATCCAGCCGCGTATCGTCGGCGAGTTCGACGACAGCGCATTGATGCAGGCCTTCGGCCAATCAGGCAGCGGGATTTTCATCGGCCCGAGCGTGATCGCCGAAGAGGTCAAGCGCCAGTACGGCGTAGAAGTGATCGGCCAGACCAATGCGGTGAGCGAATCCTTCTACGCCATTTCCGTGGAGCGCAAGGTCAGCCACCCCGGCATCGTCGCGATTGCCGAAGGCGCTCGTCGCGAGTTGTTCAGCGCTTAGCAGGCAACACGAGGTTTGAAGGTCATCAGCAGCAACGCCAGCAGGATCGATATGAAGATGAACCCGGCCGCCGCAAACCCGACACTGCCCAGGCCCAAGGTATCGATGACCCGGCCACCGACCATCGCCCCCAGGCCAATCCCCAGGTTGGCCCCGGCGATGTTCAACGATGCGGCAAAGGCCGGGGCCTGCGGAGCCGCCTTCATCAGCCGCACATGACTGACCAGGAACAAGGCCGCCTGGGTTACGCCCCAGATGCCCATTGCCGCCGCCAGCGCGAGGGGCGAATGAATGCTCGGCACCAACGCCACCATGCCGCCGATCAGGAACAGGCAGAAGACCATCGATGCGATCAACGGATGCCGGTCCACCGCCCGACCGCCCAGGGAATTGCCCAGCAGCCCGACGGCGCCGAAGCCCATCAGGCACCAGCCCACCAGGGTGCCATCGAACCCAGCGAGGCGTTCGAGGATATCCGCCAGGTAGGTATAGGCGGTGAACATGCCGCTGAACACCAGGATCGACAACAGCACATGCCCTTGCATCAACGGGCTGCGCAGGATCTTGAATTGCGAACGAAAGCTCACCTGATGCTGGTGCAGGTTGGTTTTCGGCAAGTAGATAAACAGCAGCAAGGCCTTGGCGAAGGCGATGACCGCCAGGATCGCGAACGCACTGCGCCAGCCAAACGCATCGGAAATCAACGTGCCCACGGGAATGCCGAACACCGTGGCACAGACGATGCCAAAGCCGATTCGGGCGATGGCCCGCCCGGCCAACTGTGGCCCGACAATGTCCACCGCCGTTTCACTGGCCAGCGCCCAGAACACCGGCAGGCCCAGGGCCGGGATCAACCGGGCAACGGCCATCACCCAGATGTTGGGGGCAACGGCGGCGAGCATGTTGGCCAGACCGAACATCACCAGCACGCCGATAAACAACTTGCGCCGCTCAAAGCGGGCGAACCAGGCCGTCAGGAATGGCCCGAACGCCGCCACCGTAAACGCGAACAACGTCACCAGTAGGCCGGCCTGGGGGATGCTGACCTGCAAGTCGCGGGCGATAGAGGGCAACAGGCCAACGATGACGAATTCCGTGGTCAGCACCGTAAAACCGGCGGCCGACAACAGGAAAATGGGTAACAGCATGCAGAACTCCAGCGAAACGACGACACCAGCGTTAGCCCAAGGGCCCGCTGGCAGTAAGAAAGTGAGAACGGCAAAGCCTAACAGAATGCGCGCGTCTTACAAACGCATGCCAGGCCCCGGATAAGGGTGACGGACTGTCACAGGTCCGTCAGATTTGTTACCGGCTGTGATAAAGTCCGCGGCCTGCAAACGCCGTACTTTCCCACGGTCCGCTCATGTGGCCTGCCCGCTTGTTGCCCTGACTCGTCGACCGTCGCACACAATAAAATCAGAGATGCCGCTATGACAGCTTCGTCCGTTACCCCTATGCAACGCCTCAAACGCACCAGCCTGGTGACGCAAATCATCATCGGTCTGATCGCCGGTATTGTCCTGGCATGGCTGGCGCCCGACGTGGCCAAGTCCACCGCATTCATCGGCAAGGTCTTCGTGTCCGCGCTCAAGGCCGTAGCACCGATTTTGGTATTCGTGCTGGTCATGGCATCCATCGCCAACCACAAGCACGGCCAGGAAACCCATATCCGCCCCATCCTGTTCCTCTACCTGCTGGGCACGTTCGCCGCGGCGGTGGTCGCGGTGGTTGCCAGTACACTGTTTCCGTCCAGCCTGGTGCTATCGACCCAAGACGTCGCGGTCACGGCGCCCGGGGGCATCAGCGAGGTGCTGCAAAGCCTGCTGCTGAGCGTGGTGGATAACCCGGTCCGGGCGCTGATGGACGGTAACTTCATCGGCATCCTGGCCTGGGCCATCGGCATGGGCATCGCCATTCGTCATGCTGGTCAGACCACCCGCACCGTGCTCGAAGACCTGTCCAATGGCGTGACTGTCATCGTGCGCGTGGTCATTCGCTTCGCCCCACTGGGGATCTTCGGCCTGGTAGCCTCGACCTTGGCCACTTCCGGCTTCGGCGCGCTGCTCGGTTACCTGCACCTGCTCACCGTACTGATCGGCTGCATGCTGTTCGTGGCGTTGGTGGTCAACCCACTCATCGTGTTCTGGAAACTGCGTCGCAACCCCTACCCGCTGGTATTCACCTGCCTGCGCGAGAGCGGTATCACGGCATTTTTCACGCGCAGTTCGGCGGCGAATATTCCGGTGAACCTGGAGCTGAGCAAACGCCTGGGCCTGCACGAAGACACCTATTCGGTGTCGATCCCCCTGGGCGCGACCATCAACATGGCGGGTGCCGCCATTACCATCACCGTACTGACCCTGGCGGCCGTGCATACCCTGGGTATCGCAGTGGATATCCCAACAGCCGTGCTGCTGAGCGTTGTCGCGGCCATTTGCGCGTGCGGCGCATCCGGGGTGGCCGGTGGTTCGCTGTTGCTGATTCCCCTGGCGTGCAGCCTGTTTGGCATTCCCAGCGAAATCGCCATGCAAGTGGTCGCGGTGGGCTTCATCATCGGTGTCCTGCAGGACTCGGCGGAGACGGCGTTGAATTCGTCTACGGATGTGCTGTTCACAGCGGCGGCGTGCCTGGGTGAGGAAGAGAAGCTCGCGCGTACGGCGTAACAACTGCGGTGGCTATTCGGTCGTCATCGTCGGATCGCCGCCCAGAGCAAGCGCTCCCACAGAGGGCAGCGGCGCTCACACAATAGCCGCTACACAACAGATCCCCTGTGGGAGCGAGCTTGCTCGCGATAGCGGCGGTATATCCGCCGAGGATGTGACAGCCACAAAAAAGCCCGGGAACGGCCCACACCGTCCCGGGCTTTTTCATGCCGGCGGGTTAGAACGCGCCCATGTAGTCGCGCTTGCCCACTTCCACGCCATTGTGGCGCAGCAAGGCATAAGTAGTGGTGACGTGGAAGAAGAACTGCGGCAGGCCGTAGGTCAGCAGATAATTCTGGCCGCTGAAGCGCTTCTCTTTCGGCGTCCCTGGACGGGTAACGATTTCGATGCCTTCCTTGCCATCGATCTGCGCAGGGCTGATGCCGTCGATAAAGGCCAAGACCTTGGCGATCAGGGCTTGCAGCTCGGCGAACGTGGTCTCGGTGTCCTCATACTTCGGCACGTCGATCTCGGCAAGGCGTGCAGACACACCTTTGGCGAAGTCCACCGCGATCTGTACCTGGCGCACCAGCGGGAACATGTCCGGGTACAGGCGAGCTTGCAGGAAGGCGTTCGGGTCGATGTTTTTCGCGGTGGCGTGGGCTTCGGCCTTGTTCAGAACGTCGCTCAACGCGTTGAGCATCTGCTTGAAAACCGGGACGGAAGCGGCGTACAGGGAAATAGTCATGGCAATCTCATGCAGGTGGCAGGAAAGAATGAATCAAACGGCTGCGATTATAGCCACGGCTTGTTGCACGACTTGTCTTTTATTGCGCAAGGATTAGGCTAGGCGGCTTCCACAGCATAGGGAACGCGCGATGAGCATCGAAGAACAACAGCAGGCTGAAGAACCACGGCTCAATAGCACGGAAATCCGCATCCTCGGCGCGCTGGTCGAAAAACAGGCCACCAACCCTGAGACCTACCCGCTGACGCTCAACGCCCTGGTACTGGCCTGCAACCAGAAAACCAGCCGCGAACCGGTGATGAACCTCAACCCGGGCCAGGTCGGCCAGAGCCTGCGGGCGTTGGAAGGTCGCGGCTTTACCAAACTGGTGATGGGCAGCCGCGCCGACCGCTGGGAACATCGGGTCGACAAAGCCCTGGAGCTGGTGCCAGCCCAGGTGGTCCTGATGGGCCTGCTGTTCCTGCGTGGCCCGCAAACAGTCAATGAGCTACTGACCCGCAGCGGTCGGATGCACGACTTCGAAGACGCCGAACAAGTGGTGCACCAGCTTGAGCGCCTGATCGCCCGGGGACTGGCGCTGCTGGTGCCACGCCAGGCCGGCCAGCGCGAAGACCGCTATGTGCACGCCATGGGCGATCCGGCGGACATCGAAGCGATTCTCGCCGCCCGCCAGCACCCATTGGAGCGTGGAGCCGGTGGCGCTGTCTCGCTGGAGCGCATCGAAGAACTCGAAGCCCGGATCGCAGCCCTGGAAGAACGCCTGTCGCGGCTGGAATAGCAGTGCCTACGCCGACCGGGCGAAGGTCACGGCTTTTTCAAATTGCTCCAGGTTGGGCCGCACGCCGGTGTACAGCACGAACTGTTCCAGGGCCTGGATCGCAATGACTTCCAGCCCGGTGATGACCCGCTTGCCTTCGGCGCGGGCGCGCACGATCAGTGGCGTTTCCGACGGGATCGCCACGACATCGAACACAGTCTCGGCCGCGACGATGGTCTCGGGCTCAAACGCCAACTGATCGGCCTCCGGGCCGCCAGTCATGCCGATCGGCGTGACGTTGATCAGCATCTGCGGCCGCCGGGTACCCAGGTCAGCTTGCCATTCATATCCCAGGGACTCGGCCAGGGCTCGCCCCGCGGCTTCATTGCGGGCAACGATCAGCCCGTTCTGGTAACCCCCATCGCGCAAGGCACTGGCCACAGCCTTGGCCATGCCGCCGCTGCCGCGCAAGGCAAAGGTCGAGTCCTTGGGCACCGCGTGGCTTTGTAACAACTGGGCGATGGCAATGTAGTCGGTGTTGTAGGCCTTCAGATGGCCGTTGGTATTGACGATCGTATTGATCGACTGGATCGCGGCGGCGGAAGGATCCAGCTCATCCACCAGGGCAATGCAGGCTTCCTTGAACGGCATCGACACACCGCATCCACGAATCCCCAGGGCACGGATACCGCCCACGGCTCCAGGCAAATCCTGGCTGCTAAACGCCTTGTAATAGAAATTCAGGCCCAATTGTTCATACAGGTGATTATGAAAACGCAGGCCGAAGTTTCCGGGACGCCCCGAGAGCGACATGCACAGTTGGGTGTCTTTGTTGGGATTGATCTGCATGCGTGTCTCCTTGCATTCACTTTCGGACAGATGGAAGGGCCGTCGCGAAAGGTCTATTCGATGATGATACCGCCAGGCCCGGCCCTATCTCAGGCCACAGGATGACCCGGCGCGGTCAATAAAAGCGCTACAGACCTTACACAATATTTACCCAACGGCGTTGCAAATCCTGAGAAAATCGCTGTCATAGCAAGTATCCCCGCGACCCTCATCGGGTCTGTTGCAGACCACAGGCGCCGGGGCCGAAACGAGGAACAGCCATGAATCGTAGACTTCCCATCATCGCCCTGCTCATGGGGGCACTCGCGGTCACCGGCCAGGCATCCGCCCACGGTCGTGGTGGTTGGGAGGGGCCCGCCGTTTTTGGTGCCATCGTCGGTTCGGCCATCGTTGGCTCAGCCATCATCAACCGTGATCGGCCGGTGTATGTGCAGCAACCGGTCTATGTCCAGCCGCAGCCGGTCTACTACCAGGCCCCGCCACCGGTCTACTACCAGCCGCAGCCGGTGTATGTAGAGCGACCGATCTACTATCGCCCGGCACCGGTGTATTACGGGCCACCACGGGGCTATTACTACGGCCCACCCCGGGGTCATTACGGCCGCTGGTAACCGGCTCCCGGGCGGCACAAAAAAGCCTGTGATCATTGATCCCAGGCTTTTTCGTGTCCACTGGATAACCCCTGTGGCGAGGGAGCTTGCTCCCTCGCCACAGGGAATTGTCAGACGTGCTCGCTGCTTTTCAGACGGATCGGCGCATGCTCCGCCGCCCCGTGAACAGGCTCAGCCACCACGGGAATCTCGTTGCCATCGCAGTCGTGCAGCTTGCCATCGCTGAAGTAATCACCTTCACGTAGCGCTGCCAGGTCCTGATAGCGCAACACTCGCTCGGTGCCGGCGGCGAAAACCGACTGCTGGTCGGAGTTACCGGCGGTGAAGTGGTTGAACGCCAGGTTCAGCGCGATCGCCATGATCGCCGAAGAACTGATGCCCGAATGGAAAATGGTCGCGAACCAGCTCGGGAAATGGTCATAGAAATTCGGTGCGGCGATGGGAATCATGCCAAAACCAATGGAGGTGGCGACGATGATCAGGTTGACGTTATTCCGGTAATCGACTTTGGACAGCGTGCGGATGCCACTGGCAGCCACGGTGCCGAACAGCACGATACCGGCACCGCCCAGCACCGAGGTCGGCACCGCCGCGATCACCCGGCCCATGAACGGCAGCAGCCCGAGTACCACCAGGAACACGCCACCGGTCGCCACCACGAAACGGCTCTTGATTCCTGTCACGGCCACCAGCCCGACGTTCTGGGCAAAGGCGCTTTGGGTGAAGGAACCGAAGATCGGCGCGATCATGCTCGACAGCATGTCAGCCCGCAAGCCGTTACCCAGGCGCCTGGAGTCGACCTTGGTGTCGATGATCTCGCCCACCGCCAGGATGTCGGCAGAGGTTTCCACCAGGGTCACCATGATCACGATGCACATCGACAGGATCGCGGCGATGTGGAAAGTCGGCATGCCGAAATGGAACGGTGTCGGGAAGCCGAACATCGGGCCTTGGCTGACCGATGAAAAGTCCGCCATGCCAAGGAACACGGCGATGACGGTACCAATGACCATCGCCAACAGAATCGACAACCGGGAGATGGTTGCGCTGCCCATTTTGCTCAGCAATAGCACCAGCACCAGGGTCACCGCCGCCAGGCCGATATTGGCCATGCTGCCAAAATCAGCGGCATGGCTGTTGCCACCCATGGCCCAGCGCGCCGCTACCGGCATCAGGGTCAGGCCGATGGTGGTGATCACGATGCCGGTGACCAACGGCGGAAAGAACCGGGTAATGCGCGAAAACACCGGGGTAATCAGCAAACCAATCAGCGACGCGGCGATCACCGCGCCCAGGATGGCTTGAAAGCCGCCTTCCCCGCCGCTGCCGACAATCGCCACCATGGTCGCCACGCCCGAGAACGATACGCCCTGCACCAAGGGCAATTGACAGCCAAAAAACGGCAGGCCGAGGGTTTGCAGCAACGTTGCCATGCCCCCCGCGAACAATGACGCGGCAATCAACAGACCGATGTCCGCGGGCGAGAGCCCGGCCGCCTGGCCGATGATCAACGGCACGGCGACGATGCCGCCGTACATGGTCAACACATGTTGCAGGCCGTAAGCCATATTCGCGCCGACGCCAAGGTTTTCGTCCTCGGGCCGTGGGAGTGAAACATGGGGCGTTTTCATGGTTCGGGGATTCCCTGTTTTTTGTTATGGGCACACTGTATTCAAAATTCAGGACAAATGTCCATATAGTTGTATACAACTTGTTGCCCTACCCAGGAACAGGTACCCCCGGCCAACAGCCTTCTTATGGCTGGAGCACCTTCACAATCGCCGGTCGCAACAGCTCGCGCGGCGGTACGCGCAGGCCAAACTCTTGTTCGAGCAAGTCAATCAACTCATCGGCATCGGCGATCACCCGGCGTTCGCTCTGCTGCCCTATCCGGTGCACCGCGTAGCTGTTGCCGTTCAAGGTCTTGCGCAACCCGTCACCGGTGCGTGCAACCATCAACCGGCCCATGAACGGGGATTCCGGGTGGCTGCTGACGTACCAATTACCGAGGGTGTAGTCGATGTCTTCCTGGCGTTGCAGATCGAACAGATACATTGGCCGCCATTCGTCGTCGACGTTGGCGCGCAGCAGGTAACCGTCCGCATGGGTTTCGATGCGGTACAGCTCATGGGGGGTGGTTTGGGCCTCACGGCTGTCCAGCAGCAACGGCGCAGTGGGCACCATGCCACCAAAGCCGACGTCGGTGATGTAGCGCACGCCGTCTAACGTCACCAGGCTCAACCGGTGGGTCCGGGCAGCCCAAGAGCCTTCAGGCGCGTTCATCACCACGCGCCCGGTGATGCCGCGGGCGTCGAAACCCAACTCCAGCAACAGCGCAAAAAATAGTTGGTTGAGTTCATAGCAATAGCCGCCGCGCCCTTGTTCGAACACTTTTCGTTCGACCGATTCAAGGTCGATGGGCACGGGTTGACGCAGCAACGTCGACAGGGTTTCAAAAGGGAACTCGGCGGTATGGCGCCGTTGCAGTTGACGCAACGTGTCGAGGGTCGGCGCTGGCGGGGTGTCGAAACCCAGGCGCAGCAGATAGCGGGCCGTGTCGCTCAGTTGGAGGTGACTCATGAGGGGTGTCCTTTTCCAGGGTCGGCGCTACGCTCACGACAAGCGCACCGGTGTTGGGCGCCAGGTATAAGGCATTCCCCTCACAGAGACAACAATCGACCGGGATGCCTCGCCTGGTCACCGCCGCTTGCGTGACGCCAGCCGGATCCAGGTGGGCGCGTGGTCGCTGGGGTGGGGTTGGTTCCGGACCCAGGCGTCCACGCCGGCCTCGCTCAGGTACGCGCTGGCCGCCGGGTTGAGTAGCAGGTGATCGATGCGCAGCCCGGAGTTTTTCTGCCAGTGCTGACGGAAATAGTCCCAGAAAGTGTAGACCCGCTCATCTGGATACAGGTGGCGCAACGAATCGGTCCAGCCCTGGTCCAGCAGTCGCTGGTAGCACGCGCGGCTTTCTGGCTGCAACAGCGCATCCTTGAGCCAGGAGCGCGGGTTGTAAATGTCCATGTCGGTGGGAACTACGTTGTAGTCACCGGCCAGCACCACAGGGTGATCGCTGGCCTGCAACCCTTGGGCGTAGTCGATCAGCCGTTCGAACCACGCCAGTTTGTAGTCGAACTTGGGACCCGGCTGCGGATTGCCGTTGGGCAGGTACAGGCAGCCCACCAGCACGCCATGCACCGCCGCCTCCAGATAGCGACTGTGGCTGTCGTCATCCCCACCAGGCAGGCCTCGGCGGCTCTCCAGCGGCTGCGCGTCACGGGCCAGGATCGCGACGCCGTTCCAGGACGCCTGCCCATGCCAGATCGCCCCGTACCCCACCGACTCCAGTTCCGCCGCCGGGAAATCATTGTCCACGGCCTTGAGCTCCTGCAAACAGGCAATGTCGGGTTTTTCCCGCTCCAGCCATTCCAGCAGGTTGGGCAGCCGGGCCCGGATGCCATTGATATTGAAGGTCGCGATCCGAAGGTTTTTCATAGCGCCAGAACTCGAAATGCCCAGTCACAGTTGTGACCGACAACCGGACTGGGTGGTTGCAACAGGTTTTCAGGAACCCGTTTTCGGCAGGGGCAGGCCACTCTCCAATAAGCGTGCAAAGGCTTGCTTGTCGATCGGCCGGCTGAGGAAGTAACCCTGCACCTCGTGGCACTGGTCCGAGCCCAGTGAGCCGAGCTGGGCCAGGGTTTCCACGCCCTCGGCAGTCACCGTCAGCCCCATGGCCTTGCCCAGGTTGATGATCGCCTGCACCACGGCGCGGTCATTGCTGCTGTTGCTCATCGAAGCAATGAAGCGCTTGTCGATCTTGATGCCATCGAATGGATAGGTGCGCAGATAACCGAGGGACGAATAACCGGTACCGAAATCGTCCATGTTCAAGCGCACGCCCAGTTCCTTCAGGGCATTCATGACCTGCAGAGCGCCATCAACGTCGTTGAGCATCACGTTTTCAGTGATCTCCAGTTCCAGGCGACTCGCCGGGAAACGGGTTTCGATCAACACCTGTCGCACATCCTCCACCACATCGCTGCGCTCGAACTGCGCCGGTGACAGGTTGACCGAGACCATCAATTCTCCCGGCCAGGTCAGTGCGGTTTCGCAGGCCTCGCGCAATACCCATCGCGAAAGCGGGACAATCAGGTCGGTTTGCTCGGCCAATGGAATAAAGGCGTCGGGGCTCAACAGGCCTTGGGTCGGATGCTGCCAGCGAACCAACGCCTCGACCGCCACGATCTCCCGACCATCGACGGTGTAGCGCGGCTGGAAATGCAGGACGAATTCGTTTTTCTTCACCGCCTGGCGCAGGTCGCTCTCCAGTTGGCGACGATGCTGGATCTGATCGTTCATCTGCGAAGCGAAATAGCACCAGGTTTTCTTGCCCTCGGACTTGGCCTGGTACAAGGCAATGTCGGCGCAGCGGATCAGTTCTCCGGGTACATACCCCTGGCGCCGGCTGACAGCGATGCCAATGCTCGCGCCGATGTGCAACGAATGGGTTTCGTAGAGGATCGGCTGCTGCAGGCTGTCGATCAGCCGCTCACAGAATCGATCGATCTCAGTGGTGTGCTCCATCCCATTGAGCACTACCACGAACTCGTCCCCTCCCAGGCGGGCCACCAGGTCTTGCTCGCGGGTGCAGTCGCGCAGTCGCTGGGCCACTTCCAGCAACACCGCGTCGCCGGCCGGGTGGCCGAGGGAGTCGTTGATCGGCTTGAAGTTGTCCAGGTCGACCATCAGCAAGGTCAGCGGCGCGGAATGCTCCTTGGCCACCAGCGCATCATCGAGGTGTCGCGCCAGCTTGTTACGGTTCGGCAGGCCGGTCAGTGCATCATGCATCGACAGGTGCTGGACCTGGGCATGGGCCGCCACTTCATCGGTGATGTCACTGGCGGTGCCGCGATAGCCCACCACCTGAGCCTTGTTAAAGATCGGGCGTGCCGATACACGGCAGAAACGCAATTGCCCGGAATGATCACGGTAGGAACAGCGCAAGTTGCTGGCGTTCTGTTCCTCCGTCAACTTGCCCAGCCAGAGGGCAATCGGCGTGGTGTCGCAATACAGCAGTTGTTCGATGTCCTGCCCCAGCCATTGCTGGTCGGAAAACCCGGTGACCGTATTGAAACGCCCCGACAGGTAAGTGATGCGTTGCTGCCCATCGATTTCCCAAATCCAGTCGGAAGCCGCCTCGGCCACGGCCCGGAAGCGCTCTTCGCTGGCCTCCAGGGCATGCGCCGACTGTTCCAGCCGGTCGTAACTGGCGTCCACATGCCGTGCCGTGCGCAACGCATAGCGAGAAAAGTAAGCGGTCAGCAATGCCAGAATCAGCAACGCGCCACCCAGCGGCGGCAACAGGGACCAGAGCAATTGCTGGCCCGGCCGCTCCAGGCGAGACACCAGGCTGAAACCGGTACTGTCCAGCGACACGGCCGGCTGGCCGGGCTCAAGCTCGGTGTCTTTCTTGAGATTCAAGTCGGTGAGGCCATAACTCTTGCCCAACTTGCGCAGCTTGACCGGCGTCAGTTGGTCGACGAACAGCAAGACCGAGGTGCCTTTGGACTCGACCTGGGGCCGTTCGTCGTTGGGCAGGATCACCGAAGCCGTCATGATGGCCGGCCAGCCCTCGAACAAGGTGTAGCGGGTCATGGACATCGTCAGGTCGGGCTGCGCCTGGAGCTGGTCGACCAGGTCCGTCAGCGATGCATTCATATACATCGCGGCATCACCTTGGACATTGCGCCCGCGCACCACGGCATATTTGGTGCGTTGCCGATCAATGACAAACACACCCTCGTATTCATCATTGGTGAACAGGGTCTTGCCCATGTTCTGTTCGGCGTAGGCCCATTGCACATCGACTTCACCGTTGAGGCGCTCGTAGCCCGTGGTCCAGTAGGCATAACTGGCAATGTAGTTTTTCGAAGCGGTAATGCGATTTTCGAGGGCACGCTCGATATAGAAATGCGTCTTGCGCACATCCTCCGCGTCCAGCTTTTGCGCAATATTGAACAACGCGGCAACCGCCACCAGAACGCCCAGGACAAATAGTGCCCCGACCGCCACCACCAGGCGACGGGTAATCGGTGTGTGGCGCGCAGTGTTTGAAGGGGTATCGGCAGCGGAATCCATTGATCTGCTCCTGTCCTGTCAACGCTGGCTCCGATCGAGAACGGTGAGGATCCGCGGCCAGTCATGCTCCCAACCTTAGCACCCGCTGCCTGATCATTTGGCGAGCCCACGGTTTTTTGCGAAAGAACCTACACACCTCGTCTATGGCACCAGCGCAGTGTCTGAACAATGGACCGTGGCACGTTGCCGATGATTCCAACCGATCTCAACGATCCGAGCGCGCCAGTGTATCGAGCCCACCTTCCGTCGATAGCACCGCCACACGGTTGCGGCCGCTGTACTTGGCCTGGTAAAGCGCCGCATCGGCCCGCTGGATGAAGACTTCGATGCTGTCCAGGCTGCTGGGCACAAAGGCATAGCAGCCCAGGCTCACCGTGAGGTAACCGGTCGGAGAGCCGGAATGGATGATGTGCTTGTCGATGACGCTGCGGCGGATCTGTTCGGCCAACGCCATGGCCCCCGAAAGATTGGTGTCGGGCAACAAAACCGCAAACTCTTCGCCGCCATACCGCACCGCCAGATCGGCCTTGCGATGGCAACAGCCCTTGAGCACCTTGGCCACTTCCGCCAGGCAATGGTCCCCGGCCACGTGCCCATAGGCGTCGTTGTAGCGCTTGAAGAAATCGATATCGAGCATGATCAGGCTCAAGGGACTGCGCTGACGGGCGCCCCGCCCGAATTCGACGTCCAAGGCCCGTTCGAACAGACGCCGGTTCGCCAGCCCGGTGAGGCTGTCATGGGTGGCAATCAGCTCCAACGCTTCCTGAGCCTTGCGCAAGTCAGCCTCGATCCGTTCGCTGTTACGTACCTGGCGCACGAATACCCAGCCGAACAAGCAAATGCCCAGCACCACCAGGCCGACAATCAGACTGGATTGGAAAGCCCTGTCATGCCACCCCAACAGGATCGCTTCTTCGGACACCGCGGCACTGACCACCAGCGGATAAGCCTGTAAATGTTGGTGCCCATACAGCCTGACGACGCCATCGATGGCTGATCGGATGATTGCATCGCTGGCCATCACGCTTGCCGCGTCATGCTTGAAGATATTCTCTTCACCCAGCGGATGACCGATTCGCGCCTGATCGAAAGGGCGACGCGCCAACAGTGTCCCGTCAGACAAGGCCAGGGCCATCTCGCCTTGATCATCCAGACTGAAGCTCCTGAAAAATCGGTCGAAGTACGACATTTTGATGCCGGCCATCAACACGCCTTGGAAGTTGCCATCCTGATCGTTCAAACGTCGGGAAACGGGAATGATCCACTCGCCGTTTTGCCGGCTGCGGATTGCCGGGCCGATATGAGCGATCAAGGAGGCATTCTGTTCGTGGAAAGTAAAATACTCCCGATCCGCCACCCCTGCGCCCCTGTGCAGGTTGTCAAAAGAGGTCACCACCCAGTGGCCGTGCTTGTCGAACAGGAACAGGCCATGCAACTGCTCAAGCGATTGCACACGTCGGGCAAAGGTTTGCTGCAAGCGCGGCTGTACGGCGGGACCATAGCCATCGACCTGGATCCAATCCGCCAGGCTGGCCAACACCAGATCAGCTTGGAGAAAGGTGTCCTGGGCCTGCTGGGCCATGGCCCGGGTAAGGGTCGCCGAAGCGACGCGGGCCGACTCCAGATCGTGGCTGCGGGACTGTTCCAGCTGCAGGTAAAGCAAACCGCACAAGCACAGGCACACCGCCGCGATAAACGTCACCGCTGCCTTGAGCAACGGCAGGCGCTTCAAGGCACCGCCAGGGGCATGGAAAGGATCGAGAATAGGGATAGGCAAGCGAATTCCTGAAGGGGGCAAAACATGAGCGAATTCGCTCAAAGCCCCCAATATTCGTGAGCTTAGCCTACCGCTTGTGAGGCGGCAATTTGCCTGTGCAGCAGAGCCGATGGGTGGCTGCAGTGGATCCAAAAAACCGCCTGCCAGCCGATAAAAATGCCCTCTTCAGAACGAAGAAATTCCCCGTGGCGAGGGGATTTATCCCCGCTGGGCTGCGCAGCAGTCCTAAAGCAGTGAACTCAATCTTCCTGGCACACCGAGTTGCCTGGTTTTTTGGGGGCCGCTGCGCGCCCGACGGGGATAAATCCCCTCGCCACAGGCCAGGTTTGTGGCTCTCACCGTACCGGGGGCACCCGGATCTCCCCGGCCCGGCATTGTGTCCTGACGCCCCTGCCACACGCGGCAAACGCCAGGTCCTTGTCCATGCACACTCGCACTTCCGACAATTGAGGTCCGCTGCAAATCACCGCAATGCCGTCGGACGCAATGCCTGGATTGCTTTGGCGGAACAGCCGGATGATTTCATCAGCCTCGAAATAATACGAGGAGTTGAGCGGTTGCAGCTGCGGTGGGATTTTCACCGCGCCCAAGGCTTTGTCGGCAACCTCCAGGTAGCCCATGGCGCCCAGGCCACTGCAAGTGCCGTGCTTGGACCATTCATGCGCCATCAACTTGCGGGTGGGAAACAAGGTCAGGCCCTTCTGCTGCTCCGCTGCCGTCAACGGCACCTGGGGCGCACAGGATTGCGGCCAGCCGCCCCGGGTGTATTGCGGCCAGAGGCCATGGAGCACAAAGCCGTAGCCCTTGCCGGAACACTGCGCATCCTTCTGGTGAGTCAGGCAAAACGTCGGCGACCAGGACAGCGCCAGCAAATAGTAATCGAATACCCCGGCCACGGATTGCGCCCGTGCATTGCCGGATTCGCGGGCATTCGCCGCGCCCATGGAACCCAGTGTCAGTACCATCAGCACGACAATGGCAAGACGTTGTTTCATTGACCCACTCCTTGGGGCGATTGTGCGAAAGCAAGATGATCGGGCGATGATTGTTCCAACCTTGTGTTTCAAATCTCTGAAGGGCTGTTTTTTACAAGCAAACCTTGCCGGGGGGCTATCTAAATTGCGTAACGCCCCATAACGTAGATCGCCTTTGACTTTTACGTGCCCCGTCGCCCATGAGCAAATCGACCCGAACCGATGACGAACAGCCCCTGACCCGACCCGACGCCGTCAGCCTGCGCGTGGCCTTCTGGTTCTGGCTCAAACTAGGCTTCATCAGCTTCGGCGGCCCTGCGGGGCAGATCTCGATCATGCACCAGGAGTTGGTGGAGCGCCGACGCTGGATTTCCGAACGACGATTCCTGCATGCCCTCAATTACTGCATGTTGCTGCCGGGACCAGAAGCCCAGCAACTGGCCACCTACCTGGGCTGGCTGATGCACCGCGGTTGGGGCGGGATCATCGCCGGGGCATTGTTCGTACTGCCTTCACTGTTCATCCTCATCACCTTGTCCTGGTTGTATGTCGCCTTTGGCGAAGTGCCGGTGGTGGCGGGCATTTTCTACGGCATCAAGCCAGCGGTAACGGCAATCGTGGCGCATGCCGCCCACCGGATCGGCTCCCGCGCACTCAAGAACAATTGGCTGTGGGCGATCGCTGCGGCGTCGTTCACCGCGATATTCGCCTTCAACGTGCCCTTCCCGCTGATCGTGCTGGGTGCCGCCGTCATCGGTTACCTGGGGGGTCGCTGGGTACCGGAAAAATTCAGCCTGGGCGGCCACGATGACAAGCACCAATCCTTCGGCCCGGCATTGATCGACGATGACACCCCGCCCCCGGAGCACGTCCGGTTCAGCGCTTTCAGGCTCGCCCGGCTGTCGATCATCGGTGCCCTGCTGTGGGCGTTGCCAATGGGCCTGCTGACCGCGGTGTTCGGCTGGGAAGGCACGCTGACGCAAATGGCCTGGTTTTTCACCAAGGCTGCATTGTTGACGTTCGGCGGTGCCTATGCGGTTTTACCCTACGTGTACCAGGGTGCCGTCGGCCACTTCGGCTGGCTGACACCGACACAAATGATCGACGGCCTGGCCCTGGGCGAAACCACGCCCGGGCCGCTGATCATGGTCGTGGCCTTCGTCGGTTTCGTCGGAGGCTACGTGATGCAGGTGTTCGGTCCCGAACAGGCGTTTCTCGCCGGGGCCGTCGCGGCCACGCTGGTGACCTGGTTCACGTTCCTGCCCTCATTCCTGTTCATCCTGGCCGGCGGCCCGTTGGTGGAGTCGACGCACAACGCGCTGAAATTCACCGCGCCGCTGACTGCGATCACCGCGGCGGTGGTCGGGGTGATCCTCAACCTGGCGTGCTTCTTCGGTTACCACGTACTCTGGCCCAATGGTTTTGCAGGTGCCCTGGACTGGCCGTCGGCAATCATCGCAATCGCAGCGGCCGTTGCGCTGTTTCGCTACAAGCTGGGGGTGATCCAGGTGTTGATCGCGTGCGGGCTGGCTGGGCTGGCGGTGCACTTGCTGCGCTAGACGAGACGTTTGCCCAGGTAGGTCGCCGAAGCCGGGCACAAGGTTTTGAATTGGGCCGTCGCACCGATCGAAGCAGGCGCCAGCGATCGGTCCCGCGCCTGATAGCCCTGGCTGGTAAAAAACGCGGCGGCACTGTCAGTCAGCAGATGGAGCTGCTCTACACCCTCACGTTTTGCAAACGCCTCGATAGCGGCCAACACCGCCGCGCCAACGCCCTTCCCCCGCTGCCCCTCGAGGACAACCAGCGAGCGCAGCAACCGGTCAGCCCCCTCCCCCTCGATGCCACCAAACGCCACAACAACATCTTGGTCGCTGAAGCTGAAGAACTGTCGACCGGGATACGCCAGATCGTCGATGGGTAGACCGGCCAGGGTGAGCGCATCGCGCAAAGGTCCCAGGTCGTTGTTGCTCAGTATTCTCATGTGCATGACTTGCTCCTCGTAAATTGTTCCGGTGATCGTCATCGCACCGAAACTCAACAACACACCACCCCATGACCCAGCGCAAATGAACCCCCCAGCCCATCAGCTAAGCTCAACCTATCATCACGACAGGGAATCGACATGAGCAAGGCAGACGAGCTAGCGGCCAAACTGAGGAAAACCCAGCAAACCCGCGCGGATACCGACAATTGCGCCGACCTGGCGATCGAACACTGGCCCGCCCAGGTCTACGAACTGTATCGCCAGATCGAAATCTGGCTGGCGCCCGTGTGCGAGGCCGGCCTGGACATTCGGCGCAACCCCACCCATGTATTTGAAAGTCATTCCAGCGGTTCGACGTACAGCTACGCCATCGATCAACTGGTGATCGAAGGCAATCATCACCGCATTTCATTCGACCCCATTGCACGTTTCTCGTCCAAGGGAGAGGGATGTATTGAAGTTCATATGAAGGGGCAGGAACACTGCATCGTACGCAAACTTGGCGAACATGGTGAATCGCTCTGGCATATCCAGGCACTGCGCCTGAGCGAACAACCGCGTCCAGAACCCGCCATGCTGGACGAGGACACCTTGCTCGCGCTGGTAGAGCAAGGCCTGGGGCTTTAACGCAAATGGGCGACCCTTGAGGTCGCCCTTTCAACGGTCTTTGGCTTTGCGTCCGCGCGAGGTCCCCTTCACAGGCACGCTGTTGCCATATTCCGCCCCAGGTCGTCAACGCCTCCATCGTCGGCCCAAGCCCTCGGGTCTTTGCGTGATTTCGTATTCCACCCGCGGCGGCACTTCTGCGAACACAGCGCGAGACACCAGGCCATCTCTTTCCAGTTCGCGAAGTTGCGCCGTCAACATGTATTGCGTGATGCCGGGAATGGCCTTTCGCAGTTCCCCAAAGCGGTAGATCCGTTGATTGAGCAGGCTGCGGTTGAACGAAGCAAAACGCTTGATGCTCAATGAGCACGTGGACGTGGCGAGTGCGGCCTTCAAGGTGGGTTATGAAAGCCCTTCCCAGTTCAGCCGCGAATACGCCCGTTTGTTTGGTGTGCCGCCCAAGCGGGACATTGCGGCGTTGCGTGGGCCGGCCAACCACACCAAGGTGGTTTGATAGATTCAGGTTTGACTTATTGTGGCCTGACTCATTGTGGCGAGGGAGCTTGCTCCCGCTGGGCTGCGTAGCAGCCCCTTTTGTGAGCGCTTCGCACTCAAGCGGGAGCAAGCTCCCTCGCCACAAGAGCCAAATTTCAACCGTCAGATAGCAGCAATATCCTTCGACGTTTTCAGAACGCTCATCGGCTTTTCAGCCCTCTGCGCCAACGTCACACACTTCAACGCCAGAATCATCGTCGGATCAACCAGCGCCACCCTGTGCCCATTGATATCGAACGCATCGCAATGCGCCAGCACCAGCGGCAACTCCGTACACCCCAGGATCAACACCCCGGCCCCCAGCTCGCACAGATGCTCGGCCGCCAGCAACAGTTGCTCTTTGCAGAGCCCTTGTGTGAAGCCAGCCTTGATACCCCGCGGTCCGTAGATGGCGTCCATGACCATCGCCTGGTAATCGACACCTGGCGTGAGGACCTGGAGCCCGGCATGGCGCGCCGCCTGGTGATAGACCTGGCTCTGCACCGTACCGGAAGTCGCCAGCAGGCCAATCGCCTTGCCCGAACCATAGGTCCGCGCGATCCACTCCACCGTCTCACTCAACATGTTCACGATAGGCACCCTCAGGTGGGCCTGGATCCGCTCGACGAAGGCATGGGCGGTGTTGCAGGGAATCGCAATGGCATTGGCGCCAGCACTTTCGAGGCGTTTGCAGGTGGCATACATCGCCATCGTCGGGTCGGTTTCATCACGCAGCAGGCTGGCCGTCCGATCCGGTATCTGCGGGTTTTGCTCGACCACCATCTTGATGTGGTCCTGGTCCTTTCCCGCCGGGGTATTGGCCACCACCTTGGCCATGAAATCCACTGTGGCGGCAGGCCCGACACCTCCCACGATGCCCAGCTTGAAAGGTGGGCGCCTGGGCTGCGGGTCCAGTGTCGCGAAGTCGGCGTAGATCTCATTGATGTCCAGCACGGTGATCCCGCGACGCTGCAAATCGGCACAAACCAGGGACAGCTCGGTCATGCCGGGCAGAATCACCGTCGCACCCTGGGTCTGCAATGAGAGACACGCCCGATAGACCGCCTCAAGCGGCACGCCTTCGAGATGACCGTCCTTGATGCCGTTGAGGCCGTACATCGCCTCCATCAACCCCACTTGAGCGTCTGCGTCGGGGTAAACAATCCGGAAGTCTTTCCCAAAATATCGCTCGAACAATCCGCAATGGCACACGAAGTCGGAGGCGATCACCCCCAACGTCGCCTGGGGCGGCACCGTGTGGCTGACGTGCCGGGTCAAGGCGGCCATCATGTCCAGCACGGGAATGCCCAGTTCCTCCTCGATTTCAGCGCGAAAGGTATGACTGGCGAAGCATGGGAGCATCACCGCATCGAAGCCACTGTCCTCGAACGACTTGCACACCTGGAACACATAAAACTTGCGCGACGTCATGCTCGCGCCCTGGTCCAGCGGCAGCAGCACGTCCTTGAACGGGTGCTGTTCGAACAGGAAATGGTAGCGCCCCTGATCCTCGAGCACCGCCCGGGACTTGACCAACTTGAAGAACAGATCGCCCCCGGCCAGAGACCCAAGCCCACCGACGATGCCCAACTTGCGCACCACAGAAGCCTTGTGACTCGACTTCGCTTTAGCCTTCATGAACGTATCCTCAAGCCACCGGCACCGGCTCGGATCGCGACCGAACCGGGGCACCTGCGCCCTCGTCCTCGTCGGCCTCTTCGTGGGGTTCGGACTTGGCGACAACCGCCGTCGCAATGCTGTTACCCACCACGTTGGTGGCGGTACGGGCCATGTCGAGGAACTGGTCGATGCCGATGATCAACAGCAGCCCCGCCTCGGGAAGATTGAACATCGGCAACGTGGCCGCGACCACAACCACCGAAGCCCGCGCGACACCGGCCATGCCCTTGCTGGTGACCATCAGCGTCAGAAGAATCAGCAACTGCTGCGTGAAACTCAAATCAATGTTGTAGGCCTGGGCGATAAACAGGATGGCGAACGCCTGATACATCATGGAACCGTCGAGGTTGAACGAGTAACCGAGGGGCAACACGAAACTGGACACGCGTTTGGGCGCACCAAATTTCTCCAGTGCCTCGATGGTCTTCGGGTAGGCGGACTCGCTGCTGGCGGTGGAAAAGGCCAGGAGAATCGGTTCGCGGATGAGCTTGCCGAGGTGGAAAACCGAGCGACCAAGGAACAGGTAACCGGCACCGAACAGCAGCGCCCAGAGAATCAGGATTCCCAGGTAGAACTCAGCAATCAGCTTGCCGTAATCCACCAGCAGGCCAAGCCCCTGGGTGGTAATGGCCGAGGCGATCGCGGCAAACACCCCAATCGGCGCAAACGCCATCACGTAGTCGGTGATCTTGAACATCACCTTCGCCAGTTCTTCGATGCAATCGGTGATCCGGGTGTAACCCGCCCGTTTCACGCCGGCCAGTGCAAAGCCGAAGAACAGCGAGAACACCACGATCTGCAGGATCTCGTTGTTGGCCATCGCTTCGGCAATGCTGCGCGGAAACACATGACCGATGAACGCCTTGAGACTGAAGTCGCCGGTGTTGACCGGCACGGCCGCCGTTGCGTGCTGGGCCACGTCCATGTTCAGCCCGGCACCGGGTTGAAACAGGTTGACTAGCCCCATGCCGATCAGCAGCGAGACGACCGAGGCGGTGACAAACCAGGCCATCGCCCGGGCCCCGATCCTGCCGACGGAACGGGAACTACCCATGCTAGCGATACCACCGACCAGCGTCGCAAAAACCAGCGGCGCGATGATCATCTTGATCATGCGCAGGAAAATATCAGTGACCATCGAGAAGTAACTGGCGATCTCTTTGGCACTTTGCTCGCTCCCTGCGAAATGGTGACACGCCCAACCAACAAGTACGCCCAGGGCAATGCCCATGGCAATTCGACGTGGGAGCTTATTCTTCTTCACGGAGCTGTCCTCAAGTAGTTCTTGGAGTTTTTTTACTTGGCAGGATCGATTCTAAGGAGCCGATTCGCAGAGATGATGAGTAATCCAGCTAACCCCATGCGCTTTTGGAATAGTTAGCGAAAGGCCGCGCTATGCCGGGAGATTGCGCAGTAAAATCGCGCTCTCACAGGGGGAGTTTCTCGATATGCAACTCAAATGGCTGGATGATCTTCAGGCGATTGGCGAATGGAAAAACTTCTCCCGCGCCGCCGAGGTTCGTTGCGTGACGCAATCGGCCTTGTCCCGGCGTATCCGCTCACTCGAGGAATGGGTGGGCGTCAAGCTGGTGGACCGGGGCACCTACCCTGTCCAGCTCACCCCCGCGGGAGTCACCTTCTGCGATGAAAGCCGAGAGGCCCTCGCCGGACTACTGAGGTTGCGCTCGACACTGCGCGACGTGGAACGAATGCCCGGACGCTCGATCCAGATCACCGCCGGCCACAGCCTGTCGATGACCTTCCTGCCCAAGTGGCTCTCGCAGTTCCAGCAACACAACGAACAGTTCAACGCCCGGGTGGTGGCCGCCAATATTCATGACGCCGTCATTGCACTGGAGGAAGGCAGTTGCGACTTGATGATGGTCTATCACCATCCGCTTGCCCCCATCCTGCTGGACCCCGAGCGTTTTGGCAGCCTGGTGCTCGGCCACGATGCGTTCATCCCCTTGTGCGCGCCCAACCGCAAGGGCGAACCGCTGTTCCGCCTGCCCGACCGCGCCGGCAAACCGGTGCCCTACCTGGCCTACACGGCAACGACGTTCCTGGGGCGCGTCGCGGACATCGTCATCAACAACGGCCCTGAACCGATCACCCTGGAACGCTGTTATGAAGCGGACATGGCGATGCTACTGATGCGCATGGCCATCGAGGGCTACGGCGTGGCCTGGCTGCCGCAGAGTGCAGTGGCCGACGAGTTGGAGCGTGGACTGTTGGTGCGGGCCGGTAGCGAGCAATGGAGCACGCGATTGGAGATTCGCTCGTACTGTGCGATTGCCAATCGCAACCCAACGATGCGTAAGCTGTGGAAAACCCTGGAAGGCGCTTCGCTGCAGCGGCCGGGCAACGCACCCACTACGTCAGAAGGTGCGAACTGATCGGTGGAGGCTACGCGTTCAAGCCGATCCAGCCGTGGATGCCCACGTAGAGACCGACGCCGATGATCAATACACTGGACAAGTAAGGTGCCCGGCGAGCAACGGTGCCCAGCCAAGGCCAGCGATTGGAAGCCTGCCGTGCACCAATGGCCGCCGCAGCCCCCACGGTCACCAAGGTAATCGCCAGGCCGATGCTGAAGCACAGGACGAGCAGGCCACCCAGCGCGACCTCTTTGACTTGCAGGCACAGCAGCAGCACGGTAATGGCCGCGGGGCAAGGAATGAGCCCGCCCGTCAGGCCGAACACGATGATCTGGCCGGTGGTGACCTGCCGATTGTTGAAGCGCTTACGGATATCGTTGGCATGTGCCTGCTCGTGGGCATCCTGATAGCCCTCCAGCGACAGCGCCAGGCCTTTGGGTTCGGGATGCCCGTTGTCATGTTCGTGGTGGTGATCGTGATGATGGTGGTGGTCATGTCCCTGCTGGAGCCTGAACATCCGCTCGCCACGCCAGGTACGCCACAGCATCCACAGCGCGATGGCAACGATCAGCGCAGCAGATGCCAGTTGGAAATAAGGCTCGGTGGTTTCAGCGTCCAACCCCTGGCCCAGGTACATGCCGCCGAGGGCGACCAGCCACACCACGACGGTGTGGGACAGCGTCGCCGCCAGGCCTAGCAACACTGCCTGTTTGACCGAGCCCCGAATCGCCACGATAAACGCCGCCATCATGGTTTTCGAATGACCAGGCTCCAGGCCATGCAAGGCGCCCAGCAAGATAGCGCTGGGGAAATACAGCCAGGCGTGCGTGCCCCCCTGTTGCAGCAGTTCAGCAAAATTGGGCATGTCAGGCCTAGAGGTACTTGGTGATTTGTTTGAAGGCTTCCAGCGGCGCGCGCTCGCCTTTATTCAACGACGAAACGGTGTCCTCCAGGCAGTGATCGATGTGATCCTGGATCAACGTCCGCTTGGCTTGGCACACCGCTTTCTCCACCGCATGCAACTGCTGGGCGATATCCACGCACTCACGGCCCTCTTCGATCATCGTGATAATGCTGCGCAAATGACCGTCCGCGCGCTTGAGACGCTTGATGATCGCCGCATGGCTTTGGTGGGGATGTTCGTGGTCGTGCTCAGTCATGGTTTGAGCCCTGGGTTTCGATGAATTTACGCTCGCCATCCTATCCCCCCAGGGGGGATATAAGCAAACCCATCGAAACGCAGATCAACCTGTGGGAGCGAGGGTGTACGCAACATTTGTGTAACCACCAAACCCTGTGGGAGCGGGCTTGCTCGCGATGACGGCAACATATCCAACATCGCCATCAACTGACCCACCGCTATCGCGAGCAAGCTCGCTCCGACAGGATTGCAAACTGCACAGGGTGATGAGCAAGACAGTGCAGGCGACCTCGTGAGGTCGCCCACTTCCCTTACGACGCCAATACCTGCGCCTGCAATCGCCGCCCAATCACATCCAGCAAATCACACCCGTCGCGCAGGGGGATCGCTAGCACTTGGGCGAAATCATGGAGTATCACGGCGTCCGTACTAATGTCAGAACGCATGGCGAGGTTTTCCAGCAACTGAGTGACAGCGGCGATGCGGTAAGCGGCGGTGTCGTGCAGCACGTCCAACGGTGCTTCTGTGTCGATCAAGAGCGCGTGGAAATTGTTTTCGATACCGGTGATGGGCATGTAACGGGACATGAGGGGTTACTCCTGCGGGGATGGGAGGTCAGTGCTGGGTTGAAGATAGGGATGCCACTGATGAAGGACCGAATCCGGGGTCGGAATTCGTAGATTGAGCAGGAGGTGGTAATTGATGTAATGGAACACAGATTGGATGAGGTTGAGATGATGCGTGCCTTGCGAACACAGTTTTAAAGCAATAGCTGTACCTTTTTTCATTGGACGATCTCAGGATTAATTGAAAAAATCCCAGGCATTAGGGCTTCCACACCCTGCCGCTGAATTTGCAGCGACGGATGAAACTTAGCGCACGAGGTCATTGGGTGGACAGTCAGCGGGGAGCGACACAACTTGAGGGAAATTTCCGATGGGGATGTCCGGCGATGGATTGGGCTGCGCTGCTAGGGGCGACAAGGACAAATCTCGAAACGAATGAGCACCCAACGGCCTTCACCCGAGCCGCAAATAGGCCATGCCAACGGGATGGGCTATAATCCGCTCACCAGCGCGATTTGAGGTCCAGCCCATGGGCAATATCAGCCTTGAAACCAAAAAGGCCTATGCCGCCAGGACGCGTAGATCCAACTACGCGGCCAGCCTCCGTCTGGAGGGCTTCAAAGTGACCTTCGCGGACGGCGAACGCAAAATGCCAACGCGTGAAGAAGTCTTGAAGGCCTTCACCCAGACCAGAACCTGATGGCTGACAAATATGGAGTCGGTGAAGACGCTTACTGCTACCCCGGCTCCACGGTCCTTCGCAACAAACTCGATATCCGTGACGAACCGACCCTAAGCGAAGCCGAACAACAGCTCTCGGCCATCGCAGCGGACAACGTCGAATTCAGCCCTCCTCCCTACAGCCTGGCCTACCTTCAGAACATTCATCGAATCCTCTTTTCGGACCTGTTCGAATGGGCCGGAGAGCTGCGCACCGTTGGCATGTCCAAACAAGCCACCCGCTTTTGCCAACCCCAGTACATGCAAGCGGAGGCCAACAAGATCTTCATGCACATGGCGGCGGCCAACTGGTTCGAGGGCATGGAGCGGGCTGAGCTGATCGTCGCCGTTGCAGAGGCCTATTCCGACATCAACGTCGTACACCCCTTCCGCGAAGGCAACGGTCGTGCGCAACGCATCCTGTTTGAACACCTCATCATGAATGCCGGGTTTGAAATCAGTTGGTGGGGGATTGAGAAGGACGAGTGGATCTTTGCCAACATTGCGGCTTATAACGGCGTCATGGGGCCTATGGAGCAGGTTTTTGAGAAATGTATCGGGCAGGCGATTCAAGCTTGACCGTACAACGTTATTCCCTCGCTCACCGCCTTACGGTTTATTTCGCCAAGTGATACAGTCGCCGTCAATTAACGTCTGCTAAAGAACTGACAATGTACAGGACGAGATCTTTCCCACCCAACAAAAAAGGTCGCGACTTTGTGGTGGGCGACATCCACGGGCATTTCAAACTTCTAACAGCAGCCTTGAACAAACTAGACTTCAACACTGAGCTGGATCGCATCTTTTCCGTGGGAGACCTTATCGACCGCGGCCCCGATTCCATGGACGTATTGAACTGGCTTGAAAAGCCGTGGTTCCATGCCGTGCGCGGCAATCATGAGCAGATGCTTATTGACTGCATCTCCGGCCATGGTGACATACCCCGACATATCCGAAACGGTGGTGCCTGGCTCTACGAGTTACAACTAACCGTCCAGCATGAGCTTTTAAAAGCTTTGCAAGCACTTCCATTGATTATTGAAATCAAATCAGCAAACGATCAAACAATTGGAATAGTCCATGCCGAAGTTCCTGTCATCCGAAGTGACGATGGATGGCAGGAAGCCAAAGACGCTATCACTGGAAATTCTGGGGAGTCACATCAACGGCAAGCCTTGAAGACAGCGCTGTATGCCAGAGAAAAAATCGAGCAAAACGACCACACGCCCATTAAAGGAATAGACCGACTCTATGTTGGTCATTCAACAGTACCCAGCATTATGCGCTTGGGCAATGTCGTATATATCGACACTGGCTGCGCATTTTCCGACGGTGCATTGAGCTTGGTAGACATCCAAACCGAAACCATAATCAGCATAAGCATGGGCCAGTGAAAATGGGGCAGTCTCATTTGCTTTGATCCTCGGTGTGTGTCTGATGCCGTATCGCGCACACGGTGATCGCCTCCAAATCCTCGGCGTATTTCACACTCGACAACGCCCCCGCACCCACTGGTGAAGTCGGCGCAATATTGCTCTCCCAACACGTCCTGCCCTTCCCTGAAAAACTGTGCCATCCGTCTCGCTGATTCAGATTCCCGCCTTCGCCATCCGGCGCCTGCCAGGAACGGTGGCACAGCACGTTGCGCAACTGTGCGGCACATTGCAGGTCCCCGATCAACTGCTCGGGATTATGGACTGGCAATTCATGGTGTTTTCGCAACGCGGTGTCGTACGCAGTGATGAGTCCGCCGAGAGGATCGGACAAGGCCCGCTCATACTGACCCAACCATTTTACGCTTCCTCCAGCTCATCCTGAGCATACTTGCGTGTGGCGATCAGGGCGAAGATAGCTCGGCCCAGTACTTGCTCCAAGAAGCCATAGGTGGCAACGGTGCGACCCAACTGCTCCCAGAATTCGTCCGTGTGTCGGTGAGTTGGGTAGTCGGCCGGCAGTTTTTATTGATCGATTCGGTAACGCTTTTGGATCATTGTCTTTCCCTGCGCTGTTAGCCCAGCTCAATAGACCATGAGCCCCGCTTTTGCTGGTTACCGTAGCGCTGGAACCACCTACCATCGTAGAAGCCACTTCCTTCCTGCTGCAGTGTCGCGGTATAGAGATAGTCCTCCTCCTCAATCTCTTGCCGTATTTCGAACTGCCCCTCAGCAACTTGTCGAGCGTGATAGGTCACACGGCTACCAAACTCGTCGACATACTCGATGATCATTGCTTCCTCGCGTACCACCACCTGACAGGGATTAAGCTTTTCACGATCAACCCCATCGGTAGTGTGGTACATGCGTGAATCTGAAAAAATCATAACGAATTCCTATTTTATGGTTTGCCAGCACCGACCACTTTATCCTCAATCCATAGACAGGACACCGTCGGTGAACCCACCAAGAGGTTCGATCAGATGAGCTACTGCCTCCCGGTCACTGCTAAAGCTAGCCCTCCATCACATCTTCAAAACTTGGAAAAGCACCTCGCCAATGAGGGCATCTGGACAGCCTTCAACTGGGGGAGGCATGGGTCGCATTAAGTAAAACGCGGCACCGCCGATATACGCTTCAGCGTAGTTCGTGAGGAGTGAAAAGGGAATGAGGCGGCCCACTAGGCTCGCCGCGCTTTGTACACGAAGCATGGACCTTAGCTCCACTCGCAGGACGATACTGCAGATTCAGTGACCACCCTCATGTTGGCGCATGGAAGGTAGTCGCTCTTTTCACATGAGAGAGTAACGAAGCATGAAAACTCTGAATAAAATTTTGATCTTAGCGTTCCTTACCCAAGTCACAGCATGCGTAAGCAAGCCTTCAAGTGCATACGACAGTGGATGGACTGAAAATACCAACGAGGACGCATATAGCAGTTGCGGGCGCTATCGATGGGATAACAAGTTCAAGGAACCTGCGGTATTACAAAATCTTGTTGCTTCAGGCGCCCTCACCAGCTCACAAGCACAGCGAGCGGAGAAGCAGGACGTACGCATCGGCGATCCAGAATGCTTAGCCTATGCTGCCTATGGTTTGAATCGAGCCCAAATTGGGTTTCAGAGGAATGAAAAAGGTCAGGTCACTGAAAAAACTGCCACCTACCTTTGCTTCAACAGTGCGCCGACCTGCTCAGGTATCCGTGTTCATTTCGCCGATGGAAAAGTCTCCCGTATCAGCATGGTGAATGAGTAGTTCATTCTGTCGTTCATGAACAGCGGGGCATCGAAGCATTGATAGGCTTCGTGCATATGAGTAAGAGCCGAACAATTTGTAGTCACTGCACAGGCCTGGCCCAAACCAGATTCACCCGCAGAAATGTACCCTTCTTCGACGGCGGCGTCTGTGAGGCTTTTCAGATCAGCGCACGAGGGGAACAATTCACGTCGAGATACACCTTGCGACGGCCTGCTGATTCAAGCGCTCGGTCAACGGTGTAAGATGCCCGAAAACGACCACCATCGAGGCTGCCATGTCCGGCATATCCCTGAATCTGCCCGAAGACCTATCAAACTCCCTCGCCGATCTGGCCAAGACCAACGGCCAAAGTGCGAGCTACCTAGCGATGGACGTTCTTCGCGACTACATCGAACACGAAAAAGCTCTGACTACACAGATCGAACTTGCAGTAAAGGAAGCTGACCAAGGCAAATTTGCTACCGATGAGCAAGTCGCAGCAATGCGCGCTCGGCGCTGGAGTCAGAATGCAGGTTGAGTGGCTGGAAAAAGCACTCAAAAACCTGGAGGACGAAGCCAACTATATTGCACTTGAAAACCCCAAGGCTGCTGACGACTTCTCCGAAGCGATCTTTGCCAGCGTAGACAAATTGGCTCAGTTTCCCGCAATGGGTCGAGAAGGACGAGTCAAACAGACGCGGGAATGGGCAGTCCCAAACTGGTCTTACCTGATTCCGTATCGCGTACACGGTGATCGCCTCCAAATCCTCGGCGTATTTCACACTCGACAACGCCCCCGCACCAACTGGTGAATCCGGCGCAATATTGCTCTCCCAACACCTCCTGCCCTTCCCTGATAAACTGTGCCATCCGCCTCGCTGATTCAGATTCCCAATGCCCCTACAAACTGCACCACTCTCCCGCCGCTTCTCCGTCGCCCCGATGATGGATTGGACCGACGCCCACTGCCGTTTCTTCCTACGCATCCTCTCCAAACACGCCCTGCTCTACACCGAAATGGTCACCACCGGCGCCTTGCTCAACGGCGACCACGAACGCTTCCTGCGCCATCACCCATCCGAACACCCCCTGGCCCTGCAACTGGGCGGCAGCGTGCCGGCCGACCTGGCTGCCTGCGCCCGTATGGCCCAGGAGCACGGTTACGACGAGGTGAACCTTAACGTCGGCTGCCCCAGCGATCGGGTGCAGAACAATATGATCGGCGCGTGCCTGATGGGGCATCCGGATTTGGTGGCTGACTGTGTGAAAGCCATGCGCGATGCGGTGTCGACTCCGGTGACCGTCAAGCATCGCATCGGGATCAATGGGCGGGACAGTTACGAGCAGTTGTGTGAGTTTGTCGGGACGGTGCGCGAGGCCGGGTGCACGAGTTTCACCGTGCATGCGCGGATTGCGATTCTGGAGGGGCTGTCGCCGAAGGAGAATCGCGACATCCCGCCGCTGCGTTATGACGTGGCCGCGCGGTTGAAGGCGGATTTTCCGGAGTTGGAGATTGTGCTCAATGGTGGGATCAAGACGCTGGAGGCCTGCCACGAGCATTTGCAGACGTTTGACGGTGTGATGCTGGGGCGCGAGGCGTATCACAACCCGTACCTACTGGCAGAGGTGGATCAACAGCTGTTCGGCAGCACCGCGCCGATCATCAGCCGGGCCGAGGCGCTGGCGCAGTTGCGGCCTTATATCGCCGATCATTTGGCCGCCGGTGGCGCAATGCATCACATCACCCGTCATGTGCTCGGGCTGGGTACCGGTTTTCCAGGGGCGCGGCGGTTTCGGCAGTTGTTGTCGGTGGATATCCACAAGACCAAGGATCCGCTGGCGTTGCTCGATCAGGCGGGGCAACTGCTGGAAGGGCGTTAACCGTCACTTGCTTTGAACCTGCGCGCTGTTTTGGCATCGTATCTACCGATACCGCCCCGGCCTTTCAAACAGCCGTTTTCAGGTTGTTGCCGCTGGGGCCCGTCGATACCCCTTCACGCCCTTGAGTGGCTGCCAGCCCTCGGGTAATGTCAACGGACCCATAGGACAGAGCACGCTCATGACTTCCAAGCTGGAACAACTCAAACAGTTCACCACCGTCGTGGCCGACACCGGCGACTTCGAGGCCATCGCCCGCGTCAAGCCCGTGGACGCCACCACCAACCCTTCCCTGCTGCTCAAGGCGTCGGCCATTCAAGGTTATGCCGAGCAACTGAACGCCTGCGTGGCGGACTGCAAGGGCGATGTGGGCCTGGCCAGCGACCGTTTTGCCGTGGCGGTTGGGCAAGAAATCCTGAAAGTGATCCCGGGGCGTATTTCCACTGAAGTGGACGCGCGCCTGTCGTTCGACACCGAGGCCATGTTGAAGCGTGCGCATCGCCTGATCGATCTGTACGAAAAGGCCGGCATTGGCCGCGAGCGCGTGCTGATCAAGATCGCTTCCACCTGGGAAGGTATTCGCGCCGCCGAGCAGCTGGAGCGTGAAGGCATCCAGTGCAACCTGACCCTGCTGTTCTCCTTCGCCCAGGCCGCCGCCTGCGCCGATGCCGGGGTGTTCCTGATTTCGCCGTTCGTGGGCCGTATCTACGACTGGTACAAGAAAGCCAATGGCAACGACTACACCGGCGCTGATGATCCAGGCGTGCAGTCGGTGACGCGCATCTACAACTACTACAAGGCCAATGACTACAAGACCGTGGTCATGGGCGCGAGCTTCCGCAACCTCAACCAGATCGAGCAACTGGCCGGCTGCGACCGCCTGACCGTCAGCCCGGACCTGCTGGAAAAACTCGCCGCCGACGAAGGCAAGCTGGAGCGCAAGCTGGCGCCAGGGCAAGCCGGGGAAGCGCGCTTGATCCTCAATGAAGCGCAGTTCCGCTGGTTGTCCAACGAGGACGCCATGGCGACCGAGAAACTGGCAGAAGGTATTCGTCAGTTTGCCCGGGACCAGGAGAAGCTGGAGGCGTTGCTGCAAGCCAAGCTTTGAGCTGATTCACAAAGGCATGCAAAAAGGGCGAACCTTGGTGGGTTCGCCCTTTTTTATGTGGCTTGGCCTGAGGGGAATGGCGGATCGATAAACGTTATCGCGAGCAAGCCAGGTGACTGCATTCCAATGAGGGAGCGAGCTTGCTCCGGGCGGCGTTCCGACGATGAGGCCGGTCAGCCTAAGCAAAACCCAGGGGTCAAGGCCCTTCCAGCGCATTCACCAGGTCATGGAAGGCTTCACGATTGGAATCGTTGAGCCCCATCAGGATCTTGTGGGCTTCGAGCACCTTGATCCGCACTTCTTCTTCGGACTGGTCCTGGTCAGGCAGGTCGTCCAGGCATTCCGGGCACGGCACAGGGTCGCCCACGATGTTGAACACCTGGTCGAAGCCCATCGATTGCAGTAGACGGGTAATGTCGTTGTGGGTGGTGACGACAGTCGGCAGCAGGCCGACCTTCTGCCGCGACAGGATCGACAGTTTGGCCAGCAGGCCCAATGTGGTGCTGTCGATGCTGCGGGTTTCGGTCAGGTCGATCACGATGGCGTTGAAATTCAACGAAGTGAAGATCCGCTCAATAGTCGCATCCAGCGCCGAACACAGGGTCAGGCGCACTTCACCGACAAACTTCAGGACAAAGGTGCCGTCCTGCTCGGCGAACTGGATTCTACCGGTACTCATCAAAGGTTCCTGCTCAACACTAACAGGGCGATATCATCCGGCATCTCCCCGAGCGTGGCTAATCCAAACACTTGACGCAAGCCTTCCAGGCTGCCGCCCGCTGCACTCACCCGTTCAGGCAAGGCCGCTTCTTTCTCTTTGAGTGTAGGTTCTGTCAAAAGGTCCAAAATGCCATCAGACATCAGCGTCAGGCTGAATGTCGGCGGCAATTCCAGTACGTGGTCTTCGTAGGTGGCCTCGTTGAACAGGCCTACCGGCAAACCACGCCCTTCCAGGTAACGCACACTGTCTGGTGTATACAACACAGGCAAAGGCAGGTGGCCGCCGATGCTATAGGTCAACAAACCAGTCTCCTCGTCGATGACTCCACCGACCATTGTGACGTGTTTGCCCAGCTTACAACTGATCAGGCCTCGGTTGATATGCCCAAGGACCTCAGAAGGCTTGAATTCTGGCAGAGTGCCATTACGCTTGGACTCGAACAACAGGCGCGTGGTCATGAACTTCAACAGCACCGTGACGAATGCCGAAGAAGCACCATGGCCGGAAACGTCCGCCAGATAGAACGCTACACGCCGCTCGTCGACCCGAAAATAGTCCACGAAATCGCCCGACAGGTACAACGACGGGATGATCTGGTGGGCAAAACGGAAATCGTCGACGGTCCAGGGGCTGACCGGCAGCATGTTCATCTGCACCTGGCGCCCAGCGTTCTGGTCTTCCTGCAACAGGTTCAGGCTGGCTTCCAGCTCACGGTTGGCGGTTTCCAGCTTCTCGCGGTAGCGCTGGTTTTCCACCAACAGGCGCGAGCGGTCCAAGGCCCGGCGCACCGAGTGCTCGAGCACCGCAAGGTCTTCAAGGGGCTTGATCAGGTAATCCGCCGCGCCCAGGCGCAACGCCTCGACCGCGTCGTTCATCACGCCTGCGCCCGAAACCACGATCACCGGGGTCTGCGAGGAAATCTCGGTGACCTGGCGAATGAGTTCGAGTCCGCCCATCTGCGGCATGCGCAGGTCGCAGATGACCAGGTCGGGCTTGTCTTGCTCGAATACCTGAAGACCCTGTTGGCCATTGCTGGCCTGCAGGACGCTGAAACCACTGTCTTCCAAGTAGGCTGCGAGACTGGCTCGCACCACTTCGTCATCATCGATTATCAGCAGCGTGGCACTGGTTTTTGGCATGTGGGCAAACGGCGCCAGAATTAGGTTGGCGTAGCGGGCTGGGCCGTCTGGCCTTGCACGCACTACTGGATTCGCTTTCTAGCCTCTCTGTCGTACCGGTTTCAGGCCATTGCCCTACACACAACTACACCAGAGGTGCCCTTCTAAGGCGCAGACGGTACTCCCATCCGCGGGGCGTTTCAAGCTCAGGCAGATAGCCGCTTGCCGTCTTTATTTGTCAAAGTACAGAGAGTTATAAGAACCGAGCGAAGCGTAACTCAATGGAAGGATCAAACCCGCTCAAACACGACGCCAAAGCACAGAGGCGGCCTTTTTGGCCGCCTTCGTGGTTTTACAGGTCGGAATTAAAAATCGTCTTCGACCTGGCCATCCTTGACCTTGAATTCGCGGTTTTGCAAGTAGGCGTTGCGGATGAAGACATACTTGTCGCCGCTCACCATCTTCTCGGCCGACAACAGGCTGGCGCGGGTGTCGACGACGTTCAGGCCTCGAATAGAGTTACGCACCGAGACGTTATCGATATAACGATACGGGGCGGTGTAGTCATCGACCAGCTTGGCCGGCGCGTCACGCAGGGTACTTGGCCCCAGCAGCGGCAGCATGACATATGGCCCGCTACCCAGGCCCCAGTAGCCCAGGGTCTGGCCAAAATCTTCATCGCTGCGCTGCAGGCCCATCTGGGTGCCCACATCAAAGAAGCCCAGCAGGCCGAAGGTGGTGTTGAAGATCAACCGGGCGGTGTCGACCCCGGCAGCGGCCGGCTTGGCCTGCAGCACGTTGTTGGCCAGGTTGCCCACGTCACCGATGTTGCGGAACATGTTGTGGATGCCGTCTTCGAGGAACTGCGGCGTCACATATTGATAACCCTGAGCCAGTGGCTTGAGCGCGTAGGTATCAATGGTGTCGTTGAAGGTAAAGATCGGACGGTTGATGCTTTCCCAAGGATCTTCTTCCGTGGCGGCCTGGGCAGCGAACGGAACCAGCACGACGCTGGCAGACAAACACAGCTGAGCTAGACGATGGCTCCAGCGCATAGGGGAAAACTCCTTGGATTAATCAGGCAAGGGCGCCGAGCCCAGGCGGTAAGGTGGCTAGTATAAGGCGGAAAAGTCCTACTGGCAGCATTCAAAAAAAGAAGCTGATTCTAGGACCCTTCTGTCATCTGCTGCCTTCATTTCGCTGTCACGGGACTGTCATGGAGGGCCGTTAGGCTGCTGGTTATTTCAAGGATGTTCCCATGGCCCGCGCCGAAGCCCTGCCCCTCCCCGTCCCCAGCCTGACCGCCGTACTGTTTGGCCTGAGTGGATGCCTGGTGGATTTCGGGGCGCGCATTCGCCAGCCTGGGGCAGCACCGGTCGAGCATGCACAGCCGACGCCTGGCGCACTTGAGAGTTTGCATCACCTGCAGGACCAGGGAATTCCTTGCGCCTGGCTCGATGAACTGCCACCGGCCACCAGTCATGCCCTGGCGGCTTCATTGCCGACGTGGATCAAACCGCCGCAACTTCCAGCAACAATTAATCCTTGGCCGGCGCCTCATGCCTGTTGGCAAGCCTTGATGGCGCTGAACGTCCAGCAACTGGACGGTTGCGTGTTGGTCAGTGGCGAACCCCGGTTGTTGCAGTCAGGGCTCAACGCCGGTTTATGGACCATCGGATTGGCGTCCTGCGGCTCGCTGTGCGGCCTGGCACCCATCGAATGGCAGGCACTGAGCCAACAGCAACGGGAAACCAAGCGCGCCAAGGCCACCGTGCAATTATTTGGCCTGGGCGTGCATTCGGTGATCGATCACTTGGGTGAACTCGACACGTGCCTGGCCGACATCAGCCTGCGCCGACTCAAAGGTGAGAAGCCATGACCGGGATCATGCAGGCAGCGCGACGGTAGATTACTCTTAGGCCATGGACTTTTGACCCAGCGTCGCGGTCCATGGCAGTGCCTATCAATAAAGGGAGTACGCCAATGCCTGCCCGCGAATTGCAAGAACAGCTCAACAAACTGCGCGAGCAATTGGAACAGAATCCACCACTTTCCGAAGTCGAGCGCGATGACCTGCACGCGCTGATGCAAAAGATCGAACTTGAGCTTGAGTTGGAAACCAAAGCGCCGGACAACAACCTCGCCGACAATGTAAACCTGGCTGTCGAGCGCTTCGAGGTGGAACACCCCACCCTTGCCGGGACCTTGCGCAACATTGTGCAAGCTTTGGGCAATATGGGGATCTAAACCCTTTAAATGCAAAAAGCCCTGCTATCAAGAGCGGGGCTTTTTAATGCAATCCATTGTGGGAGCGAGCAAGCTCCCACATTTATAGCTTCATTGGCGGACCAGGCGGTGGTTCGGCAGTTGAACGTCTTCAGTACTGCGATACGGGTTGATATCCAGCCCGCCCCGACGCACATACCGCGCGTACACCGTCAATTTCTCCGGCTTGAGCAAGCGCTGCAGGTCGAGAAAGATCCGTTCCACGCACTGCTCATGGAAATCCGAATGCTGGCGGAAGCTGACGATGTAGGCCAGCAGGCTGGCGGGATCCAGGGCCGCACCGCGATATTCCACCGCCACGCTGCCCCAGTCTGGCTGACTGGTCACCGGGCAGTTGGACTTGAGCAGATGGCTGTGCAGGCTTTGCTCGACGATGCGCGAGGCATCGCAACGCAGCAGTTCCGGGCGCGGGTGCGCGTAGGAGTCGACGCTGATGTCCAAATCGTCGATGCACGTACCGGGCAATGCCACGATACCTTCACGCTCCACATCCTTGAGGCTGCGGATCCGCACACCCACTGCTTTACCGGCAGCCGCCGACAGGTCCTGGCGCAGGGTCGCTTCCAGGCTCGCGGTATCGGCAAACGGGGTCTGGTTCAAGGAGTTGAGGTACAACTTGAAGGATTTGGACTCGATGATATTCGGCGAATCCGCCGGGATCGCGAATTCACCGATGGCCACCACCGGCTTGCCGGACGGCAGCAGCCACGACAGCTCGAAGCAGTTCCAGAAATCCACGCCCTTGTACGGCAAGGTCTCGGCCGTCAGGCCCAATTCCGCCCATTTCGCCGTGCGCGGGATCGGGAACAGCAGTGACGGCGTGTACGTGGCGATGTATTCGCTGGATTTGCCCAGCGGCGAATGTTCGGCTGCGGGATGCATGACGGAAACCTGACTGAAGAATCAGCCGATTCTATCAGCCTTTGCCGCAGCCTTTGAGTGCTTACTGACTGACTGTCAGGTCGCCCTTCATCCCCGCCTGGTAATGACCGGGGACATTGCAGGCAAATTCCAGCCGGGTAGCCTTATCGAAAGCCCAGGTCAGCTCGGCGGACTTACCCGGCTCAACCAGCACGCTGTTAGCGTCGTCGTGGCGCATCATGCCGTCTTTACCACCGTGCTCCATCGAGGCCGGATTCATCGAGGCATGGTCCATTCCCGGCTTCATCCCGGTCGGCGTCAACATGCCGCTCTGTTGCATCTTGAGCATTTCCTGCTGGTGCTGGGCATGCATCGCGGCGTTACCGAGGTTGAATTCGTGCAACAACTGGCCTTTATTGATGAGTACAAACCGCACCGTCTCGCCTGCCTTGATATCCAGCGTGCCAGGATTGAACGACATGTCGCCCATCACCACCTCGATGGTGCGACTGGCCTTGGCCGCCGGTGCGGGCTGGCCGAAATCAAAGTGCGCACCAGGAGACGCCCACAACGAGGTACTCAATACCCACGCAGAGGCGGCCAGGATCAGACGGTTTACCATCAACATATTCATACTCCGACAAGGTAAGGTTCAACTTGTCCAAGACTCTAGATCGGTGCGGCTGCCAATTGACTGACAGTTGCATTACAACTCTGTCAGGTTGTGCCACGGCGCTGGCCGCTGCGGTATAACGCCCACGTTAAAACCATGCCCTGAGCTGCCCATGAAACTGCTGATCGTCGAAGACCAAACCAAAACCGGCCAATACCTGCGCCAAGGCCTGGGCGAAGCCGGGTTCAACGCCGACCTGGTGGCCGATGGCATCACCGGCCAGCAACTGGCCTTGAGCGGTGAATACGCCCTGCTGATCCTCGACGTGATGTTGCCCGGCCGCGATGGCTGGCAGATCCTGCAAGCCGTCCGTGGCGCCGGGCTGGATACACCGGTGCTGTTTCTCACCGCGCGGGATGCGATACAGGATCGCGTACACGGCCTGGAGCTGGGCGCCGATGATTACCTGGTCAAGCCCTTTGCCTTTTCCGAGTTGCTGGCACGGGTGCGCAGCCTGTTGCGTCGAGGCAGTTCGACGCAACAGGAAACCAGCCTGCAACTGGCCGACTTGCGCCTGGACCTGATTCGCCGTCGCGTCGAACGCAGCGGCCGACGCATCGACCTCACCGCCAAGGAATTCGCCTTGCTGGAAATGCTTCTGCGCCGCCAGGGCGAAGTGCTGCCCAAATCGCTGATCGCGTCCCAAGTCTGGGACATGAATTTCGACAGCGACACCAACGTCATCGAAGTCGCGATACGACGCCTGCGAATCAAGATTGACGATGACTTCCCCAGCAAACTCATCCATACCGTGCGGGGCATGGGCTATGTGCTTGAAGAGCGCAGCCTGTGAGGGGTCGGTGGTCGCTGAGCAGTCGCCTGGCCCTGCTGTTCGCCGCCTGCACCGCGGTGGTGTCGTTGTTTGCCGGGGTGTTGTTCAGCCGCGGCAGCGAGGCGCATTTCATCGAGCTGGACCAGCAACTGCTCGAAGGCAAGCTGATCGGTCTGCGCCGGGCCCTGCAAGACCTTGACGCCGAGCAGACCCAGCGCCGCCTGGAAGATGAATTGAGCCGTCAGGCCGACCTGGCGCTGCGCATCAAGGGCAGCGACGGTGTGCGCTGGTACGACAGTTCGATCCGGATTCCGGCCCAGTTGCCGGAGCAACCCGGCCTGTCGACCCTCAGCGATGCCGACAACGATTACCGAGTGTTGAACGCGCCCTTGCACCCCAATCGAGCCGATTCGCCGCAACTGACCCTGTTGCTGGACATCACCCACCACCAGCACTTCCTGCAACGCATGCAGCGCCTGATCTGGCTGACCGTCGGGCTCTCGGCCCTGGCCACCGCCCTGCTCGGCGCCTGGGCCGCCCGGCGGGCCTTGCGCCCCTTGCGACGCATGGGCGCCATTGCCGGTAGTGTCTCGGCCCGCTCACTCAACGCCCGGCTGCCCGAAGAGCAAATGCCCGCCGAACTGGCGGAATTGGCCCACAGCATCAACGCCATGCTCGGACGCCTCGACGATGCGTTTCAGCGGCTCTCAGCGTTCTCTGCCGACATCGCCCATGAATTACGCACGCCGCTGTCGAACCTGCTGACCCACACCCAGGTCACCCTCACCCGCGAACGCCCCCTGGAGGATTACCGCGAGGCGTTGCACAGCAATCTCGAAGAACTGCAATGGATGGCGCAACTGGTCAACGACATGCTGTACCTGGCCAAGGCCGACCACGGCTTGCTGGCGCTCAATCGCGAACCGCTGCAATTGGCCGAGGAAGTGGACGTGCTGCTGGACTTCTTCGCGCCGCTGGCCGAAGACACCAACGTCCGCCTGAGCCGCGAGGGCGATGGCCGCATAGAGGGTGACCGCAACATGTTGCGCCGGGCGCTCTCCAACCTGCTGGACAACGCCCTGCGCTTCACCCCCGCTGACGGCGAAGTGCGGGTGCAGATTGTCGATGCGACTCAAGGGATGAGCGTCAGTGTGGAGAACAGTGGCGAAGGAATTGCAGCGGACTTGCTGCCGCGCCTGTTCGACCGCTTCTACCGCGCCGACCCGGCTCGCCAGGAGGGCAGCAGCGAACACGCGGGGCTCGGACTGGCCATCACCCGCTCAATTATCCGCGCCCATGGCGGGCAGATCCGCTGTGAATCGACCGATGGCTGGACGCGGTTCCTGATTGAGCTACCGAAGGCCAGCCAGCCCTGACACAAAACCCTGTGGCGAGGGAGCTTGCTCCCGCGGGAGTGCGAAGCGCTCCCAAAAATCTGAAAGCCCGCACATCATTTTGCATAAGCCGCCGCTTTGGGGCTGCTGCGCAGCCCAGCGGGAGCAAGCTCCCTCGCCACAAAAGCATCCCGGTCGACCAACCGATTTGCTCTTGAAACTGACACCGATCCGAGGCATTCCCTTAGCCCGCGCCATGCCCAATCCCCGTGGCGAGGGAGCTTGCTCCCGCTGGGGCGCGAAGCGGCCCTAAAACCCGGCGACGCGGTGGATCAGGTTGATTGAGTGAGCTTGAGAGGGGGCTGCTGCGCAGCCCAGCGGGAGCAAGCTCCCTCGC
>NZ_FMTR01000011.1:0-198518 GCF_900100135.1 Pseudomonas sp. NFACC05-1 | reverse complement strand
ACGTTGCCGGTCAGGGTGACCAGGGTTTCCGAGGCCGTACTGGCGTTGCTGTCGTCCACGGCCTTGGGCAAGTCGTCGACGATGTTCACGTCCAGGTTGCCGTTGGCCGTGGTGCCGTTATCGTCGGTGACCACTACGGCGAATTGCTCGCTAACGCTGTTGGCGCCGTTGGCGTTTGGATGGGCTTCATTGTCCAGCAAGGTGTAGCTGTAGCTGACCACGCCCGTGCTGGCGTTGTAGCCGGTGATGGTCAGCGTGTTGCCCAACGCAGTGGTAATCGATTGTGGGAAACCCGCCGCCACGCCGCCGATAACCACATTGATGCCGCCCACACTCAAGGTCTGCACACCGTCCAGCGCGGTCACGGTAAAGGTGCCGCTTTGAGTCAGCGCCGATGCATCCGGACTGCTACCGTCGCTGAGATTTTTTTCCTGCAGCGATAGCTCACCACCCTCGGCATCAAGGCCCACCAACACCACAGGGTCGTCGTTGTTGTGCACTTGCAGCACCAGGTTCGCGGTGCTGGTGTCGCCGTCGGCGTCGGTCAGCGTGTAAGTGAACGTCTCAGTGCCGCTGCCCCCACCGTGCAACGCGACGAATTGCGGGTCGCTGGGGTTCAGGGTGTAGGTGTACGTGCCGTTGGGGTTGAGCACCAGGGTGCCGTAGGTGCCGGTGAACGTGCCGCCGATGATCGGCCCGCTGTCGGGACCGGTGGGGATCCGGTCGGCGCCCTGATGGTCGTTGGGCAATACGTTGCCGGTGAGGGTCACCAGGGTTTCCGACGCCGTGTTGGCGTGGCTGTCGTCGATCGCCTGGGGTACGTCATCGGTGATGTTGACGTCCAGGGTGCCGGTGGCCGTGTCGCCGTCGGTGTCGACGGCCACTACCGGGAACTGCTCGGTAATGTTGTTGGCCCCACCGCCGGCAGGATGGGTTTCATTGTCCGTCAGGGTGTAGGTGTAACTGACCACTCCTGTGGCCGGGTTATAGCCGGTGATGGTCAACGTGTTGCCCAGCGCCGACGTGATGGTTTGCGGGAAACCCGTGGGCACGCCGCCTGTGATCACGTTGATGCCGCCGATGCTCAGGCTGCTCAGCCCGTCAGGCGCGGAAACCGTGAAGGTGCCGCTTTGCACCAACGCCCCCGGATTGCTGGCCGAACCATCGGCCAGATTGGCCTCGTTGGTGGTCAGTTCGCCGCCCTCGACATTGACCCCGTCGAGGGTCACCGGGTTATCCGGTGTCACCGGCGGCACAGTTGCATCGTCGCCCGTGTTGTCCGGATCACCGGCCAGGCGCAGTTGTGGAAACTCGGGAATCCCGTTGAACCCGGCCGTCGGAAAACCGATCTGCGGATCGACCTCCCCGCCAACTTCTTCCAGCAGCACAAAACTGTGCCCACCGCCCACGCCCCCCGGGTTGCCACCCTCGGGGCCGGCGGCCGTGGCTTCACCGGTCTGGGTCGGGTCGGCACCGGCGGCGATGGCTTGCTGCAGCTTTTGCACATCGGTCAGTTGCGCGTTACTCGGTGTCGCCGCGTCAGGCGTGTCGACATGCGGCGCATGGTTGGCGAGCAACTGCGGAGTCAGGGTCAGGTTGCTTTCGCGGCCCAGGGTCAACGTCTGGCCGTTCTGCATACGAACAGCCACCGCCCCTTCGGCACCGGTGACCAGGTGTTCGCCGGCATAAAGCCGATCGCCTTCGACCAGAGGCCGCCGCAGGCCACCGGCCGCTTCTGCGAATACTTGCCCGACTATTTTGCTGACGATTCCGATGAGCGCTGCCATGTGCATTTCCTCCGTTGCCGACCGCAATCGGCACGTGTCTGGGTGAAGAATCCGTCCTCAGGTTTGGCAATCCAGAAAGCTGGAAAATCTGCCAGCTTTCGTGAAAGCAGAAGGTGCTGGCAATTCGCCAAAACGACAAAAAACCGTCACCAAAAACCACTTCACAGATCGCTCTTTCGACACTTCTTCACATCGTTTAAAAATTTGCATGGAACTTTTATTGACGCCTAAAAGCCGTCGCAACCCGCAAACTAAAAGGCTTTCGCTCTGAACAATGTGCCGGTTTTTTTCAAGCTCATAAGTTTTTTTCGGAATAAGCCTTATGAGAAATTCTTCTTAGGTTTTGCTCAGGATGTTCTTAGCTGTGTTGTTACAAGGTTGAAACGGTTTTGATCTTTAATACGTCAATATTTTGGCGACAAGCGAAGCACTACAGACCTCAGGAGATGCACCCCATGCGCGTTCTAACCCCCCTCTGCAGCGCGGTTTTACTGGCCATGGCCTGCTCTTCTCAGGCGCAGGCAATGTCCTTGACCGAGGCGATCCAGAGCACCATTGCCACTCACCCAGAGCTGGCACAACGGGTGGACAGCCGTCTGTCGGCCAATGAAGACGTCAAGGTCGCCCGAGGGGGCTTTTTCCCATCGGTGGATTTGAATGCCGGTTACGGTCGTGGCTATAGCGACAACACCAACACCCGGGCCTTGGGCAACCACCACACCAACATCCTCACCTATACCCAATCGGAGCTGCGCCTGCGGCAGATGATCTTCGACGGGTTCAACACTGCCAATGAAGTGGACCGCACCCAGGGCGTGGTCAACTCCCGGGCCTATTACGCCCAGGGCACCGCCCAGGATCTGGCGCTACGCACCATCGAGGTCTACCTGGAAGTGCTCAAGCGCCGCGAGCTGGTGACCCTGGCCAAGAACAACCTGCAGGCGCACCTGCGGGTCAACGACCAAATCGGCCTGCGCACCGAGCGTGGGGTGGGCAGTACGGCCGACTCCGACCAGTCCAATGCCCGTCGGGCCCTGGCGGAAAACAACTACGACACCGCCCAGGTCGACTTGGCCGACGCCGAGGCCAACTTCTACAGCGTGGTCGGACGCATGCCCGATGAGCTGGAGACACCGCCCTCGACCAAAGGCGAAATCCCCGCCGACCTGCGCGAAGCCCAGCAAAGCATGGTGGATAACAACCCCTACCTGAAATCGGCCCAGGCCGACATACAGTCCGCCGAAAGCCAGTACGAAGTGGCGAAGTCGCCGTTCTATCCACGCTTCGACGCCGAGGCGGCGGTGGGCGCCAACAACAACCTCGGCGGCGAAGAAGGCCACGACAACAACTGGCGGGTCGGCGTGGTGATGAACTACAACCTGTTCCGCGGTGGCAGCGACAAGGCGCGGTTGGCGTCCAACGCCCACCAGATCAACCAGGCCATGGACATCCGCAACAACGCCTTGCGCCAGCTCAACGAAGATACGCGCCTGGCCTGGAACGCGATGCTCAACGCCCGCAAACAGACCCCCACCGCCCGCGAGTACGCCGACACCACCGCCCGTGTGCGCGCCGCATACCAGGATCAGTTCGGTCTCGGCCAGCGCACCCTGCTCGACCTGCTCGACAGCGAAAACGAGCTGTACAACGCCAACCGCCGCTACACCGAAGTGCGTTACACCGAGGAATACTCGATGTACCGGGTGCTGGCGAACATGGGCCTGCTGTTGCACAAACAACGGATCGTGCTGCCGGCCGATACGGTCGCGCAGACCGAAGTCAAGAACCAGGCTCGGCTGCCGGAACTGAAGTAGCCCCCTCCAAAAAAAATGGGAGCGAACACTGTGACCAGCATGGAACCCGCAACCCTTGGCGCTGATCCGCGCCTGAATTTCGATGATCCCTTGCTGGACGGTCTGTTGATCCTCTGCAAACTCCATGGCGCGACGGTCAGCCGCGCCAGCCTCAGCGCCGGGCTCCCTATGGCGCACCAACGCTTGAGCCTGGACCTGCTGCCCCGCGCAGCAGCCCGGGCAAGCTTGCAGGCGCGGCTGTTGCGTCGTGAGCTGGCGGACATCTCCCCCCTGAACCTGCCAGTGATGCTGATCCTGGCGGGGGGCCGCTGTGCGGTCTTGCGGCGCTGGGGCGAGGATGGCAAGGCACTGATCCTGCCCAGCGAAGCCGATGGTGGCGAGCAGTGGGTCAGCCGCGAGGAATTGACCCTCGACTACAGTGGCCAGGCGCTATTCGCCCGGCCGCGCCATGAACTCGAAGACCTGCGCGCGCCCCTGGTGCCGCGGGTCGAGGCGTGGTTTCGCGACACCTTGAAACTGTCGCGCTGGCTGTACAGCGACGCGATCCTGGCGAGTTTCCTGATCAACCTGCTAGGCCTGATGGTGCCGCTGTTCGTCATGCAGACCTACGACCGCGTGGTGCCGAACCAGGCCACGTCGACCTTGTGGGTGCTGGCCGTGGGGCTGTTGATCGGCACCGGTTTCGAACTGGTGTTGCGGGTGGTGCGCGCCCATCTGCTGGACACCGCCGGCAAGAAAACCGACGTGATTCTCTCCGCCACCCTGTTCGAGCGCATCACCGGCATGGCGATGAAGGCCAAGCCCGTGACCATCGGCGGCTTCGCCCAGAGCATCCACGACTTCCAGGGCCTGCGCGAATTCCTCACGGCGGTGACCCTCACCAGCCTGATCGACCTGCCCTTCGCCCTGCTGATGCTGGTGGTGATCGGCCTGTTGGGCGGCTGGCTGGTGGTGATTCCAGTGGTGGCGTTTCCAATCACCATTGTCTTCGCGATGATCATCCAGGTGCGCCTGCGCGACACCGTGCAAAAAAGCCTGGCCCTCGGCGCCCAGCGCCAGGCTCTGCTGATCGAAACCCTCGGCGGCCTGGAAACCCTCAAGGCCTGCAGCGCCGAGAGCGAGCGCCAGCATCAGTGGGAAAGCACCCACGGCGCCCTCACCCGCCTGGACAGCCACGCGCGCAACCTCTCGGCTCTGGCGACCAACGGCACGTTGTTCCTGCAACAACTGGCCGGCATGGCGACCATCGTCGCCGGGGTCTACAGCATCATCGCCGGCAACCTCAGCGTCGGCGCGCTGGTGGCGACCTACATGCTCGGCAGCCGGGTGCTCGCCCCGCTCGGGCAGATCGCCGGGCTGATCACCCGTTACCAGCAAGCCCAGCTCACCATGCGCAGCACCGATGCCCTGATGGCGCTGCCCCAGGAACGCGATGCCAAACAACGGCCGCTGGATCGCACCCAGTTGCAGGGCGCGCTGGACGTCAGCGGCGTGACCTTCCACTACAACGGCCAGAGCAGCCCAGCACTGGCGAACATCAGCTTCAGCCTCAAGCCCGGCGAACGGGTCGGGATCATCGGCCGCAGTGGCTCGGGCAAGAGCACCCTGGCGCGCCTGGTGATGGGGTTCTATGCGCCGGAGGAAGGCCAGTTGCTGCTCGACGGCCTGGACCTGCGGCAACTGGACGTCGCCGACCTGCGCCAACAGATCGGCTACGTTGCCCATGACCTGCCGCTGCTGGCCGGTAGCCTGCGGGACAATCTCACCTTGGGCGCCCGTTACATCAGCGACGCGCGCATGTTGGAAGTGGCGGAGCTGACCGGTGTCACCGAACTGGCGCGCCAACATCCCCAAGGTTTCGACCGCCCGGTGGGCGAGCGCGGGCAGTTGCTTTCCGGTGGTCAGCGCCAAGCCGTGCTGCTGGCCCGGGCCTTGCTGCTCGACCCGCCGATCCTGCTGCTGGACGAACCCACCAGCGCCATGGACAACAGCAGCGAAGACGTCCTGCGGCAAAAACTCCACACCCATGTACAGGGCAAGACCGTGCTGCTGGTCACCCACCGCACCTCGATGCTGAGCCTGGTGGACCGCTTGGTGGTGTTGGACAACGGACGGATCGTGGCGGATGGACCGAAGGAAGCAGTCATCGATGCGTTGCGCAAGGGACGGGTGGGGACGGCGGCGGTTTAACAGCCCCCACAACACCTGTGGCGAGGGAGCTTGCTCCCGCTGGGCTGCGAAGCAGCCCCCAAGCCATTCACCCGATTGTGTCAGACGGACCGCCTCGACAGGTTTTACGACGGCTTCGCCGCCGAGCGGGAGCAAGCTCCCTCGCCACAAAAAGCAGCGCCCAGCTCTCTTCTAAAAGCAGCACCCGCTCTTTTCTAAAAAGCAGCGACCGGCTCCACTTCACTTAACCGACGGGTACCGCTCCATGTCAGCCCAAACACCGGATTCAACCGCTCGAAGCTACTTCGGCAGTTTCAGCAAAAGCGCCGAAAGCGAGTTCATGCCGGAAACCGCCGGCGCCACGCTGCAGGATTCGCCCCGGCGCTCGCGGGTCACCGTGTGGCTGGCCGCCGGGTTGATCGTCACCGGGTTGGTCTGGGCGAAGTTGGCGGTGTTGCAGGAAGTCACCACCGGTGAAGGCAAGGCGATTCCGTCGAGCAAGATCCAGGTGATCCAGAACCTGGAGGGCGGCATCGTCACCGAGATTTTCGTCCGTGAAGGCCAGATGGTGAACAAGGGCGACACCCTGCTGCGCCTGGATGACACCCGATATCAGTCGAACAAGGGCGAGAGCGAAGCCGACCGCTATGCCTTGACCGCCCAGGTCGAGCGTCTGTCGGCCGAGGCCGAGGGCCGGCCGTTCAATCTTTCGGCCGAGGTGATCGCCAAGGCCCCGCAAGTGGCCGAGGACGAGCGCTCACTGTACGAACAACGCCAGCGGCGCCTGGCCAGTGAACAACGGACCCTGACCGAACAGCTGCGGCAGAAGACCCAGGAGCTGGCGGAGTTTCGCTCCAAGCAAGGCCAGTTCAGCTCGGCCCTGGCCTTGCTGCAAGAAGAAATGAACATGTCCGCCCCGCTGGTGCGCACCGGGGCGGTATCACCGGTGGAGATCCTGCGGCTCAAACGCAGCGCGGTGGAAATCCGCGGCTCGCTCAACGCCACCACCCTGGCCATTCCCCGAGCCGAATCGGCGATCAACGAGATCAAGAGCAAGATCGACGAATCGGAACAGACCTTTCGCTCCGAAGCAGCCAAGGACCTCAACGAGAAACGCACCGAACTGTCGAAAATCACCGCATCGAGCATCGCCATCGACGACCGCGTGACACGCACTACGGTGGTCTCGCCCGTGCATGGGGTGATCAAGCAACTGAAGGTCAACACCATCGGCGGCGTCGTGCAGCCAGGCAACGACATGGTGGAAATCGTGCCCCTGGAAGACAACCTGCTGATCGAAGCCAAGGTCCGCCCCCAGGACGTGGCGTTCCTGCACCCGGGCCAGAAAGCCATGGTCAAGTTCAGCGCCTACGACTACACCATCTACGGCGGGCTGAGCGCCAAGCTCGAACTGATCGGCGCCGACACCATCACCGACGACAAGGGCAACAGCTTCTACCTGATCCAGGTGCGCACCGACAAAAACCATTTGGGCGGGGATGCCAAACCCTTGCTGATCATTCCGGGAATGGTGGCGACAGTGGATATCATTACCGGCGAGAAAAGTGTCCTGGATTACCTGCTCAAGCCGGTGTTGAAAGCGCGGACCGAGGCGATGCGCGAGCGCTGATCTGGATTTGACTCGCCTGTTTGGTCCGGGGACATGGTTAACCCCTGTGGCGAGGGAGCTTGCTCCCGCTGGGCTGCGAAGCATCCCCAAGACCATTCACCTCGCTGTATCAGACAGACCGCGCCAGTAGGTTTTACGACGGCTGCGCCGCCGAGCGGGAGCAAGCTCCCTCGCCACAGGGGCCTCTAAACCTCTCCATGGTTCTTCTGGTAAGTCTCCTCCCCCATCGCCGCAATCTGCCCCTCGATCAGCGCTTCGAACGGCCTCAACAACGCCTCGAAACTCGCCGGCGCCTCCAGCGTCTGCAACGCCTGGACAATCGCCTCCACCGTCGACAACGCCCCCGGCCCGGGCGCCTTGCGCAAGCGATAACGGGACACCCCGCCTTCGGCCAGGGTCACCCTCGGCAGCGCCGCCAACAAGGGATTGAGGTGCAGCAACTTGCGCGCCTTGCGCCAGGTGCCATCGGGAACGACCAACAGCAGCGGCTCATCGGACAGGACATAGGCTTGCAACGGCTGCGCCTCGTCGCTGGGAAACAGCAAGCGCGCCTGATACCCCGGTTGATTGAGCAACCGGGGCAAATCCTCGAACACCTCACCCACGATCAACTCGGCATTATTGAGTCCCAATGCCGCCAGCCGGGCGGTATTCAAAGCATGGTTCACTTCACTGGGATGCTGCAACAGCAAGACGCGGGTGCGGCTGTCGAGGCTGGGGATCAGCGAGCACAGGCAATGGCTTTGCGGCCTGTGGCAACGCGGACAATGGATTCTGGACATGGTCAGGCCTGATTCAGTTGAGCTTTGAGCAAATCGCGGAAGGTCTGGATCAGCGGCTCGCGGCTACGACCACGGCGTACGATCATCGAAAACGGCGCCTGATAACCAAAGGTCGCCGGCAGCAGCACGCGCAAGTCGCCCTTGTCGACCCAGGCCTGGGCGTAGTGCTCGGGCAGGTAACCGACGTAGGCGCCGGACAGCACCAGGATCAACTGCGCCTCCATGCTCTCCACCGTCGCCGCGCTGTGCTTGAAGCCGTGGCGCGCCAGTTCGGCCTGGCTCCAGTAACCGCGCCCGACCATGCGCTGTTGGGTGATGACCTGCTCGGGAATGCGCCGCTCGTTGAACAACGGGTGGCGGTTGCTGCAGTACAACCAGTGCTGCTCACGGTACAGCGGCATGTAGACCAGCCCGCTCATGCGCGTGGAAAACGCACCGATGGCCAGGTCCAGGCGATTATCCTGCACGCCCAGTTGCAACTCATAAGGGCTCATGACCGACAGGTGCAAATGCACCGCCGGATGCTCCTGGCTGTAGGCGCCAATGGCTTCGGCAAACGGCAGGGCCTTGTCGCTGACAGTGGAATCGATCACCCCCAGGTTCAAGGTGCCGCGCAGTTCCCCTTTAAGCGCGGCAGCGTACTGCTCGAACCCTTCGAGCTCGCCCAGCAGGCGCAAGGTTTCCTGATGGAACAGCTCGCCCTTGCTGGTCAGACTGAAGCCACCCCGGCCGCGATGACACAACACCAGGCCCAAGGCCGATTCCAGTTGGCTCATGTAGGTGCTGATGGCCGACGTGGACAGGTTGAGTTCGTGCTGGGCATTGGCGAACCCTTGGTGCCGAACCACGCTGACAAAAATGCGCAGCAGTTTCAGGTCGGGTAAAGCGTTGGCCATTGGGGGCTCCATACAATCGAGTCAATGCAAACTTTGTGGCGAGGGGATTCATCCCCGCTGGGCTGCGAAGCAGCCCCAATACCATTTTCCTGACACACCGAGCTTTCAGGTTTTAGGGCCGCTTCGCGCCCCAGCGGGGATAAATCCCCTCGCCACAGGGGCCACTATTTCCCAATCCAAACAGGGGGACCGTGCTGCCGCGAAGTCTATCGCCCCGCCCGCCATTAGTTTAGAAAAATCTGAACTAAGTATTTGCCCCCAGCGATTCTTCACGGCAACGGCTTTTCGCAGAATCGGCCCCTGATAAGTAAAACAACGATGAGGCCCTACCCGTGGACAAGATTCTTCACCAACCACTGGGCGGCAACGAAATGCCGCGCTTCGGCGGCATCGCCACCATGATGCGACTCCCCCATTTGCAAACCGCTGCCGGCCTGGACGCTGCGTTCGTCGGCGTGCCGCTGGACATCGGCACCTCCCTGCGCGCCGGCACTCGTTTCGGGCCGCGGGAGATCCGCGCCGAATCCGTGATGATCCGCCCCTACAACATGGCCACTGGCGCCGCGCCGTTCGACTCGCTGTCGGTGGCCGACATCGGCGACGTGCCGATCAACACCTTCAACCTGCTGGACGCGGTGCGGATCATCGAGGAGTCTTACCACAAGATCCTCGAACACAACGTCATCCCCCTGACTCTGGGCGGCGACCACACCATCACCCTGCCGATCCTGCGGGCGATCCACAAGAAACACGGCAAGGTCGGCCTGGTGCATATCGACGCCCACGCCGATGTGAACGACCACATGTTCGGCGAGAAAATCGCCCATGGCACCACCTTCCGCCGCGCCGTGGAAGAAGGCCTGCTCGATTGCGACCGCGTGGTGCAAATCGGCCTGCGGGCCCAGGGCTACACCGCCGACGATTTCAACTGGAGTCGCAACCAGGGTTTCCGCGTGGTCCAGGCCGAAGAGTGCTGGCACAAATCCCTGGCACCGCTGATGGCTGAAGTGCGTGAGAAAGTCGGTGGCGGCCCGGTGTACCTGAGCTTTGATATCGACGGCATCGACCCGGCCTGGGCCCCTGGCACCGGCACCCCGGAAATCGGCGGGCTGACCACCATCCAGGCGATCGAAATCGTGCGCGGCTGCCAGGGCCTCGACCTGGTGGGTTGCGATCTGGTAGAAGTCTCGCCGCCGTACGACACCACCGGCAACACCTCGCTGCTGGGCGCCAACTTGCTGTACGAGATGCTCTGCGTACTGCCTGGCGTGGTTCATCGCTGAGGTGCGGTCATGAACGATCGAGATCAGGTTCTCAAGGCCGCCGCCGAATTGGTGTCGGCCTTCGCCCGCAATGACCGCGACGCCTACTTTGGCGCGTTCACAGGCGATGCGAGTTTCGTGTTCTACACCCTCGAACAGCCCCTGCTGTCACGCGATGCCTACCAGGCGTTGTGGGATCGCTGGCGGTCCGAGGATGGCTTCGAGGTGCTCAATTGCACCTCGAGCAACGCCTTCGTCAGCCTGCAAGGGGACGTGGCGATTTTCATCCATGACGTGGCCACCGAGCTGCGCATGCAAGGGGAGCGACACTTTAGCCAGGAGCGCGAAACCATCCTGTTCCGCAAACAGGAAGGCCGCGCACAAGAACAACAGGGCCTATGGCTGGCCTGCCATGAACATTTGTCCGCCATGCCGGAAGGGCTGCCACCCCCTTAGCCAAACAGGCGACGCTCACACACGATGAGCGCGCCTTGATGATCGGAGCAGATCATGAATAACAATAACGATAAAAGCCTTACGCAAATTGAAACCAACGGGGTCGAACAGATCCCGGACCACCAGCGAACCGCCGGCCCGGGGGACTTGTTTCGCCTGATCTTCGGTGGCGCCAATACCTTTGCCACCGCCGTGCTCGGCAGTTTCCCGGTGCTGTTCGGCCTGTCATTCCAGGCCGGTGTCTGGGCGATTGTGCTAGGGGTGTTGGTGGGGTCGATCATCCTCGCCCCCATGGGCCTGTTCGGCCCGCTCAACGGCACCAACAACGCGGTTTCTTCCGGTGCGCACTTCGGCGTGCACGGGCGGATCGTCGGCTCGTTCCTCTCGTTGCTGACCGCCATCGCGTTCTTCTCGCTGTCGGTGTGGAGTTCGGGGGACGCGTTGATCGGCGGCGCCAAGCGGCTGATCGGCGTGCCGGAAACCGACCTGAGCCTGGGCCTGGCCTACGGCCTGTTTGCCCTGCTGGTGTTGACGGTGTGCATCTACGGCTTCCGCTTCATGCTGTGGGTCAACCGCATCGCCGTATGGGCCGCCAGCCTGCTGTTTTTGCTGGGTATCCTGGCTTTCGCACCGACCTTCGACAGCCAGTTCGCCGGCACCGTCAGCCTCGGCCAGCCGGGCTTCTGGGCGGCGTTTATCGGCGCGGCGCTGGTGGCCATGAGCAACCCGATTTCCTTCGGTGCGTTCCTGGGTGACTGGTCGCGCTACATCCCCCGCAACACGCCCAAGCGCCGCATCATGCTGGCCGTGATCGCTGCGCAGCTGGCGACGTTGATCCCGTTCCTGTTCGGCCTCGCCACCGCCACCATCGTGGCGATCAAGGCGCCGGACTACATCGCGGCCAACAACTACGTGGGCGGCCTGCTGGCGGTTTCGCCGAGCTGGTTCTTCCTGCCGGTGTGCCTGATCGCGGTGATCGGCGGCATGTCCACCGGCACCACGTCGCTGTATGGCACCGGGCTGGACATGTCCAGCGTGTTTCCACGAGTGCTGTCGCGGGTCAAGGCGACGCTGCTGATCGGCGTGCTGTCGATTGCGTTCATCTTCATCGGGCGCTTCGCGGCGAACCTGGTGCAGAGCGTCTCGACCTTCGCCGTGCTGATCATCACCTGCACCACACCGTGGATGGTGATCATGATCATCGGCCTGTTGGTGCGCCGCGGCTTCTACTGCCCGGACGACCTGCAAGTGTTCACCCGCGGCGAAACCGGCGGGCGCTACTGGTTCAGCCATGGCTGGAACTGGCGCGGCCTCGGGGCGTGGATTCCCAGCGCATTGGTGGGGTTGTGCTTCGTCAACCTGCCAGGGCAGTTCGTCGGGCCGCTGGGGGAATTGGCCGGCGGGATCGACATCAGCCTGCCGGTGACCCTGGGGTTGGCCTCGGTGGTGTACTTGGTGCTGCTTGGGTTATTCCCGGAACCGGCGGCGGTGTACGGGCCGGATGATCCGCGGAGCAAAGGCTCTTCGGTGTCAATCGATAGCCCCTCCCTCAGGCAGATCGTCTGACCCGAGCCAACACCCCCCCTGTGGCGAGGGAGCTTGCTCCCGCTCGACTGCGCAGCAGTCGCTATCAAGGGCTGCTTCGCAGCCCAGCGGGAGCAAGCTCCCTCGCCACACAAGCACGTTCGCACTGAGGGCGCGGTGCCAGGGAGGGCATCACCCCGACTTCCTATAAAAAAGACAATCGGAGACACGCCATCATGGCTTTGGACTTAATCGTCGTTCTTCTCTACGCCACTGGCATGATCGCCCTCGGCTGGTACGGCATGCGCCGCGCTAAAACCCGTGACGACTACCTGGTCGCCGGGCGCAATCTCGGCCCGGGCTTTTACCTGGGCACCATGGCCGCCACCGTCCTGGGCGGCGCGTCCACCATTGGCACCGTGCGCCTGGGCTACGTCTACGGTATTTCCGGATTCTGGCTGTGCGGCGCCATCGGCCTGGGCATCGTCGGCCTGAGCCTGTTCCTCGCCAAGCCGTTGCTCAAGCTCAAGATCTACACCGTGACCCAGGTGCTGGAGCGCCGCTACAACCCGGCCGCGCGCCAGGCCAGTGCGCTGATCATGCTGGTTTACGCACTGATGATCGGCGCCACCTCGACCATCGCCATCGGCACCGTGATGCAGGTGCTGTTCGGCTTGCCGTTCTGGGTGTCGATCCTGGTGGGCGGTGGCGTGGTGGTGCTGTACTCCACCATCGGCGGCATGTGGTCGCTGACCCTCACCGACATCGTGCAATTCCTGATCATGACCGTTGGCCTGGTGTTCCTGCTGATGCCGATGTCCATCGTCGATGCCGGTGGCTGGGATGCGATGGTGGCGGCATTGCCGGCCAGTTACTTCGATTTCACCGCGATTGGCGGGGACACCATCCTCACCTACTTCCTGATCTACTTCTTCGGCATCTTCATCGGCCAGGACATCTGGCAGCGGGTGTTTACCGCCCGCAGCGAAGGCGTGGCCAAAGTGGCCGGCACCGCCGCCGGCCTGTACTGCGTGCTGTACGGCCTGGCCGGTGCGTTGATCGGCATGGCGGCCAAGGTATTGCTGCCGGACCTGGAAAACGTCAACAACGCCTTCGCCAGCATCGTCCAGACCAGCCTGCCCAACGGCATTCGCGGCCTGGTGATCGCCGCGGCCCTGGCAGCCTTGATGTCCACCGCCGCAGCGGGCCTGCTCGCGGCGTCCACCACGGTGGTCCAGGACTTGCTGCCCCGTCTGCGCCAGGGCCGTGAAAGCGGCAGTGGCGACGTCCACGAAAACCGCATCGCGACCCTGCTGATGGGCGCGGTGGTCCTGGTGATCGCCCTGGTGGTCAGCGACGTCATCAGCGCCCTGACCCTGGCCTACAACCTGCTGGTGGGCGGCATGCTGATCCCGCTGATCGGCGCCATCTACTGGAAACGCGCCACCACCGCCGGCGCGATCACCAGCATGTCGCTGGGCTTCCTGACCGCGCTGTTCTTCATGCTCAAGGATGGCCTGGACGCCAACACGCCGATCTACTACAGCCTGAGCGTGGCGCTGGTGAGTTTTGTGCTGGTGAGCTTGTTGTCGCCACGGTCGAGTGCGGTGGCCAAGGTGGTTTGATCGACAACTGAATCAAGCCGAATGCACCTGTGGCGAGGGGATTTATCCCCGCTGGGGCGCGAAGCGCGCCCAAAGCCAGGCGCCTCGGTGTGTCAGAAAGGGCTGAGGAGGCTGATTTGGGTCTGCTTCGCAGCCCAGCGGGAGCAAGCTCCCTCGCCACAGGGTTCACATCGCCAATAAAAAGATCGCAGTTCCGGGCCATCTCAATTGAAATGGTCCGGAACTGCGATCTCTCCAAATTCTGCGGTGTAGTTACCGGCGGCGCGGTTGGCGGCGGCGTTGCTCGTCATCGGTGCGGATCGGTATCGGTTGCATCGGTGGCTCGATCAGGCCAAGCGCGACACCCAGGTCATGAAGCCAATTCTGGATTTTCTCTTTCATCGTGGTGCCCCCTCAGGGTGGTACGAGCGGCAAATTACTGTGGCCCCTTCGCACTGATAATAGTCCGATGTTCTACGCAATGCTCGTCTCAGTTTGCAATGATCTGTTACTGAATTGATCCAAATCCACCTCCCGGAGTTCAAGCCGATTGCGCCGTCGTCATGGGCGTTCGCGGCCAGGCCTGTTGTTGCAATTCAATCCAAGCGTTGAGGTTGGCCCCGACCATGCCTTTGCGCCACATCAGCCAAGTGGTGGCACTGGCGAACGGCTCGGCCAGCGAATGCACCGATACCCGCTCGCGGCCCGGCAGGCTGGCCAGCATCGACTCGGACATCAACGCCACCCCGGACCCGGCGATCACACACGCCAGCATCCCCTGGTAAGACTCGATTTCCATCGCCCGGCCCATGGTCGCGTGATCATGGGCAAACCAGGCCTCTAATCGCATCCGGTACGAACAACCACGCCGGAACGTGAACACCGCGCGGCCCTGCACATCCAGGGCACTGCGAACCGGCGGATGATCGGCCTCGGTAATCAGCACCAACCGCTCGTCGCACAACGGCACGCCATCCAACCCCGCGAGCTCCAGCGGGCCGTCCACCAGCGCCGCGTCGAGCCGGTTGGTGAGCAGGCCTTCAAGCAGCTCGCCACTGGGCCCCGATTGCACTTGCAGGTTCACCGCCGGATACGCCCGGTGATAAGCCGCCAGCAGGTCCGGCAAATGCGTCGCCGCCGTGCTGTACATCGTGCCCAGCAGGAAGTCCCCGGCCGGCTGCCCGCCCTGCACGGCGGCATGGGCCTCGTCGTGCAAGGCGAACAGCTTGGCCGCGTAGTCCAGCAGGACTTTTCCTGCCGGCGACAACTGCAAACGCTGACGCTCCCGCAGGAAAAGGTCCACGCCCAGCTGTTCTTCAAGCTGCTTGAGCCGGGTCGACAGGTTCGACGGCACCCGGTGCAGGCGCTCGGCGGCCCGGGTGATGGAACCTTCCTCGGCCACGGCCTGGAAAATCCGCAGTTGGCTGAACTCCATGACCTTCTCCAAAAAAGAACAAGTTACTCACTATTATTCATTTTTAATGAAAGTCAATCAGTCCTAGCCTGACGGTCATTCGCCCCGACACCGGAGAACGACCATGTCACCTCTTATTCGCCTGCTCGGCAGTTTCATCGCGCTGATGATGGCCATGGGCATTGGCCGCTTCGCCTTGACGCCCCAGTTACCTCATTTGATCGGCGAAGGTCAGGTCGACTTGACCGCCGCCGGTCTGATTGCCGCCGCCAACTACCTGGGGTATTTCCTTGGCGCGCTGGACGCCATGTTCGCCCGTCGTCCGGAACAGGTGCGGCGGCGGTTGCTCGGCGGCCTGTGGCTGTGCGTGCTGCTGACCCTGGCGTCGTTCTGGGCCTGGGGCTTCTGGCCGCACCTGGCGTTGCGCTTCGGCACCGGCGTGGCGAGCGCCTGGGTGATGGTGATGATCACCGCCCTGAGCCAACCCTTGGCCGCGGCGGTGGAACGGCCACGGCTCGGTGCCTTGGTGTTTGCCGGCCCGGGCCTGGGGATTTTCCTGACCGGCCTGCTTGCCCTCGGCTCGAACCTACTGGGCCAGACCTCCGCCACCCTGTGGCTGGTGTATGCCGGCGTGGCCTTGGCGATGTTGCTGGTGATCTTGCCGATCCTGCCGCAGCCGGCAGCCGCAGCACCTGTCGCAGGGCCGACCGCCCCTTCGCCGAACACCGGCATCGCTCGACTGGGCGTGGTGTACGCCCTGTACGGCGTGGGCTACATCATTCCGGCGACGTTCCTGTCGCAAATGGCCTCGGCGCAGTTCCACGGCCAATGGCTGGCCGATCTGTTCTGGCCCTGCTTCGGCCTGGCGGCCGCCAGCGGCGTGTTGCTGGTCAGCCGGCGGCGGCCGAACCCGAACACCACCGGCCGCTGGCTGATCGGCACGCTCTGGCTGCAAGCCGCCGGGGTATTTGCCTGCCTGCTGGGCAGCGGGCCGGGGCTGGCGCTGGGGGTGATCCTCTGTGGCACGCCGTTCCTGGCCTGCATGCAACTGGTGATGCTGCGCTCCCGGGAACTGGCGCCCCACGCCACCCAGCGCAACGCTGGCCTGTTGACCGCCTGCTTTGCCGTGGGCCAGCTCAGCGGCCCCCTGTTGGCGGCGCTGAGCAGCCATTTCAGCGGCGGCCTGCAACCGGCACTGATCATTGCCGGCAGCGGCCTGGTGCTGGCCGGTGGCCTGTTGCTGCGGCCCGCCAGCCGGGGCGCGGCGAACCCTTGCGCCCAGACCGCCCTGCGTTGATCAGGCCTGGCCGGCCGGGCTGAACGCCTTGCTCGACTGCGTGGCCGGCTCGCGTCGCGCCAAGGCGAAATACAACACCCCGCCGAGGAAGCAACCGGTAAACCAGGCAAAATTGGCCATCGATTGCAGCATCGGCGTGAAGGTGATCGCCACCCCCATCAGCGTCGCCGGAATCAACGCCTTCACCGCCGTCCAGTTGATGCCGCCGCTGTAGTAATAACGCCCGCTCGGCCCGTCATTGAACAGCGCATCGACGTCGATCTGCTGTTTTTTGATCAGGTAGTAATCCACCAGCAGAATCCCGAACAGCGGGCCGATAAACGCCGCCAACACGTCCAGGGTGTAGTGGATCACTTCAGGGTTATTGAACAGGTTCCACGGCGTGATGAAAATCGAGGCCAGCGCCGCGATCATGCCACCAGCGCGCCAGCTGATTTTGCTGGGAGCGACGTTGGCGAAGTCGAAGGCCGGCGAGACGAAGTTGGCGACAATGTTGATGCCGATGGTCGCCGTCACGAAGGCAAAGGCCCCCAGCAAGACCGCCACGTCGTTGTCGATGCGCGCCACGGTGGCAATCGGGTCGTGGAGCATTTCACCGAACACCGGCAAGGTCCCGGAAACAATCACCACGGTGACCAGGGAGAACGCCAGGAAATTCACCGGTAATCCCCAGAAATTACCCCTGCGCACGTCAGACATGCTCCGGCAGTAACGGCTGAAATCGCCGAAATTCAGGGTCGGACCGGAAAAGTACGACACCACCAGTGCCGTCGCCACGATCACTTGGCCGAACGCCTGCCAACCGGACAAGGACTTTTCCGCCAGGGTGAAGCTGATGTTGCTCCAACCGGCCTTCCACACGATCCAGCCGGCCAACAAGAACATCACGGCGTACACCACCGGCCCCGCCCAATCGATGAAACGACGGATCGATTCCATACCGGTCCAGAACACCAGCGCCTGGACGAACCACAAGCTGAGGAAACCGAACCAACCCAGGTAGGACAAACCGGCAAAATGCGGCGTCGCGTAGACCTCCATCGAAGGAAAAAACCGCAGCACCACGATAATCAGCGCGCTGGAGGCCAGGTAAGTCTGAATGCCGTACCAGGCCACGGCGATCAAACCGCGAATGACCGCAGGAATATTCGCCCCGAACACCCCGAACGCCAGTCGGCAGATCACCGGGTACGGCACCGCCGCCTGTTGGCTCGGCTTGGCGACCAGGTTGGCGATCAACTGCACGATGCAGATCCCGCCGAGCAAGGCGATAAGCACCTGCCAACTCGCCAGGCCCAAGGCGAACAGACTGGCGGCGAAGACATAACCGCCCACGCTGTGCACATCACTCATCCAGAACGCGAAGATGTTGTACCAATTCCATTTCTGCGGCAGTGGGCCCAGGTCCTCGTTGTAAAGGCGGGGGCTGTAGCCATTGGGCAATTGCTCGGACATTGCGGGGCTCCTTTGAGTACCGCCGTGCCCCCGTATCGACCTGCTCACCATACTGCGCACGGGAGCCGGCATGGTTTGTATACGCGTTTCCACGCAGAATGCGTGCCATAGGCGCTGGATGTTAGACAAACCGGGGTGTGTGGCGCAGAGAAACACCACGCAGGAACAGGCATACGCCCACGAACAGGGCGCAGGTGCATGCTAAAGGTGCAAGATTTTGTATACAGCGAAGATCAACCTGTGGCGAGGGAGCTTGCTCCCGCTGGGGCGCGAAGCGGCCCCTTCGAACATGCTACCTCGGTGTCTTAGCTTGGATTGAGTGCAGCTGGTTTGGGGCTGCTTCACGCCCAGCGGGAGCAAGCTCCCTCGCCACAGGAATTGTGTGCAGTTAGCTCAATTCAATGCGATCGGCATGAATGACAATCTGCCCATTCTTGTACAGCGCACCAATGGCCTTCTTGAAGTTGCCCTTGCTCACGCCAAACAGGCTGCTGATCAGCGCCGGGTCGCTCTTGTCGCTGACCGCCAGGGTGCCGTTGTTCTCTCGCAACTTGGCGAGAATCTTGGCGTTCAGGCTAGTGGCAGCTTCCTGGCCCACCGGCTGCAGGCTCAGGCTGATCTTGCCGTCTGGGCGAATCTCCTTGATGAAACCTTTTTCCTGCATGCCCGCGCGCATGAACTTGAAGATTTCGTTCTTGTGGATCAAGCCCCAGTGCTTGTTATTGATGATCGCCTTGAACCCCATGTCGGTGGCTTCGGCGACCAGCAAATCCACTTCCTGGCCCGGCGTATAGTTGGCCGGGGTCTTGTCCAGATAGCGATCCAGGCGTGCCGTGGCGGTGATGCGACGGGTGTGCTTGTCGAGGTAGACGTGCACCACGCAGTATTCGCCGGCGGTCATTTGGCGCTTTTCTTCGGAATACGGCAGCAACAGGTCCTTGGGCAGGCCCCAGTCCAGGAACACGCCGATGCTGTTGACCTCAACCACTTTCAGGCTGGCGAACTCACCGACCTGCACTTTTGGTTTTTCGGTGGTGGCGATCAGTTTGTCGTCGCTGTCCAGATAAATAAAAACATTGAGCCAGTCTTCATCTTCGCTGGGAATATCCTTGGGGATATAACGGTTGGGCAGCAGAATTTCGCCGTCCGCGCCGCCATCCAGATATAAACCGAAGTTAGTGTGTTTAACCACTTGCAAACTGTTGTAGCGCCCGACTAAAGCCATTTCCAATACCCTCATTGCGTGGGCGGCATTCTACCCGGTTTTGCGGCGCGATTCGTGGCCGCCGGCAAGGTTTGCCTGGAAGGCCCGGCACAACCGTTGATTTTCCTGGGTTTGCGTCCGAAGCACAGCCATTCGTCAGGCCGGAGACGATGCATGCCATCCGTTTTCGGAGCAATATTCTTCACACGGTTGTTATTTAAAACAGAGGCTTAGGGCAATTATTGCCGGATAACGGCTGATTATTCCTGTCACGCTGGCGATAATTCAGAAGGATATTTGCCAAGCAATTGTCAAGTATTTCCTGTACGATGCCTGGCCCAATTAATTATCTACAGGTTAATGGCCGTCATGCGCGTAAAAGCATCCAACAGCAAAGCAAAGCCAGCTCCAGCCGTTGAAACCAGCGAGTCGATCAACGACCAGATCGCTGCGTTCCTCAAGTCCGGCGGCGAGATCCAGCAAATTGCCAAAGGCGTCAGCGGCCAGACATTCGGCCCGTCCAAGCAGATCAGCCTGGGCAAGAAGTAACCTGCGCGTCACCTGGTCCCAAAGCGCTTTGAGTTTCGAAGCGCTTGGACTGGAACCCTCCCCGCCCTATCCATTTCCCATGAATCGACGAACGGCCTTCGCAGCCGAGCATTCGCCGGTATGCTTTCACCTCTCTAGCCCAAGCGTTTCAGCTTAGTTCCTGCTCCTCGCTATTTCATGGAGTGAAGCATGCGTATTCCTATTGTTGCGCTGGCGATCAGCCTGCTGACGTGCTCCCTCGCCCAGGGGCAGGTGTTCCAACGCGAACTCGGCGACTTCGATCTCAAACTGGGCACCACTCCCAGCCGTAGCATGGCCGAGGGCCTGGTCACGCCGTCGAGCACCGGCTCGTTTCATGGTGGGTTGGACCTGAGCCACGACAGCGGCTGGTACGTTGGCCAGTGGTCACCCAGCGCCGGCCTGACATCGTCCGCCGACCTTGAGGTCGATTCCTACATGGGCTTTAAACACCCCTTCGACCAGACCCTGGGCTACGAAGTCGGCCTGATCCACTACAGCTACCCCACCGTCGATACCCTCGACAGCCAGGAGTTCTACGGCGGCCTGACCGTGCTCGGCAGCCGTTTCGGCGCGGCCCTGAGCAACGATCCGGACAAACAGAACAGCACGCTGTTCGCCGACCTGGGCGGCAACGTGCCGTTCGGCATTGGCATCAGCGCCAAATACACCACCCACCAGCTCAATACGCCAGTCTCGGTGGAGAACGGTTATGTCGGCAGCTTCAGCGACTGGTCGTTGAAAATTTCCCGTCCGTGGAAGGGCCTCGACCTGGACCTGATCTACAGCGACTCAAGCCTCAGCGGCAGCAGTTGCTCGGCGTACTCGGGCCACAACAGCGAGTGCGACAGCCTGCTGACCCTCAAGATGGCCCACCCTTTTTACTAAGCGTTACGCATTTAATCGGCTGAACTGCCGCGCGTCTGCGATGCTCAAACAAAGCACCTACGCCTTCGCAAGGACTCGCTCATGCCGCGCTGGTTGACCCGCACTGCCATGTTCATCGCCCTGTTGCTGACGCTCACCGCCTGCAGCCGCATCGGCCTGGCCTACCGCAACCTCGACCTGATCATCCCCTGGACCCTCAATGATTACCTGGACATCAGAGGCGAGCAAAAAGACTGGTTCAACGAACGCCTCAAGGACCACCTGACCTGGCATTGCACAACCCAATTGCCCGACTACCTCGACTGGCTGGATCGCCTCAAGACCATGGTGAAAACTGACCAGGTAACCGACGAAGCCTTGCAACAACGTACCCAAGAAGCCAAGGCCGCCATCGCCGAAACCGCACGGCAAATCACTCCCTCGGCCATCGAACTGCTGCAAGGCCTGAACGACGACCAAGTCGATGACATGGATGCCGCCTTCGTCAAGGATCAGCGCAAACGCCAGCAGCAGTACCTCAAGCCGACGTTGCAGGAACAGATCCAGGAACGCAGCGACCGCATGGTCAAACGCTTGGACGACTGGCTCGGCCCGCTCAACGAAGCCCAGCACCAACGGGTGATGGCCTGGTCCACCGCCTTGGGTGACCAGAACCAGCAATGGATCGCCAACCGCGCCCACTGGCAAAACCAGTTCAGCGAAGCCGTGGCCCAGCGCCACAGTCCTGACTTCCCGAAACGCATCGAGCAACTGCTGGTCAATCGGGAAAGTCTCTGGACCCCGGCCTATCGCGAGGCCTTCAGCAAAACCGAAGCCCAGGCCCGCAGCCTGCTGGTGGACCTGATGGCCGAAAGCACCCCGCCCCAGCGCGAACGGCTGCTGAAGAAAATCGACGGGGTGAAGAAGGATTTCACTGACTTGAAGTGCCTGAAAGCAGCACGATCTTAAAACCACTGAAGATCCAATGTGGGAGCGAGCTTGCTCGCTCCCACAAGGTTTGTACCTGGTTCCTAGGCAATCTGCGCCTTGGACGCCAAATCATCAAACGTAAACTCATCCAGCGCATCGTCCTGCTCATCCAGCACCTGGCGCGGATGATCATTGCCCGGAATGCTGCTGTCGATCAGGCTCAACAACCGCGAGCCACGGGGCGTCAGCACGAAGTTCTCGCCGTTACCGCCCTCTTCTTCCGGCCGCGGCTCGATATAGCCACGCTCCAGCAGTAACTTTTCATACTCCCCGGCGACCGCTTTCAGATGATCGAGGTTCTCGATTTCCTCACCCGCCGCCGCCTTCTGAGCTGCGTATTCCTCCGCATAAGGCCGAGGCGTAAAACTGTGGCCGGCGCCGTTCTGCACTTCGTGCAACAACTTTTCGATCAAGTCCCAGTTATAAGTCGTCATCCTGGTCCATCCTCTGAAGAGTGAGATGCCTACCTAGGTTGTGACCGAGGTGCTGCGCCGCCGTTCAGCCAGGTTTCCGGGCGCAATGCTGTTTACTTGAGGCCTATCCAATTCATTGTGGCGAGGGGATTTATCCCCGTTGGGCTGCGAAGCAGCCCTGAATCCAACCGCGCGGTGTACAAGCTTAACGGCTAGCTATTTCACAAACCGACCAACGGCCTGTCGAATTCATCCAGAGCCAGACGACCACTTACAGAAAGTGCCGACTCAGCGGCTCTGCCATGCAGGAGAATTCATCATGAATGTTGAGAATCATCCGGTCGTCTCGCGGGAAGAGTGGCTCGCCGTCCGCCGCCAACACCTGGCCCACGAAAAAGCCTTCACCCGCGAACGAGACAAACTCAGCGCCGAACGCCGCGCCCTGCCCTGGGTAAAAATCGACAAACCCTACCGTTTCCAAGGCCCCCACGGTGAACTGAGCCTGGCCGACCTGTTCGGCGGTCGCAGCCAACTGATCATCTACCACTTCATGTTCGGCCCCGGCTGGACAGAAGGCTGCCAGGGCTGCTCGTTCCTCTCCGACCACATCGACGGCGCCAACCAACACCTGGCCCACCACGACGTGGCCGTGGTCGCCGTCTCCCGCGCCCCCTTCGCCGAGTTCCAGCCGTTCAAGCGCCGCATGGGCTGGACCTTCGACTGGGTCTCGTCCAACGGCTGCGACTTCAACTACGACTTCGGCGTCACCCTCAATGCCGAAGACGTCGCCGCCGGAAAAGCCACCTACAACTACGAAAAAACCGACACCACCGAAGGCGAACTCCCCGGCCTGAGCGTCTTCTACCGCAACGAAGCCGGCGACATCTTCCACACCTACTCCACCTACGCCCGTGGCCTGGACATGCTGGTCGGCACCTACAACTACCTCGACCTGACGCCCAAGGGCCGCAACGAAGACGAAATCATGGACTGGGTGCGGCATCACGATAAATACGACGAGGCCAAGCCACACAGCTGCTGCCATGGCTGATACGTCCACTGGCCCAGTCGAGCACGGTCCCCGTGGCGAGGGAGCTTGCTCCCGCTCGACTGCGCAGCAGTCGCCTGCGTCGCCTGACCCGCCGCAGTGCCAAAGCCGACTGAAGCAAGGCCAAAGGTCCTACACAAAGCTCGGAAAGTGATGTCTTGTGGCTCGGGAACGGGGCGGCCTATAGTCCCTCGTCGCCCTAAAAGGCGACCGGGTTTGGCGACCCGACTTACAGGGAGGCTCATTAATTTTCGAGGCTCTGACTATGACTAGATACATGCCCATCACTGGCATCGACTGCATCCCCGCCGTCCTCCTCATCGACGCCGAAGCACCGCTCGACGTTCTCTTCGAAACTGCCGACTACCGCATTCGCACCGTGACCCAACTGCTGGAGAACATCGCGTTCCGTTCAGATATCAGCTCCGATACGGTGGTGCTTTCGGACTTTTGCAAGATGCTGACGATAGCGTTGCGTGATGGGTGTGATGTGATGGATGTGATTGGGAGGCGGTTACGGGCGCAGGCTGCTGAATAATGAAAACGGGCGACCTTTGAGTCGCCCGTTTCAAATATATGGAGAGTACAAAATGACTGAGACTTTTACAGAATTTGACCCCGCAGAGTACCTCAGTACTTCCGAAGCCATCGCGGAGTTCATGAGCGACGCTCTGGAAACCGGCGATGCAAGTTACATCGCCAAAGCGATGGGGGTAGTCGCGCGAGCTAAGGGGATGACCGAATTGGCCAGGGAAACGGGCCTGTCGCGCGAACAGCTATACCGTTCCTTCAGCGAGCACGGTAATCCCACTCTGAAAACACTCCTGGCGGTCATGAAGGCACTTGGTGTCGATATGACGGCTCGGCCACACACGCACACTGCGCCGTAGTCCTAATGGAAAGAAAAGGGGACAAAGAAACACGAAAAGGGGACCAGACTGCGATTAAAAAGACAGGCCGATCTCGATTAGTCTGTCTCAAATCCCCAACTCCGGCGATGTCTGGGGACGACTCAGACGAAAGCGAGCTTTCTTACCTGCAATAAATCAACATGCTGACGAGCCACCCACAGATCATAAGCATCCTGCATCGCCAGCCAACTCTCCGGCGAGCGGCCAAGCGCTACAGACAACCGCAATGCCATTTCAGGCGAAACGCGGCTAGTGCCCTTCAAGACACGACTCAGTGCCAAGGGCGCTACATCGAGTTTTTCTGCCAACTCACGACCGCTGATGCCGTTCGGCTCCAGATAAATCTCGGGAGGATTGTGCATATTCATCAGTGGTACTCCTCGTAGTCCAGGACGGGCCTGTGTGTAATGGCGAAGAAGCTGATTGATGCGTGCCTGATGACAAAAATGGGGACAGATTTATTTTCCTGCAACTGGTTTTACCAAACCTCATGCGTCTCCGCTCTGTAATTGTTTTCAATTCGCTCAACAAGCAGCGGGGCACTGATAATTCCTTCCGTTGGATACATCAACTCCTCAGGGAGCAAGCATCTCTCCAATCGGACAGCATCACCGCCACTCCACAACCAGATAGAGCCACCTGGGCCTCCATTCCTAGAGCGGAATGTGGGGAATGCTTGCAAACCCTCAGGCACAGGAACGTTTGCAACCACGGATAGCAGCCCTTGATTAACCGCACTCTGAACCACAAAAAACGCAGAGAACTGGACAGGGCTACTTACTACGGCTGAAAAATCTTCTGGCTGCGAGTCGTAAAACCCGGAGAACACTCGGATCAAATAGCCAAATTCAGGATGCTTGTGCGTGACTTGCGCATATGCAACCCCTTGCGATGTCAGAATCTGCAGGACATCACCCAGCTTCACTTTCTTTGCCATTTAAAATCCTTCATACCCGGCTTTCTTCAACAACTGGAGGAAAAAGGGACGGAAAAAGGGACAGATTTATTTTCCCGGCTCAGCCCTCGGCCGTCCCTGCCCTCGCTGCTCTACCCGCACACCCACAATCCGCTCGACCTCATCTACGAAACGGCTTGTTCCCGTCAGTTGACCTCGCTGCAAAGCATCGCGGATTAATCGAAGCTGATCAGTCGGAATGGTCTGGCGCACAAACTCTTCATACCGAAGCCGCCGCTCCATCGAGGTATCACCCAAGGCCATGAAGCATGGATCAGCATCTAACCAGCACCCACCAGATTCATCATCTACCGGACTTCGATAGCTCGACCATGCATAGTCTGCGACATCGGCCACCATGCGAGCGCGCACAGGATTCAATTCAATGTAACGACTACAAGCGAGCAAATATGAATCCGACTGCACCACACTGGATTTGTAACGACTTTCCCACAAGGTGCCTGAGCGCCCTTCCAATCGATTGCGATAGCGCGTCGCACGGGCAGCCAGTGCTTTCATCAATTGCCCCAGTCCAGCGGTTGACTCCCCAGGAGCTAGCAACAAATGGACATGATTCGTCATCAGGCAATAGGCGTAGACCTTCACCCCGAACGCATCTTTTAGCTCGCGCAGATCAGAGAGATAGCGCTGATAATCCTCTGCCGCCGCAAATACCACCTGCCGGTTATGGCCTCGCTGCACTACGTGATGCGGGTAATTCGGTAAAACAATACGTCCCATCCTGGGCATATTTGATTCCTCCTCCATGGAAGCTTTCAGCGTAGCAAAAAATCAAAAAATAAATCTGTCCCCTTTTCTCTTTTCTCTTCTAAAAAATAAATCTGTCCCCTTTTCTCTTTAAGAATCGGATGGCCTGCATGGGTCGGGATCTTGTTTTGTGTGGTGCAACACAAGCTGCCGACTCATGCAGGTATCTTCAATATTCCAACTTCTTGATTTTTCGTAAGAAAATTCGGGGATTCCTCAGGGTCTGTCCCCGTTATCCCCCTGTTTGACCATTAGGCAGCTTCATTTAAAAAGACTTTGGGTTCTCGGGGGACGGTTGCAGGCGCAGGTAGCTGAGTAGATGAACGGCGGGCGACTTATGGTCGCCCGTTCGTACGTTGGTACTTATCGATATTTTTTTATAAAAACCGGAATTACCACTGGCGAAGCCGACCTGGGGGAACTGATCAAGCCCTCGCTTTTCGCCACTGGCACCCCTTTGCTCTTTATTGCCTCAAACAGACTTTCGGTGGCTGCTCCATTGATAAACTCGCCGCCGTCAGTGGTCACGCTCAACGCCAATTGACGTCGTTCCTCGGTCAATTGGAGCTGTTTGGTCCGAAAAAAAGTGTGCAATGCAACCTTCTGAAGCTTCGAAATACCCACATGAACGATCTCTACATACTTCAGTGCTTTGGCGTCCCACTTCTGTATATAAAGGGTGTTTGCAGTCAGCACGTAAGTGCAAAAATAATAAGCTCCAGTATTTGAACCTGGTGTTGAAATAATCAGTGAGCAGCGCCCATGCTGAAGAATTGGGTCGGTCAGCTCCGGAAAATCTTTGACGAGCTGAGCAGAAAACTGCTCACGGTCATAATAGATGGTGGCTTTGCCGTAGGGGGTTGTGCTGCAGGCCGACAAGAGCATTACCAGACTAAAAAAGATACCAAGATAAAAATAGCGCATAAATCCTCATGAAATTTCATGTCGATCACTAGACAAAGTTTTATCGCTACCGCTTGATCCATATGGGTGTCAGGCACGACTCGGTCGTAGCCATTGATGAGAAAACGGGTACGACGGGTTCAACCAGGCAGGTTGAGATAAGGGAGACCCAGCAGTTCAAAGCTGCCGGGCGAGTTGGCTGTTACCTTGACTTGAGACCGGCTAATGGGTGTCCCCTTTTCTCCTTTTTCATTCCTTTGCTATCTCTTGATCTGAAATTGATCAGGGGATAGCGCTAATTGCGCAACGGCATGTCCTTCCGCATCACAAAACTCCACCTCATAGCCTTCAATTGGCAGACTATAAACCTCAACTATCGCTCCTTGCATACCAGCTCGAAGCCCTTCGCCTGGGATATCCTCAGTCAATACAACAACATCAAAAAGCGAGTAAACCATATATCATTCCTTCTTGACATAAAGAGTCGTCATTCTAGGCGTGAACGAACTTGTATCATATATCCAACCAGTACGAACAGTTGCCGTATTACCATTCGGCCCGGTGATTGGCATATCTATGGTTATTCTCTGACCAAATTTATCAGCAACACCTAACTTCGCAGGATATAACCGCGCACCTTCCTGCACTTTTGCTATCAATTCTTCAGCATTCGTTTGATTGTAGCCCAAAGCTGACTCAAAGACTTTTGCTTTGTTGCCTCCAACTGGGTGTTCCGAGTTTAACGCATAAGATGTTACTTTAGTCGGGTCAATAACTGCCTTTTCTGCATTAGCTAACCGCCCCGAAGCTTGAGTCTGAATTACGGCCTCCGTGTGAGTGTATTTTTTCCAGTTATCCGTTGGACCAGATAATGGGGTACGCGGAGTAGTGTCTGCATCTCCCGCTACGCCTTTTTTACCTCCACCTGCAGCCCGCCCAGCAGCCAACCCAACCGCCAGCGTCACTGTGCCCTCAATAATAGCCGCAGCATATTCCGGGCTTATACCCCATTTCGAAATCAGGACATCCGTCACCGCCTTAGCCGAATGCTCCGTGGTCACCCCTGCCAACAGGTTCTGAAACTCGTTGTTTTCCGCGATTAAAAGCTCATAGGTTGCACGGGCTTCAGGTGACGCAGAGTCCATCAAATCACGGAGCTGTTCTTTCCTAGCTTGCACCTCGGCATCCAGCGTCGAGATGCCCTTGCAGTTGCCTACTTGTTGGCCGCAGCTAACCAGCGCCTCCAGCGTCTGCCGCTCGCTCAACTCATGGTATGTGGTATACGCCTCATCTATGCATGAGCTACTCTTACAGCCTTGTAACTGGTTGGCTGCCCGTTCAAGATCCGAATGGGTCAAGTAGTTGTACTGGGTAGCGTTGGCGGCGATGTCTGCCGCGATGCGCGGATCGCTGCCTGAAACCACCGCTGTGAGCACACCAAGCAACTGCGACATCGCCAACAGGTTGGCTTTATCCTGCTCGCCTCCCGGTCGATTTGGGTCATAGCCCTCAGGTAGCACCAAGTCCGCCAAGTATTGTACGAGCGCTTCGTTGGCGCCTCCCGCCAAGGCTCCCGTTTTAAAATCGCCGCCCATGGCCATCGACTTCAAACCACCGACCAAGGCATGGGCGGCGACTTTGGTCGGGCTGCCTTCAGCCAATTTCAGATTGCCAATTTTATTGGCGGCAACCGCCCCGCCAATATCAATAACGGCACCCAACAGGTTGTTAACAAAGTTATCGCCCAGACTGCCACCTTGGATGGCGGTTTGGACCACGGTGTCCGCCCCTGTCTTCAGGACAACTTGCCCTGCACTATCCCAGTTGAATCCTAACTTGGTCGGATCGTAGCCGAGGCTGTTTCCAATGCCCCCCAGCATCCCTGAAACCACATAGCCTTTGAGGCTTTCGCTGCTGGTGGTGTCTTTTAGAACTGCGCCCAAATCACCTTTGTTGCTAATGGCGCTGTTCACTGCGTTGGTTTCCACGGCGATCAGAACAGCATTGGCGAAACCTGCCGTGAAGGTTCCTCCGGCGGCCCCTATCAGGCCTGCGCCAGCTCCGCCTGTGACGACTGCCAGCGCGATTGCCAGGACCATTTGAGCGGCGCCCCCAAGCCCCGAGTTTGAATACTTGAAGCTTTGGTGAATTTCTTCCACACGACGCCAATCAACATCGCCCCGCTTTTCAGCCTCCTTCAACCAAGCCAGTTCAGGGTCGGCCTTTACCATTGCATCAATGGTTTGGCTGACGGTTTTCTGATCAATACGCTTGATATCAATATTCAAGCCATCGACCGCTTTGATGACTAATTCGCCCTTAGCCACCAACTGACTCTGGCGCAAGGTCTCGTCTGTGTGGCCTTTGCCCTTCATGGAGTTCCAGGCAAGGCTGGTGTCGCTCTTGGTATGACTCTCCTGATGAAGATCCTTGACGGCCTCGAAGGTGATAGCGCCGCCGCTCTGCAAGGTGAGCTGATCGCCGCTTTCAAGTCTCGCCACCTGATACCGCTGATCCCCACCACTGACCAACGTCAAATCACCCCCAGTGGATATCTCGCTGCCAATGTTCTTCACATCAGTCACTTCATCCCGCTGAGTCTTCTTGCTCCCCCAACCGCCCTTTTTCTCCATGTCATAGAGCGTGTAGTCGGAGTTCTGTGCGGCCAGCAGTTGAAGGTTTTTTTGGGCCACCAGATAAGCCTCGTCACCCGCGCTGATGCGGCTGGCGATCAAGGTCATGTTGTTGCCAGCGCCCAGCAGTACATCCCCGCCCGCCTTCACGGTGGTAGCCACCTGGCTGACGTGGTCTTCCTTTCTCGTAACGCTGGAACCCTTGTTGTACGAATGCACCTCATCCGCCGCCGAAGCCAAGGTCATATCACCCACGGCACTCATGCCCACATCACGCTTGGCCTCAAGCTCGCTGGCAACCGCCGTCAAATCACGGCCAGCGGAAACCTTCAGATCCCGCCCCGCCGTCACCTGCGAACCCAGTTGCCTGATCGCCGAATCATCATGATCGCCATGATCGGTAATACGATCAGCCTTCTGCGCCGAGACGATGTTCACATCGCCAGCAGCATCGATGGTCAGGTCATTGCCGCTGCTCACCACGCTGCCGACGGTGTTGAAATCACGCCCGGCGTCGATGCTCAGGTTGTTGCTAGCCTCGATGCGCGCGGCGCTGTCGGCGAAGCCCATGGACCAGGACCATTCGCCATTTTTGTCGTCGTAGTTGGTCACGGTGCGTTCGTTGACCACATCGCCCAGCGTCGTGGTGAGCGACACGTCGCGACCGGCAATGATGCCGCCAGCCTTGTTGACGAGGTTATTGCCCGCCAGCAGGTCGAGGCGGTTGCCGGCTTCTGCCAGGCCGCTGTTGGTCAGGTCGTTGGCGGCGGCGGCCGACAGGTTGTTGGAGGCGCGCAGGGTGCCGGCGTTGTTCAAGTCCTTGCCGGCGATCAGGGTCACGTCGCGGCCCTGGATCAGCGCGCCGTTGGCGGCCAGGCGGTTGTTGGCGTTGGCCAGGTACAGCACCGGTACCAGGACCTGCTCGCCGTTGACCTCGACGGTTTCCATCCAGACGAGGTCGTGGGTCAGGGCGGCGACTTGCTGTGAAGTCAGGCTGACGCCCACCGATAGATTGAGTTCGTTCTTGCTGGCGATGGCGTTGTTCATCAGGTACTTGAACATCGCCTCGTCGGAGGTTTGACCGTCAATGAAGCGTTGGCCGGTGCGGGCGAGTACCGCCTGCTGGATCAGCCGCTGCTCATAGAGGCCGTCGCCAAGGCGCTTGGCGCTTTGGTCGGGGTCGTAGCCGAGATTTTGCAGCAGGTAATCCGAACTCATGAACTGCTTGAGCTCGGTGAGCACCGGGTTGGTTTCGATCAGGTATTTCTGGGGATTGGTTTTGAACGAGGTCTCCGGCAACCCCTGAACCTGTGTGACCGTCTGGCTGGCCACTGGCGTAGCGACTGCGGCACCACCCACTACCGGGACGCCGCTAGTCAGTGGGTTTAGGCTGACGGCGGTGACATTCACCGCCGCCACTGGGGTAATCGCGTTAGCGCCACTGTCGCGACCGGGTATCGAAAAGGAGGGGCCAACGTTTTCGACGGGCGCACTGACATTAAGCGCACTGGCGTTCACATTGCCGTTGTTGGTTTGACGAGCGATCAGAGCCAGTTGCCGGTCAGTGGTGGCCACCGGGGCAACAGCACTGAGCTGGACGCTACGCGCTTGAGTATCGGGCACGTCTTGTTGGCGCAGGGCAGTACTGATCGAAGCACTGCTCATGCTCCAGCTTTGCGGCCCCACGTTGGCCTGGACTGCCTGTTGAGCCGACCCACCCTGCCCGCTCAACCGGAACAGGCCGTTCTGACCCTCGGGAATCACAAAGCCAGGCAGTGTCAGCGGATCGATCCGTTGCTGGGCCAAATCTGGCGACAATTGGCTGTTGAGGTGAACGATAAACGGTGTGGTCGCGCGCAGGGTGCCAGTGTTATCTACCTTGCTGTCGCTGGTGATGATCGGGGCGTTAACCTTTTGCACACTATTGTTGAGCGTGGTGGAAGCGACAATGGAGGTGTTTCCACCCGACTGAATCACCGCATCGACGCTTTTACCCGTGCTGGCCGTTTGAGTTGCCGAAAAGACGCCATATCGAGTGACTTCTTTAGGCACCGGCATGTTTCTCGTCGGGTCGTAATCCGGGTTGAGCTCCGTGCTTAATCCGCTCTCCTGCTGATAGAAATAGCCGCCGTCGGCCCGTCGATACAAGGGCACGTATTTGGCGCTGTATTTGTTGTACTCATTGACCGCACCACCCGGATCGATCAACCCCAGGTAAATACTGCCCGGTTCCCTGTCGGCCGGGTTTTTATAGTTGCTGCGATAGGTAATGGTCTCAAGGTTGACCCCTTCGTTGTTGAAGGTGTCGACGGCGATGCTGATGTCCTTGGCCGCCGAGACTGAACTGTACTGATTGAGGAAGTTCGAGCCGCTGACAGTAAGGTTGCCGCCGGAGGTCATGAAAGCCGACGGCGAATCCTTCTCCAGCGTGCGCTCATAAACTTCATTGACGTAGTACCAGACGTTCCACTCATCCGAACAGTGAGAGCAACTGTGGGTGATGTAGCCGTTCACGCGTTGTTGTGTGAACGTCAGGATGTCCCTGCGGTTGGTGATGGACGTCGCCAGCAAGCGCATGTCACCGGCGCTTTCCAGGCTGCCGGAGATGTTTTCAATCAGGTCGGCCCGCTCGCCCGCCGCGTTCCGGGAGATGCTCAAATCACCCAAGCTATAGATATCAGCGTAATTGTTCGTCAGCGTGTTGCTGCGCAGTTGCATATCCGCGCCGCTGAAAATCAACCCTTTCTGGTTGAGCAACTGCGAGGCATTGATCGTAAGGTCTTGCGCGCTGCCCAAAGTGCCGTAGTTGCTGAGGGCTGCTGTGCTGACCAAGAGATCGTCATTTGACGTCATCCGTCCATAATTGATGATCGGGCCGGATGCGGTAATAACCGTTGGCCCCCCACCCGTAATCCTCCCCGCGTCGGGCAGATTCACGCTGGCAGCATCGAGGGACAGACTGCCCAGGCTGCTGACCCTTCCCGTGCCGGAATAGGCGCCCGTCAGTTTCATCTGCAGAGTGCCATCACTGGCAATCAAGCCATTGTTGACCCAGTTACCGCCCGTACCTTCCAACCGAGTTGAAGCCAACAGTTGTCCAGTTTCAGTCTGGGTGAAATTGTTGACGTCGACCGTCAGCCGCCCGGCCTGGATGACGCTGGTGTTGGTCCAGGTGTCGGCTTTTAGCGTCAAGCCGCCGCGGGTGACGATGTCGCCGCCGGCGCCGGTGACGTTGGCCAGGGAGATGTCGAACGTGCCGTCGCCCAGATGCAGTAATTGGCCGCCGCCATTGAGGAAGCTGTTGGCGGACAGGGTCAGGTGACTGTTGGCGCTTTCCAGCTTGCCATTGCGGTTGTCGAAGAGGCTGCCGATCTGGAAGTCGGTTTTGCCCGTTACCCCAAGGGCTCGCAGTTGGCCCGTCTGGTTATCGAGGCTGGCGGCGCTCACCACCAAGGTGCTGTCGCTTTCCAGAATGCCGCCACGGTTGGTCAGGGCGCCGTCCAGGTCCAAATTGATGGCGTTGCCGGCGATCTGGCCGGCGGTGTTGTCCAGGCTGGCACCGGTGCCGCTGACCTTGATCAGCCCAGAGGCATAGAGACCGCCACTGCGATTGTTCAGGCCGGCGGTGTCGATGACGATATCGCCCGCCTGCGCGGCAATCCGGCCACCGCTGTTGTTCAGCCCGGCCAAGGCGCGCAGGTCAAGGCGTTGGCCTTGAATCACACCGCCCTTGTTGTTCACATCGAAGCCGTTGCGCAGCACCCCTACGGTTCTCGCCTCAAGGGCGCCCTTGAGGCTGGCGAGGGTGCCGCCACGGTTATCGATGTTGGCCGCGATCACGTTGACATCGCCGGTTTGGGCGATGAGTTTGCCGCCCTGGTTGTCCAGATCCGCGCGCAATTCAAGACTCACACCCGTCTGGCCTTGCATCTCGCCTTGGCCGTTGGCAAGGCTCGCGGCATTGAGTTCAACGTCCGCCGTCTGGCTGTAGATCAGCCCGTTGGTATGGTTCTGCACGGCTCCGGAGGCAGTGACCGTCAGCGCATTTTTCGCGGCGACAGTACCGGTATGGCTGTTGTCCAGGGTGCCGGTGCCCAGGGTCATTTCGCCCTGGCTGACCAATTGACCGCCTTGGTTGTTGATCGCGGTCGCATCTTTAACCGTCAACGGACCAGCGCTGGCAAGCTTGGCGCCGTGGTTGTCCAGGGCCCCCTTGAGGTTGAGGGTCACGGCGGCGTTACCGATCAGGTTGCCGCCACTGTTGTCCAGGCTGGTGCCGGTGAAGCTCAGGGCTTTTTGTGCGTTGACAATACCGCCAGCGTTACCCAGGGTCATGGCGTTCATGACCAAGGTCGCGCCGCTGTCGATCAAGCCGCCTTGGGCGTTGTTCAGCAAACCGCCAGTGACGGTCAGGGTCTGGTCTGCGCCGCTGGACAGAATCCCGCCCTGGTTATCCAGGCTGGCAGCGCTGACAGTGAGTTTTTTCTGGCCGACCAGCGCACCGGTAGCACTGTTGAGCAGTGCCCCGCTGAGGGTGACGCCAACGTCTCCATTGCGGCTGGAGAGCGTGCCATTGTTGCGGTTGTCCAGGCTGCTGCCACTGACCTGCAAGTCTTGCCATCCAGAGATCAAGCCGTTCTGGTTGACCAGGCTATCGCCATCAAGGCTCAGGTTCTGACTGCTGATCAGCTTGCCGCCGCTGTTATCGATCGTCTGGCCGCTGAGGTTGAAGCTCTGGCTGCTGGAGATTTCGCCACCCTGGTTATCAAGGTTGCGCAGGCCGTTGACGGTCAGCAAACCTTTGGCGGTGATCAGGCCGTTGCGATTGTTCAGGTCATGACCGCCGAGGTTCAGCGTCACGGCTTGTTCGCCCAGTAGACGTCCACCGTTTTGGGTCAGCGCCGCGAGGGTCAGGTTCATATCGCCCTTGGCCGACACTTCGCCGCCGTCGCTGGAGTCCAGCGAATCGGCGCCGAGGGTGAGTCTGGATTGGGCATTGATCAGGCCGTTGGCGCTGTTGTCCAAGGCCATGGCGTTGAGGACCAATGCACCGCCCGCCAACACGCTGCCACCCTGGTTGTTCAAATTGCCGCTGTTGAGTGTCAGCAACTGCGCGGCGCTGATCAGGCCTTGGGCCTGGTTGTCTAATTGTTGGCCAACCGTCAGGTCGAGCTTGCCACGACTGGTCAGGGTGCCGCCGTTGTTGTTCAGGCTTTGCGCAAGGACATCGACGCTGGCCGCGCCGATCATGCCTTTGACGTTGTTCAGCGCCTGGGCGATGCGCAGGGTCAGGCCCTGGTTGCTGAGCAGCCGGCCACCGTCGTTGTTGAGGTTTTGTGCCGCCAGGGTGAAGGCTTGGGCGCTGGAGATTTCACCGCCCTGGTTGTTCACGCCGAGGAGGTTTTTCAGCAGCAACGTACCGGGGGCGTTGATCAGGCCGTTCTGGTTGTTGAGCTGGCCATTGTTCATGTCCAGGCTCAGCGAGGTGTTGCTGAACAACTGGCCGCCCTGTTGATCCAGGCCGGAAACCGAGGCAGTCAGTGCGCCCTGGCTGCCGATGCGACCGCCGTCCTGGTTGGTGACCTGGGCCGCCTTGAGGTTCAGTGTGCCGCCGCTGTTGAGGCGTCCGTTCTGGCTGTTGTTGAACGCGCCGGTAGAGACGTTCACCGCGCCTTTGCCGCTGATGCTGCCCCGCTGACGGTTGTCCAGGGCCGTGCTGCTGAGCAGCAACGCGCCGTCGGTCACCAATTCGCCGCCCTGGTTGTCGAGGCGACCCAGGCTTTTAACGGTGAGGTTGGCCGCGCTGGACAAGCTGCCGCCGCTGTTGCCCAGATTGGCGGCGCTGACGTCGAGGGTACCTTCGCTGCTGAGTTGACCCTGGGTGTTGATCAGGTCGCCACTGAGGTCGATGCGCTGGTTCTGCTGGCTGACCAGATAGCCGCCGCTGTTGTCCAGGGAACCGCCGTCGAGGCTCAATTGTGTCTTGGCACTGAGCAGGCCTTTGGTCCGGTTGAGCAGCTTGTCCACGGTGAGCTTCAGGGTTTGCCCGGCGGATATTTGGCCGCTGTCGCTGTTGTCGAGGTTTTTGCTCACCAGTGTGACGCCGGTGTTACCGCTCAGCTCGCCGCCACGGTTGTCGAGGTCGTCAACGTTGATATCCAGCGCTTTTGTCGCGCCGATCAAACCGGCCTGGCGGTTGTCCAGGCTCGACGCTTGCAACGTCAGGTCCGTGGTGCTGACCAACGTGCCTTGACGGTTGTCCAGCGCGGTGACAGTGACGTCGAGCCCGGCCTTGCCGGCGATACTGGCAGCGCGGTTATCCAGGCGATCAGCGCTCAATACCAGTGCGCCGTCGGCGATCAGCGAACCGCGCTGGTTGTCGAGCAACGTATCGACCTTCACATCGAGCTGATCGCGACTGCTGATCAGCCCATCGCTGTTATCCAGGCTGGCGCTGTGGCTGTCCACGGACGCAGCCGAAACAATCCCTTTGGCGTTGTTCAGCGCCTGCACGGTTCGAAGCATCAGGGCTTGGTTGCTAAGCAGTTTGCCGCCGCTGTTATCGAGGTTCCGCGCGGCCAGGGTGAACGCTAGCCGGCTGGAAATTTCACCGCCCTGGTTGTTGACGTCCTTGAGGTTGCTCAGCAGCAACAGACCCGCGGCATTGATCAGGCCGCCCTGGTTGTTCAACTGGCCTTGGTTCATGTCCAGGCTGACGCTGGTGTTGCTGAACAACTCTCCTTGCTGTTGATCCAGCCCGGTGACCGATGCAGTCAGAGCCTGACTGCTGGCGATACGGCCGGCGGCGTTGTTCACCTGAGTGGCGGTGAGCGCGAGGATGTTGCCCGAGGTCAAGCGCCCGCCCTGGCTGTTGTTGAGAGCGCCGGTGCTGACTTGGGTGGCGGCGCTGCCCGAGACCATGCCTTTCTGGCTATTGTCCAGGCTGGCGCTTTTGAGGCTCAGGCCGGCGTCGGTGCTGATGGAGCCACCCTGGTTGATCAGCCCACCCTGGCTGACAATGGACAACGTGCCGGCACTGCCGAGGCTACCGGCGGTGTTATCGAGGCTGCCGGCGTCGACGCTCAGTTCACCTTCGCTGCTGATCAGGCCTTTGTTATTCAACAATGCGTTGTCGAGTGTGATCACCAAAGCATTCAGGCTACTGAGTGCGCCACCGCTGTTGTCCAGCGTACTGCCCGTGAGCATGAGTCGGCCTTGGGCGTGGACCAGGCCCTTGGTCTGGTTGATCAGTTGCGCGACTTTCAATTCAAGCGCGCTGCCTGCAATCAGTTTGCCGCCGTCGCTGTTGTCCAGGCGTTGAGCGCCAACCTTGACGTCCAGCCCTGCGGACAGTTCGCCCGCCCGGTTATCGATCTGCTCAACCTGCAAATCCAGCGCTTTTGTGGTGCCGACCAAGCCACCGTTGCGGTTATCCAGAACGCTGCCGGTCAGGCTCAGGTTGCCTTGTGATACCAACGCGCCTCCCTGCTGTTGCAGGGTATCGATCCGCGCGGTGAGGTCGGTTTGGCTGGAGATGCGGCCAAGGGCGTTTTGCACCTCATTGGCCTTCAAGTTCAGCGGGCCTACGCTGCTCAGCAAACCACCGCTGTTGTCCAGCCGCGTGACTTCGACGCCGACGCCGGCTTTGCCGGTAATGATCCCGTTGTTACGGTTGTCCAGTTGCGCGACCGTCAGTTGCAGCGCTCTGTCGGCGCGGATGTTGCCGCCACGGTTGTCGAGCGAATCGCTGCGCACGGTCAGCAGGTCGACCCCGGTGAGACGACCGCCGCGGTTGTCGAGGCTACCGGTTTGCAGGTCAAGTGCGCCCTTGGCGATCACTTCGCCCTGGCTCTGGTTGTCCAGCAGGCCGCTGATGCGTGCGCTCAGGCTGCCGTCGCTGATCACTTGGCCAGCGTTGCCGTTGTTCAGGCTCGCGGCCTGGATGTCCACGACCTTGCCCGAACCGAGCACACCCTCGCGGTTGTCCAGCGCGCCGCCCAGGCTGATGTTCAAGGCGTTATCGCCCAGCACCTGACCATTGCGGTTGTTCAGGGTCATCGCGTTGAGCCGGGTCAGACCGGCACTGGACACTTCGCCCTCCAGGTTGGTCAGCGTTCCATCGACGTTCACACTCAGGTCGGCGTCGCTGCTCAAGGTGCCGCTGCTGTTGTCCAGGCTGGCTGCGCGCACGGCAAGGCCATTGGCCGAGACCAATCCTTGGGCGTTGTTCAACGCCTGGGCAATGGTCAGGTTGAGGCCCTGCTTGCTGACGACTTTGCCGGCGTTGTTGTCCAGGCTGTTTGCATTCAGGCTGAAGGACTTGTCGCTGGAGATCTCGCCGTCACGGTTGTTCACAGCGGCGAGGTTGTTCAACAGCTGCGCGCCGGGGGTGCTGATCAGCCCGCCCTGGTTGTTCAATTGCCCATGGTTGAGGTCAAGGGAAAGGCTGGTGTTGCTGACCAATTGGCCGTTCTGTTGCTCCAGCCCGGTGACGCTGGCGTTCAGGGCCTTGGCGCTGGCGATGCGACCGGAGGTGTTGTTCACCTGACCGGCCTTCAGTAGCAGCGTGTCACCGCTGATCAGGCTGCCACCCAGGTTGCTCAGGGTCGCGGCGCTGTCGATGCTCAACGCACCGACGCTGGTCAACTGACCCGCATCGTTATTGATACCGGCGGCTTTGACGCTGGCGGTGGCGTCGCTTTTGAGGCTGCCTTGGGCATTGAGCAGTTGCCCGCGCACGTCCAGGTTCATCCCTCGCTGGGCATACAGCGACCCCTGGCGGTTGTCGAGTTGGCCGGCGTTGACCGCCAGGGCGCCTCGGGTGGAGATCAATCCGAGGCTTTGGTTGGTCAGGCGTTCGAGCGTCAGGCGCAGATCACCATAGGCAATTACTTTGCCGCTGTTGCTGTTGTCCAGCTCGGTGCCGGTCAGCGTCAGGACACCCTGGCTCGACAGCTCACCGCCGCGGTTATCCAACTTGCCTACATCGAGGCTGGCGGCCTGGGTTGTGGTGACGACGCCGTTCTGACGGTTATCCAGGCTCGCCGCATCGAGCGTCAGCAGCCCCGCCGACGACAGCAGTCCCGCCTGATTCAGCAACTGCGCCGAAATGCTGGCGGTGAGCGCACCGTCACTGAGCAAACGGCCTGCGGTGTTATCCATCGACGCAGCGCTGAGCTGCACGCTCTTGCTTGAAGTGAGCCGGCCGCTGCGGTTGTTCACTTGGCCGCTGGCGTTGATATCCAACCCCTGCCCTGCCGCGACCAGGCCAGCCACGTTGTCCAGCGACGCAACGCGCAATGTAACGCCGCTCAAGCCGGTGAGTTCGCCACCGTTGTTATTCAACTGACTGACATTGGCCGTCAGGTTGCCGTTGCTGCTGACCGTGCCCTGGGTGTTGAGCAGCATGTTGGCGGTCACGTTCAGCGTATTGCTGCTGAGCACCCGTCCTTTACTTTGATTGTCCAAGGTCGCGGCGTTGACCGTGGCGGCCTGCCCGGCGCTCAACGTCCCACCCTTGTTGCTCAGCGTCTGCACAACGTCGACTGTGAGGTTACGACTGGCAACAACGCTCTTACCGTTGTTACTCAGACTCTGCGCCTCCAGGCTCACGTCCCCCGCCGCGTTACGGGTGTTATTCGCATTGACCCCGGCCTCAATAATGCCGTTGTTGATCAGTTGCCCACCCGCGCTCAGGGTGATGCTGTCCCGCGCCGCAAGACTCTGCTGGTTACTCAGGTTGCCCTGGGTCTGGGCCTTCAATGTGGTGCCGGCGTAAACCGGTCCTTGGGCATCAAGGCTCGCGGCTTTGACGTTGACCGCGCCGGTGGCCGAGGTTTGCGCCAGACTCAGGTGGCCGTTGGCATCCAACTGAATATCCCCGCCACTGGCAATCAACTGCCCGTCCAGCTTCACTCCGACACCGGCCTCGGTGCCCACCAGTTTGATCGCGCCGGCATACATCCCGCCCAGAGCCGAGGAGTCGATCGCCAACTGCGGCTTGGCGCTGCCGTCGGCGGCGCGGGCGGTGGCGTTGAGGGTGTCGGCGTTGACGTCGTTGCGCCCGGCAACGATGGTCAGGTTCTTGGCCTGGATCTCGGCGTTGATCTTGGCGCTGCGGGTAATGATTTCGAAACTGTCGACGTTGTTGGCGTTGAGGCCCGCGCCTTCGATGGCGACGCTGCCCTGGTCAACCTGGTAGCGGCTCACCTGACCGTTTTCGATGATCGGCTTGCCCGTGGTCAGGGTCGCCTTTGGGGTATTGATGAAACCGCAGCCATTACAGCTGATGCCGTAGGGGTTGGCGACGATGACGTGGGCCGACTGCCCTGCCACTTCGGTGTAGCCGCGCAACTGGCTCGGGTTGCCGCCATTGACTTCGTTGAGAATGGTGGTGGCGGCCGTGCCGTTGAGGTTTGGGTTGCCGAGGATGATCCCGCCCAGTTGCGTGGACTGGGTTCGGTTTGTGGCGTTGTTGAGGATTACGCCGTTGCTGCCGACGTTGTAGTCCTTGAATTGGTTGTGGGACAGACCGCTGCCGTTGGGTTTGGCGATGTTGACGATAGGCACACCATTGCCTGCCTGGCTGAGGCCGGTGCCCGGTGCGCTGACCACAATGCCGTCGGCCTGGGCCCACAGCGGTTGCCAGAACATGACGTTGGCCAACAGGAACGCCAGGCCGCGCTTGGGCATGCCCCAGAACCGGTCACGGGCGTGCAGGGCTGCGGAAGGTTGGCGGGCCAGGAAGGCGTATTGGCGGTCGTCCATGTTCAGGTCTCGTTGCAGCAAAATTTAGAGGAGTACGTCCACGCGGAAGTAGATCGGCGCTTCGCGCTCGCTCAGGGCATCCGGGCGTTCCAGGGAATGGGCGAAGGTGACGCTGGCGCTCAGGTGCTCACCGCGGGCGAACAGCTCCAGCGAGTTGCTCGACATGCGCCCGTGCTGGCCGCCGTTGTAGCGGTCGCCGCGAATCACGCCCTGGTCATAACCGAGGCTGGTGCCGTATTCGGCGAACACCGGGCGCAGCCACTCCACCGCTACCGGGCGACTCCAGCGCAGATCGTTGCGCCAGTAGCCGCCGCTGTCGCCGGACAGTGATTGGTCCTTGTAACCACGGATCGATGATTGCCCGCCCAGGCTCATGCGCTGGGGGCTGAACAGCACGTCTTCGCTGCGCTGGCCGGTCATCAGGCTGCTGAAGCTGAAGGACTCGTCCCACAGTTTGAAAGGTTGCAGGTAGCTGGCGGTGGCGGTGTATTTGCGATAGCGCGCATCCGGTACGCCAGGGCCCGGGTCGTGATCGCCCTGGGCATCGAGAGCACCGATACCTTGTTGCAGGCCCAAGTCAAGGTTGACGAAAGCACTGCCGACTCGCCGTCCGTGGTTGATCCCGAACTGCGCCTCGCTGATGCGATTGCTGCTCTCGCGAAGCTTGCTGTCTTCGATGAAGTTGTTGGTGCGCAGGTACGAAAGGCCGGTGTTGAGGGAAGTCTTGCTCAGCGCATCGCGATGGATCACCCGCTCGACCCGCAACTGATGGTTCTGGCTGTCGCCGGTCTGCTTGAAGTTGAAACCGTTGGCCGGAATTTGCGAGCGGTATTCGCTCTGGCTGTAGGTGTAGCTGACGTTCCACCAGCCCCAAGGCAGGTTGTAATAAAGCATGGCGTTGTTGGAGGTGTGCTGGTGGTCGGTCATCGCGTCATGACCGCCGCGCAACATCAACTGGTCGGCCAGGCCCAGCGGGCTGTCCCACTCGAAACTGCTGCCCCACTGCTGCTCACCGGTGCTGCGCTGGCCGTCGTTGCTGCGCGACAGGCCGGCGCGCCAGGGCTTTTTCGGCTCGTTGGTGACCCGCACTTCACTGCCACCGACTTCCTGACCGGGGGTCAGCTCCATTTTGGCCTGGTTCGACGGCAGGCGATTGAGCTGATCCACCATCTGCTCGATCTCCCGCAGGTTGACCAGGTCACCGGCCTTGCCGGGAAAAGCCATTCCCAATTCACGGTCCGACAGCTTGCTGTCCTCGGTCCCCTTCAGGCCTTCAAGTCGCCCTTCCACCACCAGCACGCTCAGATGCCCACCGGACAAATCCTGCTGCGGCAGATAGGCACGACTGGTGACCAGCCCCTTTTCGATGTAGTGGTCGGTGATGACTTTGAGCAGTTCGTTAAGCTGCCGCACACCCAGGCATTGGCCGGTGTAGGGCTTGAGCAGTCGTTCGCGCTCACTGGCGGACAGGCTGTCGGCCCCCTTGAGTTCGATGGTCTTGATCGGGAAGCAACGGGTATCGACAGGTGCGGTCGGCTGGGCCGGCTTCGCCTCCTGGCCGGGCAGGTCCTTGAGTTCCTCCAGGCGACGACGCTGCTCTTCGAGCAAACGGTTCTGTCGCTCGCGGATCAGGTCCGTCTCGCCTGGAGTGGGGGCGGCGCGAGCCAGGGTCAGCGGAGAAAGGCACAGCACAGCCACGCACAACCTCGCCCAAAAGGCGGGTGAGGACATGTTCGATCCCTCGAGCGGAAAATGACATCAAAATAGTGGCGCGATATTAATGAGCCATCATTTTGACGTCAACTAAATGGATTGGGCTTTAAGGCTATTGCTGGAACCATTCATCTGAAATCGGATGGCTCCGGTACGGGGGTACGAAAGGTCCCAAGGCTACTCTGGAAACCTCCTACAAAACGGACAAGCAGCGTTCGCCGTGGGTAATTTTGTGTCGACGGGGGGCTTCATAAAAAACCGGACTCAACGTCCGGTTCTTTATGAAAGAGCTAGGAATTCGCCTCGGAAAGCAGGGATATCCTGCTGAGCATTGGTTTGACGACTACTTACTTGCCTCCTCAACGGCTGCCGTATTCTGAGGACCGAAAGAATATTTCAGGGCCCGTGCCTTCATGGTGCGCGGATCAGGTAAGCCTACGGTCTCTGGGCCCGCAAAACCGGTGACACCTTTGCTGAGCGTGGGATTGATCGCATCGAACAGGAAGCTGAAACCTTGTTTGAGCGAGCTCTGGGCGATGCCGTGACATCCCATGCAACCGCCCATGGTCAGGCCTTGGGTGCTGTGGTCGTAATCCGGTACCTTGATGTTCAGCTGGTTGCGCGCATTGATCAGGGTGTTGTTCTTCGGGATGGGGAATACGTTGCTCCCACGAAACAGCTGAATCCCCGGCTGGCTGCTTTCGACCATGATATTGGCCAGGTAGTAATCCGGATCGGTTTGAGTGCTCGACGGGATGGCTTGAACGCCTTTGAGCCGATAATGCTTCCAGACCGAATTGTTGAATTCGCCGCTGCCGTCCATCAACTGCTTGACCTGGTTGTTCACCGCCGCGACTTCGACATCCATGGTGAGCGGTTGCACGACCCGGATCGGGCCGGCCTGCCCTTCAGGGATCCCGTTACTGCCGGAGTAGACCGGCGGATCAAGGCTCGCGTTTGCGACTGCGCCCGCTTTTGGCAGGGAAACCGTATAGGTCTTGTTGCCGTCAGAGAAAGTGGCGGTCGGGGGGTTGTTTATATCGAAACCGGGGTAATCAATCTTGTTGTAGTTGGCAATGTAGTAGAGCCCGGTCGGTGATTTACCGTCGGGCAGCGTCAGGGCATCTTCGTGCTCGAACGTGGCGAAAATGAAGGTCGGGTAGTTGGACGTCTTATGGATTATATGTAAGGCGACCAGTGCGTAGTCTTCGTTCTGCGCCACCGGGTCACTGTCAAGGCCCTTATAGGTCACCACCGTCGCCGTGTGGTAACGCGCGCGATTTTGAACCGGGATGTCTGCCAGCTTGCGCCATGTCGCCTTGACCTCCACCGCGCCGTCGGGCAGCACTACATTCGTATCCGGGAACCTGGTCAGGCCTTTCGCATACTCGTAAACGACGGGGTTCGCCTTGGCCTCGAACAGGATCTGGCTGTCGTTTGAAGGGGCATAATCTCTCCCTGTCTTCGCCACATTTGGCGGATTGACCGGGAAGAAAATAGCGTTTTGTCCTATTTGGGTCGCCTCATCCAGATTGTTGTAATGATTAAAGGTGGCGCCAGGCGCCAAACGAATACCCTGGGGAAATTGTATATAGCTGTATTGCGGGTCAGAACCAAACGGGCGCGTCGGACCACCTGCGGTGTTTTTTTGTGGTCCCGCGGGAAACAACTCAGTACGGTGCGCGAAGGTTTGCCATAACAAGGGGCTGGGAGACTTTGGCACCTTGCCCGAATCAGCAAAACTGCTGGCGGGATTGCCGACGCCGCGGTTAGCGGGCAATGGTGCGGCAGCTGTATTGTTCAGTGCGAAAAAGCTGCGCCAGGCGAACGTTGCATAGTCGCTATGGCTGAGGCCTGTGGCCAGGTCCGAGGGCAGTTGCGGGTTGCGCACGGTTAGATCGCTTGCGGTAATGCCATAGGAAACGCCCAAAACCGAGGGAAAGTTATCAAGCCCACTCGCAGCGAAATACGGATTCCAGTTAACCCCATCGCTGGAGTAAAAAGTTTTTGTATTGTTGCTGACAAACACACGATCGTTGATCATCGCCGCACTGTTCAGGAAAAGTTTACTGTTTATACCTTTCAGCTCTTGCCTCTCTCCCCACTGGCCGCGACGGTTGTAAGTGCGTGCGTACATGAGGCGATTTTCCACCGTGTAATAGACCCAAATCTTACCGCTATAGACGATAGGCACCACTTTGGTCAGAGGCGTGTCAGTGCTTTCCTGGAACGCTGGAGTTTCCCGGCCAAACAGAAGACCATCATTCGAAGTGACGTAATAAACAGTTTTAGCATTACCGTCACCTTTGTGATAAAAAATGAATAATTGACCGTTATACACAACGGGGCTGTTAACGCCGGCCATAGGGCTGGTATTGATAGTTTGAATATCGGTCCAACTGACGCCGTCTGTAGAGCTGGTGGTCCTCAAGCGTTGCTGAGGATCGGCAAAGGTCAGCACTAGCTTCTGCTTAAATACAGTCACTGAAATATCCCCACCCCATCGGTAGCCATTCACTGGGATAGTTTTAGCAGGGGACCAGTTTTTCCCATCTGTCGAATAGGAAGAATAGATATGCTCTGAATCATAATTATTGGACCAGAACATATAAATTTTTCCCTTGAACGACTGCACCGCGGGTATAAATCCCGCTGGGAGGCCGAATCCCACCAGGCTCGTCGAGGAAGGAATACCGTTTGAGGCGTCGGGCTTGTCAAAGACATCGACTTTTATTCCCACACCTTGTTGCGGTGTGGCGATGATCAGACTTTCCGCATAGGCCGATGAGAGCGCAAACAAACCCCACAGACACAACATCAGCCGACTGAATATCGCTCTAAGACTCATAGGTTTCATTCCTTTGAATTAACGGCTACCACAGGCCGTGGATACGTCCTGACAGGCGTAGTTGTTCTATTGTTCAATGCGAGCTGAACTGGATGTTCTGGAAGTCATTGACTGCATTGCGACAGACATATTGTTAGCCTCCTAGCTAATAAAGCACTTACATCCTGTGTGAAGCAGCGACCCGGCGTTGCAGGCATAGGGCTACCAGTCGCCTTTCTCCATGGTAGACGACGGTTTAATATCGGCTAGGGAAATTCTGAAAAAAGGCACCCTGCCAAGCGGCAGCCAGCATGGCGGCTAATGAACTTTCCACCCAATACCGGCCTCAACCCATTACCTGCCCAACAAGGAATATGAGGCCCAGCCATGAAAACCCTCTTGAAACTCACCCTCGCAGCCACCCTCACCTGCGCCCTGCCCGCCTGGGCCACTTGCACGCCAGAGCAAGCGACCGCCAAGCGCGAACAATTGGCAAATGAAGTGACCAAGCTCACCGAACAGAACCCGGCCAAGGCCAAGGAAATCAACGACGAGTTGCAGGCCATGGACCTGGAGACGGCCAGCAAGGATGTGCCGGACAAGTGCCAGTTGATCGATAAGCGTCTGCAAGAGTTGAAGGATGCGGAGAAGAAGGCCGGGTGATTGCCCTAGTCTGAGCACCGCTTCGCTTTTGTGGCGAGGGAGCTTGCTCCCGCTGGGGTGCGAAGCGCCCCCCAAAAACAAGTCTCACCGCGCAATAATGGGTGAACACGCAACTTTGGGGCTGCTGCGCAGCCCAGCGGGAGCAAGCTCCCTCGCCACAGGTTCTGCATCGAACTTAAGGTCGAGTTTCACCCATGAAAAACCGGACCTTGGGTCCGGTTTTTCATGAGGCACTACCGCCGCTTCACTCAGCCGCAGGCGCTTCTGGCTTGCGGCGCTTGAGCGGGGCCATGCCGTCCTTGCTGACCAGCGACGGGGCGTCGGCCTTCGGGCGGTTGGCGGTCTTGCGCTTGGTCGGGGCCTTGGCGCCGGTTTTCTTCTTGTCGCCCTTGGCGTCGACCTTTTTCTTCTTCACGCCAACGGCCTTGCCCGAGGCCTTGACCTTCTTCGGTCCGCCGTAGGTGCCTTTGACTTCCTTGATGGTGCGGCGCTCGAAGCTCTGCTTGAGGTAGCGCTCGATGCTCGACATCAGGTTCCAGTCGCCATGGCAGATCAACGAGATCGCCAGGCCGTCGTTGCCGGCGCGGCCGGTACGACCGATGCGGTGCACGTATTCGTCGCCGCTGCGGGGCATGTCGAAGTTGATGACCATGTCCAGGCCTTCCACGTCCAGGCCGCGGGCGGCGACGTCGGTGGCGACGAGGATTTTCACGCCGCCCTGCTTGAGGCGGTCGATGGCCAGCTTGCGGTCCTTCTGGTCTTTCTCGCCGTGCAGTACGAACGCCTTGTATTCCTGAGCCACCAGGCGGCCGTAGATGCGGTCGGCCATGGCCCGGGTGTTAGTGAATACGATGGCTTTTTCGTAGGTTTCGTTGGCCAGCAACCAGTTCACGATCTGCTCTTTGTGCTGGTTGTGATCAGCGGTGATGATCTGCTGGCGGGTGGTGGAGTTCAGTTGGCTGACCGCGTTGAGCTGCAAGTGCTCAGGGTTGTTCAGCACCTTGGCGATCATCTCGCGCAGGCCCGAGCCGCCAGTGGTGGCAGAGAACAGCATGGTCTGCTGGCGATTGACGCATTCGTCCACCAGGCGCTGCACGTCTTCGGCAAAACCCATGTCGAGCATGCGGTCGGCTTCGTCCAGCACCAGTACTTCGACTTCCTTGAGGTCAAGGTTGCCGGCGTTCAACTGCTCGATCATCCGCCCCGGCGTGCCGATCAGGATGTCCGGCACCTTGCGCAGCATGGCGGCCTGGACCTTGAAGTCTTCGCCGCCGGTGATCAGGCCGGACTTGATGAAGGTGAATTGCGAGAAGCGTTCCACTTCCTTCAAGGTCTGCTGGGCCAGTTCGCGGGTCGGCAGCAGGATCAGGGTCTTGATGCTGACGCGCACCTTGGCCGGGCCGATCAGGCGGTTGAGGATCGGCAGCACGAACGCGGCGGTCTTGCCGCTGCCGGTTTGCGCCGTCACCCGCAGGTCACGCCCCTGGAGCGCGAGCGGAATAGCCGCTGCCTGCACCGGCGTTGGCTCGACAAATTTAAGCTCGGCCACGGCTTTGAGCAGGCGTTCGTGCAGGGCGAATTGGGAAAACACGGGTGCTACCTCGAAGAAATGCAAAAAAACAGCTGCATAGGGTAACGGTTTCGAGCGCGAAGGCCGAGTTTCTTTATACAAACGGCGGCAAATCAGTGCATTTTTATCAGCCGTTATTGCATCAACGGTCACTTGACCGGGCTTAAATGCTCTAATCGTCCCGTCGCGTCTTTATAGAAGAACCGTTTCGTCCATGGACATCAAACAACTCTGGGTCAACCTCCAAGACCTCTGGGGTGCCCTTGACCAGCACCCGCTCCTGCATTCCAGCCTCGCCCTGATGTTGCTGCTGGTCATCGCCCTGGTGCTTGGCCGTGTGGCGCGCTACCTGATCCTGCACGCCGCCAAGTTGCTGGGGCGCCAACCGGCCTTGAACTGGGTCAACGACCTGCGCCAGAACAAGGTCTTCCATCGCCTGGCGCAGATGACGCCGTCGCTGATCATCCAGTTCGGCCTGCACCTGGTGCCGGAACTGAGCAAGACCAGCCTGGTTTTCCTCGGCAATGTCGCCCTGGCTTTCACCATTTTGTTCCTGGTGCTGGCTCTCAGTGCCTTGCTCAGCGCCCTGCTGGACGTCTATGCGCGCACCGAGCACGCCCGTACCCGCTCGATCAAAGGCTATGTGCAACTGACGAAGATGGTGCTGTATGTATTCGGCGCGATCATCATCGTCGCCACCCTGATCGACCGTTCGCCGCTGTTACTGCTGTCGGGCCTGGGAGCGATGTCGGCGGTGATCCTGCTGGTCTACAAGGACACCCTGCTGTCGTTCGTCGCCAGCGTGCAGCTGACCAGCAACGACATGTTGCGGGTCGGCGACTGGATCGAGATGCCCCAGGTCGGCGCCGACGGTGATGTGGTGGACATCACGCTGCCCACGGTCAAGGTGCAGAATTTCGACAAGACCATCGTCTCGATCCCGACCTGGCGACTGATGTCCGAGTCGTTCAAGAACTGGCGTGGCATGCAGCAATCCGGCGGGCGGCGGATCAAGCGCAGCCTGTTCATCGACGCCAGCGGCGTGCGTTTCCTGCATGACGAGGAAGAACAACGCCTGACCCAGGTGCGCCTGCTGACCGACTACATCGGCCGCAAGCAGGCCGAACTCAAGGCCTGGAACGAGGCCCAGGGCAACGTCGCGGCGATGTCGGCCAACCGTCGGCGGATGACCAACCTGGGCACCTTCCGCGCTTATGCACTGGCGTATTTGAAAAGCCACGCGGAGATCCAGCCGAACATGACCTGCATGGTCCGGCAGTTGCAGACCACCGCCCAAGGCATCCCGCTGGAAATCTACTGCTTCACCCGCACCACCGCGTGGACCGACTACGAGCGTATCCAGGGGGATATTTTCGATTACCTGCTGGCGGTGATGCCGGAGTTTGGGTTGAACCTGTATCAGCAGCCCAGCGGCACGGATTTGCGTTCGGGGTTGTTGCCGGCGGTGCTGGGGGCAAGCCACCTGCCGGAGCCGCAGAAGCAGGTGATCTGAAACCACCAGATCCCCTGTGGGAGCGAGCTTGCTCGCGATAGCGGTGTATCAGAAACATAGATGCTGACTGACACTCCGCCATCGCGAGCAAGCTCCCACAGGGGTTTTCAGCGTGCAGGTAGCGGTTGGCGGATCCCCAACCGACTGATCCACACCGCCGCCAATATCACCGATCCCCCCAACAGCAACCGCCCCAACGCCTCGTGCTGGTTCCAGATGAGCAGGTTCACCAGCAGCCCCACCGGCACATGCAGGTTGTTCATCACCGCCAGCGTCCCGCCATTGACCAGGCACGCGCCTTTGTTCCACCAGTACAGCCCCAGCGCGGTGGAGACCAGGCCGAGGAACACCAACACGCCCCATTGCAGCGGCGCTTCAGGCCAGAAGTTGGCCTTGCCGAACAGCAGGAAAGCCGGCAACGCCACCATCAGCGCCCCAACATAGAAATAACCGAAACGCCGGTAATGCGGCAGGTCGCTCGGGTGGCGGGCCACCAGATGCTTGTACAGCACCTGCCCGGCTGCATAGGTGAAGTTGGCCAGTTGCAGCAGCAAGAAGCCCATGAAGAAGTCCGGGTTGATCCGGTCGTAGCGAATCACCGCCGCCCCCGCCACGGCCACCAGCGCCGCGATCAGCGCCCAGGGGTTGAAGCGACGGTTCAGCGCGTCTTCGATCAAGGTCACGTGCAGGGGCGTCAGGATGGTGAAAAGCAGCACCTCGGGCACCGTCAGCACTCGGAAGCTCAGATACAGGCAGACGTAGGTCACGCCAAACTGCAAGGCACCGATCAACAACATGCCGCGCATGAACGCCGGCTCCACCTGGCGCCAGCGCGTCAGCGGAATGAACACCAGCCCGGCCAGCAACACCCGCACCAGCACCGCGAAATAACTGTCCACATGCCCAGCCAGGTACTCGCCGATCAGGCTGAAGGAAAACGCCTGGATCAATGTCACAAAAAGTAGATAGCCCATACCGCCCTCGTTTCGAATGGCGGCGAAGATAGCGCTTTTGAACGGTGGGAGCGAGCTTGCTCACGATGGCGGCGTGTCAGTCAGCATCTGTATTTCTGACCCTCCACCATCGCGAGCAAGCTTCCACAGATACTCCACTAACTTGAAAGTTCATCCACGACCCAAGGAGTGGCCTGACGCTGGTGCCGATGGCTGGCGGCACGCTGAAGCACTCGGGTCAGCGCCTGGAAGTTTGCCGGTTTGGTCAGGACGTCATCGGCACCCCCGGCCCTGAAACGCTCTATCTCGCTGGAAAAAACACTCGCGGTGAAAGCAACGATGTAGCAAGTATCGCCCTGGGGTAACTCGCGAATTCTACGCACAGCCTCCATCCCATCCATCACGGGCATGTTGATATCCATCAGAATGATCTCTGGCGTCGAAGCCATGCAACGATTGACCGCTTCCAGGCCATCTGACGCAAGGTCGGGTGTATAACCCAACTCTTGTAGCATCGCCATGGCCACTTTCTGACTCACCGGATGGTTCTCCACCAGAAGGATATCGAGCGGATAATCCTCGGCAAAAGACGAGTCGAAGCCAACCGCCGCATGATCATCCTTGATGGGTATTTCCGAGACTGAAAAAAGCGCCAGGGGCAGAGAGAAGGAGAATGTCGAGCCTAAACCTGGCTGACTGGTGAACGTTAAAGTCCCCTGCTGCGCCTCGAGCAGATTCTTGCAGATAGAAAGACCCAACCCGCTCCCAGTGAAGCGTTGGCTAGCCGCCTCTTTAAACTGGACAAAGGGTTTGAACAGATTGTCTTGCCGTTCCGTGGGGATACCGATGCCGGTATCGCGTATGGAGAAGTCGAGCCACGCTTGAGAGCCGTAACCGCTGGTGGTGACCAGGAGCGATATTTTTCCGGCTTCGGTAAATTTGACCGCATTGCCCAGCAAGTTGATCAATATCTGGCGAAGGCAATCCATATCGGTCTTGACCAAAGGCGGTACGTCTGGGGAAAACTGCGCCTCCAGCACGATGGGTTTGTCCTGGATATTTTGCCGGATGAGTTCCATACAGGATGAAACCAGTGCTCTCACTTCGAAAACACGAGGTTTCAATTCAAGTTTGCCCGCTTCGATTTTGGCGAGATCGAGAATGTTATCGATAAGAGACAGCAGGGTCCGTCCACTGGAATGAATCGTTGTGAGAAGACGGCGTTGCTCGGGATCCAGGGCGGACCGGGCCAATAGTTCGGTCGCGCCAATGACACCGTACATCGGGGTGCGAATTTCATGACTCATGGTTGCCAGAAAGCTGGTTTTTGAACGATCAGCGTCTTCGGCGGCATTTTTAGCCTGATTCAATACCTGCTCATTGACTCGCAGTTGCTGAAGATGAGCGCGCATGCGTAAAAGGAGGAAAGCGAGAAATACCAGGATGGCCAGGATGATGTGGTACAGCGAGTCATGATTAAGTTGTTGGTAGTAGTCCGCCAAGGTAACTTCCGCCCCGACAACATACACCGTACCGTCTTGTGATTTTAAGGGGACAAAGACCGCGCGAAAATCACCCCAATGATCCGAGTAGTCGATCCAGGTTGGCTCGGTACGCTCAAAACTATCGAGTAAAGCCTGGCTGGCATCGGGATAAGGATCGAAAAAACGCACGAAATTCTTCTCTTGAATTTCTTCTTTCGATGCGCTGGAACTGATCAGGTAGGCCTTTGCACCTCGCTTGATCACGCTATAGACAAACGCAGTGCCCATGGACTCGTTGAAGCCGGAGAGGCGCTGAATGGTATCCCAGTCCTGCGCTTGCGATTTGGATTGCTTATCGACCAGATTGTCATGGTAACGGTCGCCGAGGATCGCCGAAGCCCCCAGCGCGGCATGCAGCAATTTATTATTAATGTTGTCAGTAAGGACGCTTTGCGTCTCGACATAGAGGTAGTAGATATAGCCACCTGCCCCTATGAGATAGGCTAGAAATAAGGCCCATGTTTGCCGTTTGATTTTTAACATATCACAGCCTCCCTACTGTAAATCGGCGCATAAATTACCACAGCCAGACGTCGACAGACTTGCCCAATCCGAGTGAGTTTGCCGCCTGCCTATCTCCCAGCCCTCAAAAGCTTGAGGGGCCGTTCATGTCAGGTAGTGGTTATTTCTATTTCCCCCCCCCAAAAAAAAAGCCCGATCTCGCTAAAGCGTTCAATCGGGCTGATGCACTCAGGAGCAATAAGTGCAAAGGGAGGTTCGATGCGCAAAACGATTTGAAGGGAAGCGCCAGGCCACTAGACCACCTGGCGATTATCCGAGGATTAACGGATCAGGCGACCTGGGACAGTTTGGCGTTGGCCTGATTCAGGCCCTTCTCCTGGAAGTCGCCACCCAGGTTCATGCCTTCGGCATGGATGAAGGTCACGTCGTGGATCCCGATGAAGCCCATGACCTGGCGCAAGTAGGGTTCTTGATGGTCAGTGCTGCCGCCGGCATGAATGCCACCACGGGCGGTCAGCACGAAGGCGCGCTTGTCGGCCAGCAGGCCTTGAGGTCCGGTGGGGGTGTATTTGAACGTCACGCCGGCACGCAGCACATGGTCGAGCCAGGCTTTCAGTGTGCTGGGGATGGCGAAGTTGTACATCGGTGCAGCCATTACCAGCACGTCCGCGGCCAGCAGTTCATCGGTCAGTTGGTTGGAGCGCTCCAGCGAGGCGTTTTCAACGTCGCTGCGCTGCTCGGCCGGCTTCATCCAGCCACCCAGCAGATTGGCATCCAGGTGCGGCACCGGATTGATGGCCAGGTCGCGAACGCTGATTTCGTCGGCCGGGTGTGCCGCTTTCCACTGGCTGATAAAGGTCTGGGTCAGTTGACGGGACACCGAGTCTTGCTGGCGGGCACTGCTTTCGATGATCAGAACGCGGGACATGGCTTGTAGGCTCCATCTGAGAATGTTGTCAGTCGATGGAGTGAAGGTTAAACGCGATCATATCGATGAAAAAGCGCAAATAACTGCTGTAAAGCATCGATAAATTCGTTTATAAGCGGAGCAAGCAATATTGCCTGCCTCACTGCCGGGCTATTTCGGCTGACAGGTCAGCTTGATGCGCAGCTTGATGATGTTGCGGTTGAACTTGGTCGTGGCGTTCTTGAACTTGCCGGCGGCGACTTCGATCTTGCGGGTGCGAGGTGCTTCCGGGCCATTGCTGAAGACTACGGTACAAGCCGCGTCGGTGTTGCCGTAGTTGTTGACCTGGATGGAACCGATATCGGCATCGGTGTCATAGGCGTTGTAGTCGATGCTCAGGCCGTTGAGGTGTTTTTCCACATCGATCGGGTAGGCAAACGCAGTCAGTGGCAGCAGGGCCAGCACCACACAACAGATTTTCTTCATTCGGCAGTCTCCACCAAGGGACTGCCAGCTTAGGACAAGAGGAGCTCGATATGAAAGCGCCCCGCGTAACCCTTGATCAATGGCGCACCTTGCAGGCCGTGGTCGACCACGGCGGCTTCGCCCAGGCCGCTGAAGTGCTGCATCGCTCCCAGTCGTCAGTGAGCTACACCGTGGCCCGCATGCAGGATCAGCTCGGCGTGCCGTTGCTGCGCATCGATGGGCGCAAGGCCGTGCTGACCGAAGCCGGCGGCGTACTGCTGCGCCGTTCCCGGCAACTGGTGAAACAGGCCAGCCAACTGGAAGACCTGGCCCACCACATGGAGCAAGGCTGGGAAGCGGAAGTGCGCCTGGTGGTCGACGCGGCCTACCCCAACGCCCGCCTCGTTCGCGCCTTGACGGCGTTCATGCCACAAAGCCGTGGCTGCCGGGTGCGGCTGCGCGAAGAAGTGTTGTCGGGTGTCGAAGAAGTGCTGCTCGAAGGCGTGGCCGACCTGGCCATCAGCGGCTTCAGCATTCCCGGTTACCTGGGGGCGGAGTTGAGCGACGTAGAGTTCATCGCGGTGGCCCATCCCGAGCATGCCCTGCACCGCCTCAACCGCGAACTGAACTTCCAGGACCTGGAAAGCCAGTTGCAAGTGGTCATCCGCGACTCCGGCCGCCAACAGCCCCGCGACGTCGGCTGGCTCGGCGCCGAACAGCGCTGGACCGTGGGCAGCCTGGCCACCGCCGCGAGTTTTGTCGGCAGCGGCCTGGGCTTCGCCTGGCTGCCCCGGCACATGATCGAACGGGAACTCAAGGAAGGCGTGCTCAAGCGTCTACCCTTGGAACAGGGAGGCAGCCGCAACTCGACCTTCTATCTTTTCTCAAACAAGGAAAAACCCCTGGGCCCGGCCACGCAGATCCTGATCGAATTGCTGCGCACCTTCGACACCGCGCCGCTGGATGCTCCGTTCGCCGCCCCTGAACAAGCCTGACAAGGACTTCGCCGATGGCCTATTTTGAACATGAAGGTTGCAACCTGCACTATGAGGAATACGGCCACGGTACGCCCTTGCTGATGGTCCACGGCCTGGGCTCGAGCACCCGCGACTGGGAAAAGCAGATCCCGGTGCTGTCCGCCCGCTACCACCTGATCGTGGTGGATGTGCGCGGTCACGGTCGCTCCGACAAGCCGCGCGAGCGCTACAGCATCGAAGGGTTCAGCGCCGACCTGGTCGCCCTGATCGAACACCTGGACCTCGGCCCGGTGCATCTGGTGGGTTGGTCCATGGGCGGCATGATCTGCTTTCAGCTGGCGGTGGACCAACCCAACCTGGTCAGGAGCCTGTGCATCGTCAACAGTGCTCCCGAAGTCAAAGTCCGCACGCCCGATGACTGCTGGCAATGGTTCAAGCGCTGGAGCCTGATGCGCATCCTCAGCCTGGAGACCATCGGCAAGGCCCTCGGCGCCAAGTTATTCCCCAAGCCCGAACAAACCGAGTTACGCCTGGAAATGGCTCGGCGCTGGGCAAAAAACGACAAACGTGCTTATCTCGCCAGCTTCGATGCGATCGTGGGATGGGGCGTGCAGGAACGACTGTCGCAGGTCGCCTGTCCAACCCTGGTCATTTGCGCCGACCATGACTACACCCCGGTGGCACTGAAAGAAGCCTACGTCAGGCTACTGCCCGATGCACGGCTGGTGGTCATCGCCGATTCGCGGCACGCCACCCCGCTGGATCAACCCGAACGCTTCAACCAAACCCTGCTCGACTTTTTGACCGCAACCGATTCCACCACTCAGGATCACTGACCCCATGCTGAAAAAAATCGCCCTTGCCGCCGGCACCGTATTGTTTGCCGCCAACCTGATGGCTGCGACTCCCGCCAAGGCCCCCCATGTATTGCTGGACACCACCAACGGCCAGATCGAAATCGAACTGGACCCGGTCAAGGCCCCCATCAGTACCAAGAACTTCCTTGAGTACGTGGACAGCGGCTTCTACAACAACACGATTTTTCACCGGGTGATCCCGGGCTTCATGGCCCAGGGCGGTGGGTTCACTCAAACCATGCAACAAAAAGACACCAAGGCCCCAATCAAGAACGAAGCCAGCAATGGCCTGCACAACGTTCGTGGCACCTTGTCGATGGCCCGCACGTCCAACCCGGACTCGGCCACCAGCCAGTTCTTCATCAACGTGGCCGACAACGCCTTCCTCGATCCGGGCCGTGACGCCGGTTACGCAGTGTTCGCCAAGGTGGTCAAGGGCATGGACGTGGTGGACATCATCGTCAACTCCCAGACCACGACCAAACAAGGCATGCAAAACGTGCCGATCGACCCTGTGCTCATCAAGTCGGCCAAGCGCATCGACTGAAGCGGCACACGGCAAGCCTGGGCGGCGCGGTGATCCCGCACCGCCCATTAGCAAAAAGGAGAGCCCCTGCCAGGGCATTTACAGATGGTTTTTCGCCGTTTCGAAACACTGATCGATATCTTCCGCGACGCCCCGAGCTCGGCCCCGCCGAACCGCGTCCTGCCCTTCTACACCTATTACCTGAAACAGGTCTGGCCCAGCTTCGTCGTGCTGCTGGTGGTGGGTCTGATCGGCGCGCTGATCGAGGTGGCGCTGTTCAGCTACCTGAGCCGCATCATCGACCTGACCCAGGGCACGCCGAATGTGGACTTCTTCAAGGTCCATGGCCTGGAACTGGCCTGGATGGCGGTGGTGGCGTTGGTCTTTCGGCCGATCTTCGTGGCCCTGCATGACCTGCTGGTGCACCAGACCCTGAGCCCCGGCATGACCAGCCTGATCCGCTGGCAGAACCACAGCTACGTGCTCAAGCAGAGCCTGAATTTCTTCCAGAACGACTTCGCCGGGCGCATCGCCCAGCGCATCATGCAGACCGGCAACTCCCTGCGCGACTCGGCGGTGCAAGCCGTGGACGCCCTGTGGCACGTGCTGATCTACGCCATCAGTTCCCTGGTACTGTTCGCCGAAGCCGACTGGCGCCTGATGATTCCGCTGCTGATGTGGATCGCCGCCTACATTGGCGCCCTGTGTTACTTCGTGCCAAGGGTCAAGGAGCGCTCGGTGGTGTCGTCCGATGCCCGCTCCAAACTCATGGGCCGGATCGTCGACGGCTACACCAACATCACCACCCTCAAGCTGTTCGCCCACACCAACTTCGAACAGCAATACGCCCGCGAAGCCATCCAGGAGCAGACCGAAAAAGCCCAGTTGGCCGGTCGCGTGGTGACCAGCATGGACGTGGTCATCACCAGCATGAACGGGCTGCTGATCGTCGGCACCACCGGGCTGGCGCTGTGGCTCTGGACTCAGTCGCTGATCAGCGTGGGCGCCATTGCCCTGGCGACCGGGCTGGTGATCCGCATCGTCAACATGTCCGGTTGGATCATGTGGGTGGTCAACGGCATCTTCGAAAACATCGGCATGGTCCAGGACGGCCTGCAGACCATCGCCCAACCGGTCAGCGTCACCGACCGCGACCAGGCCAAGCCCCTGGCGGTCGCGCGCGGCGAGGTGCGTTTCGAGCACGTGGATTTCCACTATGGCAAGAAAAGCGGCGTGATCGGCGACCTCAACCTGACCATCAAGCCCGGCGAAAAAATCGGCCTGATCGGGCCGTCCGGCGCGGGCAAATCCACGTTGGTCAACCTGCTGCTGCGTCTTTATGACGTGCAAGGCGGGCGCATCCTCATCGACGGCCAGGACATCGCCGAGGTCGGCCAGGAAAGCTTGCGCGAGCGCATCGGCATGATCACCCAGGACACGTCGCTGCTGCACCGCTCGATTCGCGAGAATCTGCTCTACGGCAAGCCAGACGCCACCGATGCGCAACTCTGGGAAGCCGTGCGCAAGGCCCGGGCCGATGAGTTCATCCCACTGCTGTCGGATGCCGAAGGCCGCACCGGTTTCGATGCCCATGTGGGCGAACGCGGCGTGAAACTGTCCGGCGGCCAGCGCCAGCGCATCGCCATTGCCCGGGTACTGCTCAAGGACGCGCCGATCCTGATCATGGACGAAGCGACGTCAGCACTGGACTCGGAAGTCGAAGCGGCGATCCAGGAAAGCCTCGAGACCCTGATGCAAGGCAAGACCGTGATCGCCATCGCCCACCGCCTCTCGACCATCGCCCGCATGGACCGCCTGGTCGTGCTGGAAAACGGCCACATCGCCGAAACCGGCAGCCATGCCGAACTGCTGGCCCATGGCGGGTTGTATGCGCGGTTGTGGCAGCACCAGACGGGTGGGTTCGTGGGGATCGACTGAATCAACCAGACACCACTGACCCCTGTGGCGAGGGAGCTTGCTCCCTCGCCACAGGGTCTTTGCTTAAACAGTAGGGCCAGTGCAGCCCCAAGGCCTTTCTGAAAAAATCTGTCCAGAATCCATTTAGCCCATATAGCAACGACATACTCCCCGCCGACCACGGCCAAAACCGCCCCAGTCCATGACTCTGGCGGTTTTTTTGTGCCGCTGGATTTGTCGATAAACCCTGCTGTACTCAGCCCAGGTTCTGGAGATGAGCCTGTCGTAATGCTGCAGGATGCATAACCGATTATCACGACTGTTTTTTCAAGGATGCTTATGTCTTTACTCAAACGTTCAACGACTGAGTTGTTGGGTACGTTCTGGCTGGTGTTGGGCGGCTGCGGCAGCGCGGTATTGGCTGCCTCCGGGATTGGCGTGCTGGGGGTTGCCCTGGCATTCGGCCTGACGGTGTTGACCATGGCGTTCGCCATCGGTCATATCTCCGGCTGCCACCTGAACCCGGCTGTGTCGGTGGGTTTGTACGTGGGCGGGCGGTTTCCGGCCAGGGAATTGCCGGCCTACATCATCGCCCAGGTCATCGGTGGTGTGCTGGCCGCGGCGCTGATCTACTTCATCGCCAGCGGCAAGGAAGGCTTTGACCTGACCGCGTCCGGCCTGGCGTCGAACGGTTACGGCGAGCATTCACCCGGTGGGTATTCGTTGGCGGCCGGTTTTGTGACCGAGCTGATCATGACGGCAATGTTCATCCTGATCATCCTCGGCGCCACCGATAAACGTGCCCCGGCCGGGCTGGCACCGATTGCCATCGGCCTGGCCCTGACGCTCATTCACCTGATCTCGATTCCAGTCACCAACACGTCCGTCAACCCGGCCCGCAGTACCGGTCCGGCGCTGATCGTCGGCGGCTGGGCCATCGAGCAACTGTGGCTGTTCTGGGTAGCACCGCTGCTGGGTGCTGTCATTGGTGGTGTCTCTTACCGCTGGCTGGGCAACGAAGACAGCTGAGTCACACCCGCGAAAAATCAGCACTGCCGATAAGGCAGTGCTGTTTTCGCCTCTTCGGCATAGGCCAGCACCCCCTCTTGCTCGCGCACGAGGAAATCCGCCACGGCCGCTTTCAACCCCGGATGCCGCAAGTAATGCCACGAACGGGTAATCACCGGTTCGAACCCGCGAATCAATTTGTGCTCGCCCTGGGCCCCGGCATCGAAACGCTGCAAGCCATGGGCAATCGCGTAGTCCATGCCCTGATAGAAACAGGTCTCGAAATGCAGGCGATCAAATTCCGCCAGGCAGCCCCAGTAACGCCCGTAGAAACTGTCGCCGCCCACCAGGCTGAACGCCATCGCCACCGGCCGTGAACCTTGCTTGGCCAAGACCACGCGAATGGCCTCAGGCATGCGCTCGGCCAGCAGGCTGAAGAACGCCCGGGTCAGGTACGGCGCCTGCCGCCGCACCGCGTAGGTGTTGGCGTAACAGGCGTAGACAAAGTCCCACTGGGCCTCGTCCAGTTGCTGGCCTTCGAGCCATTCGAACTCGATGCCCTGCCCCGCCACCTGTTCACGCTCCTTGCGCATCTGCTTGCGCTTGCGCGAACTGAGGGCATCGAGAAAATCCTGGAAGTCCCGATAACCACGATTTTGCCAGTGGTACTGGCAGCCAATCCGCTGCAGCCAACCCTCCTGCCCGGCCAGCGCCGCGTCGGTGAAGGCATCGGTGAAGTTGATGTGGGCGCTGGAAAGCCCTTCGATCTCAAGATAACCCGGCAGGCTGCCCAACAATTCCAGACCGTCCTCCACGCGGGCCGCCAACAATCGCGGACCGCTGACCGGACTGAACGGCACCGCTGTCAGCAGCTTGGGGTAATACTCGATCCCGGCCCGGGCGCAGGCATCGGCCCAGGCATGGTCGAATACGTATTCACCGTAGGAATGCCACTTGCGGTAACTGGGCAAGGCCGCCAGCAGACGACCGCCTTCGATGTGCAGCAAATGCTCAGGCTGCCAACCAGATTGCGGGCCGAGGCTGGCACTGTCTTCCAGGGTGCTCAGGAAGGCGTGACGCAGGAATGGTTGGTTGGCGGGTACCAGGGCGTCCCATTCTTGCGGCGCAATGGCGGACAGGCTGTCCAAGACGTGAAGCGGCATGCGGTTCCTCGATATCCAGACAATGGATGGAGCGAGTATCGCCGATCCGGACGGTAGGAACGAGAAGCAGGATACTTTTTTACGGGCTTGGGTGATGAGTGATCCGAAATAGGATATTGGCGGTACTACTCGACATCTTGCAGTTCGAAAAAATCAGTTATTAGAGGTCGCCCCCTTTACTTATTCGCGAATATTCTTCATTTCCGCCGCTGTTCTGACTCTATCTTCCACACTGGCTAAATGTTCAGCGCGCTCCTGCCCTGGTATGTTTTTCATCATCTTATCGTACACTTCTGCGAGCGCCTCGAGTTTTTTTGCCCCACGCCGCGTAATTCCAAGCTCACCTTTGTGGCGTAGAGCGAATTCATAATTCTTCAATGCAGATATTGTTTTTCCGCGAAAAAAATCTTGCTCACTGATCATGTTACTCACAATCTCCGGACTGACTTCCAGATCACTAATTTCAATAAATTTAGCCTCATATTTTCTAACCATCACGTCAAAATAAGCCACGTTTTTTTGGGCATTCAAAACATCTTCAGACCCAATAACTCTTAAACTCGGAGGCTTGACTCTGTGCTTAGTCAAGGTAAAAATCCCGGATGTAGTTTCGCCCACAGAAAACGCTGCTGGCTTTCTAAAAAAACGCGATACAGCTCCTATAAAACCATGCCCCGTCGGGTCTACATTATTAATTGGATCCCCCACACAATACATGTACGCATTCAATCCCCCCCTACCGAAGGGACTCAAGTTATCCGGGCTGTGAAACCTCATCAACTGAGGATTGAAGACACGGTAGCCCTTGCCCAGCAAATACCAGCCGGTCTGCCTTTCGCGCCGCTCGCCGTTGTAACCCAAATGACTACTCGCCGAGCTGCCTTCAACCCGCTGGCCATAGGGTGAATACGCAATACTCGTGAGTCCCTGCCGAGTAACTTCACCCATCACGCTGTTCTTATCATCGCCCATCAGCAATATGGGACCGGCATCACCACCGGTTTGGCACTCGGCGAGCACCATGCCCTCTGCACGCACGAAGGTTGTGCTGACAGTCCCGCTGACCTCGCTCGCCAGCTCATCGTTTCGGTAGAACCGATGCTCTTTGCCCGCGGACGTAGTGCGCCCGATCAAGCTATCGAGTGCGTCATAGTGAAATCGGGTGGTCGGTTCATCGGGCGAGGCACCGAAGTTGGTAATGGGGTGATTGGACCCAAGATCTGAATCCGCCATGGTCGACTCTCCAGATGAGCTATGGTGGCCTGAGGAAGTAAGCACGCTTTCTAGATACGGCGAAACTGTCAGGGTTGACAGGTGGCCACCCATACAGCGCTTACCCAAACGCGGCTCAAAAAAAAACCCCGCCAGAGGCGGGGTTCAAAGGAGCGCTTTAACGGATGAAGTCAGAGCGGTATATCAAGCCAGTGCGGTTTAGAACACGTACTGGGCGCGCATCACAAAACCGTCGCCATCGTCATCGCCATTGGCGTTGGTCACTTTGTCGGTCTTGGCCTTGATGTAGGCGGCGGAGATTTTCACCGCTTCGTTGGCGTACCAGTTCACGCCCAGGTTGTGCACCTTGGCTTCGGCATCGCCCACGTCGCGGGTCGCCGAGGCAGTGGTGATGTTGTCGTCTTCGACGGTCAGGCTGTCGAAGCGATAGAACACTTCCCAGGCGCCGATGGATTTGTTCTGAGGTTTGATCGCGTCAAACTTGCCGACTTTATAACCACGGGACTCGCCGGTGAGGGTGTACGCGCCCTGTACGTAGAAGCCATGGCCTTTGATGTCTTCGAAACCATCGGCATCAGCCTTGGTCTTGCGAGTGATGTATTCGCCCTGGATCGACGCAGGCCCCATGGCGAAAGCGGCTTCCAGGCCGAAGGCGGTGTCGCGGTCGTACGAACCGGCTGGCGAGTTGTTCGCGCCGCCCAGTACCGGACGGTTGCCGTTAGGGCCGGCGTCGTTGCCACCCATGGTTTCAACGCCACGCATGCCCAGGCGGGAGCGATAACGCGCATCGAAGACGGTGTCGGAGACGTCGCGCGAAGCCACGTTCACACCGAAGTGCAGCACGTTGCCAGCATCGTGCATTGGCGCGAATACGAAGCGACCGTTGACTTGCTTGACGCTGTCGCCGTCGGTGTCGTCGGTGTCTTTGCTGAATACACCGGCCGAGGCATAGAACGAATCGGCGAAGGTGCTGGAGGCTTGCAGGCCCAGGCCGTTCTGATGGCTGTTCGTCCAGTCGATCAGGTCGTAAGCGGCGTTACGCTCAGGTGCAGTGACCCACTTGGAGCTGGTGGCTTTTTCCAGGCCGAAGTCGGGGTCGAAGCGACCAACCTTGATCGAAACCGGCTTGAAGCCGTTGTAGGCCAGGGACGCTTCGTCGAAGTAGCCGTTATCGGAGTCGCCACTGTTGTGGGACATGTCGTAGTTGATGGTGTAGGCCCAATCCGTGTACAGCACGCCGGACAGTTCCAGGAACGCGCGGCGGATGTAAGCGGCATCGGCCGAGTTGCCGTTGTCGGTGTAGATACCATCGAACTGGCTGTAGTCAGCCTGCAGACGACCACCGAGCTTGAAGCTGAACTCTTTGTCAGTGGTAGCGACCTCAAGGCCGCCCTTGGTTTTGACCACGATATCGGCGCCGTCGGTGGTGACGGTGCCGGCGAAAGCCTGGGCGGTTACTGCCATTGCCAGTGCGCTGGCGGCAACACCTGCGAAGTGCTTGCGGATCATCGAAGAATTCCCCTGTTGGTAGTCTATGCGTTAGAAAACACGCGGAACTGGGCCCGCTGGTGTTGGGAGGGGATCTTGGCGACGGGTTGTGTCAGGCGAGTTGCTATCACATAAAGATTTTATGACAGCGGAACTTTTTACTTCGAAAGGGAATAACTGAGAAGCAGCTGCAAGGAGTGAGCTGCAAGCGGCAAGTTAGAGCAGTCGCAGGTGCATACGGAACTAGGGGTGGTGACGTTTACGTTCAGCCGCGAGTTTTTCGGCGAGGTGATCCAGGTCGGGAATGGGGGCTTCAGGAAGCTTTTTGAGGGTCGCCTGCATTAGCCGCATCTGGCGGATAAAACGCCGGCAGTTGGGGCAGAACATCAGGTGATGACGCACCATCAGGCGTTCACGAAAACTTAACTGGCCGTCGAGATAATCGCTGGAGCGCGCCACTTGTTCCTTGCAGGTCAGCATTCGCCGGTTTCCTCGAAATGTTCAACGGTCGCGAAGACTTTCAGCCGGGCGCGATGCAACAGCACTCGCACATTGGAGAGCGAAATATCCAGAAGATTACAGATTTCTTCCAGCTCCAGTCCCTGGCGTTCCCGCAGGTTCAGCACGCTGCCTTGCAGTTCCGACAGGCTGAGCAACGTGTGCTCCAGGCAATCGCGTAATTCCGCCATCGTGAGCAGCGCCTCAGGCGTGTCCTGGTGCCAGGCGAACGGCGCCAACAGCCAATGACCGTCGGCGGCGAAACGATCATCGCCGAGGGTGCCATGGGGTGACGGCAGATCGTCGAGCAACACCTCCCGACGGTTCTGTTTGTAGCGCCCTTTGGCAGCGTTGGCGGTGATGGTCAGCAGCCAGGTCTTGAGGCTGGAACGTCCCTGGAAACCACTGAGATTACGCACCACCGACAGCCACGCGTCCTGCACCACCTCATCGACATGGCGGCTGCCGACGATGGCATAGGCCACGGCGCGCATCGGGCTCTGGTAGGCGCTGACCAGCTCCTTATAGGCCTGCTGCTCACCGGCCAGGAGGCGTTGGAGCAGAAGGGTGTCATCGGTGACCGTCATTCAACGCCCCATTGCCTGGAAGACTGATGATTTTTCTGTTTGTGGCGAGGGAGCTTGCTCCCGCTGGGTTGCGAAGCGGCCCCAAGATTCTGCGGTCGCTGCGCAACCGAGCGGGAGCAAGCTCCCTCGCCACACAAAAGCTGAACCAGCCCAGATAGAAACTGAAAAGGCACAGATCAAAGCTGAGCCAGACCAGATCAATGCTTACGCAAAATCACACTGCCAATCGAATACCCAGCGCCGAACGAACTGAGCACAGCGACCGAACCGCTGGGCAAGTCATCCTGGTATTTGTGAAAAGCAATCACCGAGCCCGCCGAACTGGTGTTGGCGTAGCGGTCGAGGATCACTGGCGCTTCCTCTTCGGTGGCTTCGCGCCCCAGCAGTTTGCGCACGATCAGGTGGTTCATGCTCAGGTTGGCCTGGTGCAGCCAGAAGCGCTTCACCTCGCCGACGTTCAGCTGGTTTTCTTCCAGGTGGGCACCGATCAGCTCGGCCACCATCGGGCAGACGTCGCGGAACACCTTGCGGCCTTCCTGGACAAACAGCTTGTCACGGCTACCGATGCCTTCTTCGGCGGCGCGGTTGAGGAAGCCGAAGTTGTTGCGAATGTTGTTGGAGAACTTGGTCAACAGCTTGGTGCTGACCACGTCGAACTGGTACGGCGAGGTCGCCAGGTCCGCCCGCTCGATGATCACGGCGGTGGCCGCGTCGCCGAAGATGAAGTGGCTGTCGCGATCACGGAAGTTCAGGTGGCCGGTGCACACTTCCGGGTTGACCATCAGGATTGCCCGGGCCTGGCCCAGTTGCACGCTGTTGGCTGCTGCCTGGATGCCGAAAGTGGCTGAGGAACAAGCCACGTTCATGTCGAAACCGAAACCTTCGATGCCCAGGGCTTCCTGGACTTCGATGGCGATGGCCGGGTAGGCACGCTGCAGGTTGGAACAGGCGACGATGACCCCGTCGATGTCGGCGACCGTGCGGCCGGCGCGCTCCAGGGCCTGTTTCGCAGCGCCGATGGCCATCTCGCAGAGCACCGACCACTCGTCGTTGGAGCGCTCGGGCAACCGTGGGGTCATGCGTTGCGGATCAAGAATGCCCTCCTTGTCCATGACAAAGCGGCTCTTGATGCCGGAGGCCTTTTCGATGAACGCGGCGTTGGATTCGGTCAACGCCTCGACTTCACCGCGCGCGATGGCATCGGCGTTGTCGGCGTTGAATTGCGCGACATAGGTATTGAAAGATTGCACCAGCTCTTCATTGGAGATGCTGTTGGCCGGGGTGTACAGGCCGGTGCCGCTGATGACGACGTTATGCATGGTCGTGTCTCTGATCTGTTCAGGCAGAAAGCATTGGCACCGACGTACCAATACACAAAGGGACTTTTCCCATCCGGGGAAGCAGCCCTGGCATCGCTTTATTCCGATCCGCCCGAGGCATTGAAGCTCAAAACCACGGGACCGGCATTTATAGCCGCGAAGTTTGCCATAAACGCTGGCGTTTGGCCCATTCTCCCTCACTTACTACATAAAACCTGTGGGTTACGGGCCTGCCCGTGATTCTGCGATCAGCCCTCCACCAGGCTCCACTGCTTGCCCAGGCGCTTGTCGGAAATCGGCACCTTGGTCCCCAGTTGCTGGGCGAACAGCGACACCCGGTATTCCTCCAGCCACCAGCGGTACAGTTCCAGTTGCGGATCGCGCTTGCCTTCCTGGGCGTGTTTGCTGGCGCGGGCCTGGTATTGGGCCCAGAGGTTCGACAGCTCGCCGCTCCAGACCCGGTCTTTCTGCACCTGGCTACCGAGCTTCTCGAAGCGTTGCTCGATGGCCTTGAGGTAGCGCGGCAGCTCCTTGAGCCACTGATGTGGGGTTTCGCGCACGAACCCCGGGTACACCAGGTGGCTGAGTTGCTGCTTGATATCGTTCAGCGCCACGGCCTGGGCCAGGTCGATCTTGCCCTTGAAGCGTTTTTGCAGGCCATGCCAGAGCTTGAGGATGTCCAGGGTCAGTTTCGCCAGACGTTCGGCATGCTCGGTCCAGCCGCCGCGCTTGCGCTCGGCCAGGGAGGCCAGTGCGGCACCGTCGCGGGGCAGGCTCGCTTCGCCTTCGAGCACACAACTGTCGAGGCTGGCGAGCAGGATGTCTTCCACCAGGCCGTCGATGCGGCCCAAGTCGCGGTACAGCAGGCCCAGCTCCGTCAGCCCCGGTAGCTTGCCACGCAGGAACTTGGCCGATTCGGCCAATTGCTGCATGAGCAAGCGTTGCAAGGCGCGGCGATGCTGGAACTCGGCTTCGGCCGGGGTCGGGAAGCGGCCTTCCTTGACCACGCCGCCCTCTTCCACCAGCGCCGGATAGACCGTCATCGACAGCCCGGCGATCTTCTGCTGGGTTTTCTCGGCCACCGGCGCGAAGATTTTCGCCTCCACCGGCGCCTGGCTTTTCGCCGTTTGCGGTACGGCCAAGGCGGCCTGGCTGGCCTCGGCAAAGCGCGCCGTCAGCTCGGCCAAGTCCCGGCCCTCACCGAGGAACTTGCCCTGGCCGTCGACGATTTCCAGGTTCATGCGCAGATGGCTTTCCACCTGCTGCGCGGCTTCCGCCCAGGCTTCGTCGCTGACCCGCGCGCCGGTCATGCGCAACAACTCACGGCCCAGGGCTTGCGGCAACGAACCTTCGGCGAAGGTGATGCGTTGCAGCGCCGCCTTGACGAAGTCGGGCACCGGCACGAAGTTCTTGCGCAAGGCCTTGGGCAGGTTGCGCACCAGGGCGATGCACTTGGCTTCGATCACCCCTGGCACCAGCCACTCCAGGCGCTCCGGCGGTAGCATCGGCAGCAGTGGCGCCGGCACTCGCAACGTCACGCCGTCGCGTGGGTGGTTGGGCTCGAAGTGATAGCTCAGCGGCAAGGTCAGGTCGCCGACGCGCAAGGTGTCGGGGTAATGCGCGGCGGTGACTTCGCTGGCTTCGCGGGCCAACACGTCTTCTTCGCGCATGATCAGCAGTTGCGGGTCTTTCTGGCTGTTGATCCGGTACCAGCTGTCGAACGTCGCGGTCTGGTGGATCTCGGCCGGCAAGCGCGCGTCGTAGAAGGCAAACAGGGTTTCCTCGTCCGCCAGGATGTCGCGGCGACGGGCCTTGGCTTCCAGCTCGTCGAGTTGCTCCAGCAACCGGGTATTGGCACTCAGGCACTTGGCTTTGGACTGGATCTCGCCGCGCACCAGCGCCTCGCGGATGAACAGCTCCCGTGACACCACCGGGTCCACCGGCCCGTAATGCACTGGCCGTCGACCAACGACGATGAGCCCGAACAGGGTGATTTGCTCATAGGCCACCACCTGTCCGCGCTTCTTCTCCCAATGGGGTTCGAAGTGGTTTTTCTTGATCAGGTGCCCGGCCAGCGGCTCGATCCAGTCCGGTTCGATCTTGGCAACCATGCGCGCATACAGCTTGGTGGTTTCCACCAGTTCGGCGGTCATCAGCCATTGCGGACGCTTCTTGCCCAGGCCCGAAGACGGATGGACCCAGAACCGCCGCTGGCGGGCGCCGAGGTAGTCGCCCTCTTCGGTTTTCTGGCCGATCTGGCTCAACAGGCCCGAAAGCACCGCTTTGTGCAGTTTCGGGTAATCGGCCGGTTCTTTATTGAGGCTCAACTGCATGTCGCGGCAGATCAGGCTCAACTGACGATGGGAATCGCGCCACTCGCGCAGGCGCAGGTAGTTGAGGAAGTTCTTGCGGCACCAATTGCGCAGCGGGCTGGCGGTCAGGGCCTGGCGCTGCTCTTCGAAACCGCGCCACAGGTTGACCAGCCCGGCGAAGTCCGAATCCGCGTCCTTCCACTGGGCGTGGGCCTGGTCCGCCGCCTGTTGGCGCTCCGGCGGACGCTCGCGCGGATCCTGGATCGACATGGCACTGGCGACGATTAACACTTCCTGCAAACTGCCCAGCTTCGCCGCTTCCAACAGCATGCGGCCCATGCGCGGGTCCACCGGCAGGCGCGCCAACTGGCGACCGAGCGGGGTCAATTGGCTGTTGCGGTCCACCGCCGACAATTCCTGCAGCAGGTTGAAACCGTCACTGATGGCCTTGCCATCCGGCGGCTCGATGAACGGGAAATCAGTGATCTCGCCGAGGCGCAGGTGCAGCATCTGCAGGATCACCGCCGCCAGGTTGGTGCGCAGGATTTCCGGGTCAGTGAACTCCGGCCGTCCAAGAAAATCTTCTTCGCTGTACAACCGCACGCAAATCCCCGGCTCGACCCGCCCACAGCGCCCCTTGCGCTGGTTGGCGCTGGCCTGGGAAATGGCTTCGATGGGCAGGCGCTGGACCTTGGCGCGATAGCTGTAGCGGCTGATGCGCGCGGTGCCGCTGTCGATCACGTAGCGGATGCCCGGCACGGTCAGCGAGGTTTCGGCGACGTTGGTCGCCAGCACCACGCGACGGCCCGGGTGGGACTGGAAGATCCGCTGCTGTTCGGCCGGCGACAGTCGCGCATACAGCGGCAGGATCTCGGTGTGCTTGAGCTGGGCCTTGCGCAGCATCTCCGCGGCGTCGCGAATCTCCCGCTCGCCCGGCAGGAACACCAGCACGTCCCCAGGGCTGCGGCGCTCGCTGCGCTCGTAGGCGGCGATTTCATCAAGGGTGGCGAGGATCGCCTGGTCGACAGTCAAGTCATCCTCGACCCGGTTGCCTTCCTCGTCCTGCTCCAGGGTCAGCGGGCGATACCAGGTTTCCACCGGGAAGGTGCGGCCCGAGACTTCCACGATCGGCGCATCATCGAAATGCTTGGAGAAGCGCTCCAGGTCGATGGTCGCCGAGGTGATGATGACTTTCAGGTCCGGACGGCGTGGCAGCAGGGTCTTGAGGTAGCCCAGCAGGAAGTCGATGTTCAGGCTGCGTTCGTGGGCTTCGTCGACGATGATCGTGTCGTAGCGCTCGAGGTAGCGGTCGTTCTGGGTCTCGGCCAGCAGGATGCCGTCGGTCATCAGCTTGATCAGGGTGTTGGCGTCGCTCTGGTCCTCGAAGCGCACCTGATAACCCACCAGCGCCCCCAACGGCGTGGCCAGTTCTTCGGCAACACGGCTTGCGACGCTGCGGGCGGCGATCCGGCGCGGTTGGGTGTGGCCGATCAAGCCGTGCTGGCCGCGACCGATTTCCAGGCAGATCTTGGGCAACTGCGTGGTTTTCCCCGAACCGGTCTCGCCGGCAATGATCAGCACCTGGTGCTTGAGCAGCGCGTCCTTGATTTCGTCGCGCTTGGCGGCGATCGGTAGATTGTCGTCGTAGCGGATCACCGGCAGGCTGGCCTTGCGCGCCAACACCTGGTCGCACGACGCCTGCATGCGCGCCACCCACTGGGCCAGCTTGGCCTCGTCGGGTTTCTTGCGCAGCTCGAGCAACTGGCGCCGCAACCGGTGACGGTCGGCGAGCATGGCGTGGTCGAGGTTTTTCAGCAGCTTGTCGATAGCGGGGGCTTGGTCAGTCATCAGGTACGCAAGGGTCTTCGGTTTGTGCAGGGGGGCGATTGTCGCAGATTTGCGGCCATTGCGCCGAACGCGCAAAGCAGCCCACCGCCACACCCTTGTGGGAGCGAGCTTGCTCACGATGGTGGTGGTTCAGCCTGCATTAGATGTTGACTGAGATACCGCTATCGCGAGCAAGCTCGCACACAGGAGCTTTTCGTCAAAGCTGCTTGTGTGGCGAGGGAGCTTGCTCCCGCTGGGCTGCGCAGCAGCCCCTCTCAAGCTCACTCAATCAACCTGATCCACCGTGTCGCCGGGTTCTAGGGCCGCTGCGCGCCCCAGCGGGAGCAAGCTCCCTCGCCACGGGAATTGGGCACGGCGCGGGTTAAGGGAATGCCTCGAATCAGTGTCAGTTTCACGAGCAAATCGATTGGTCGACCGGGTAGCTTTTGAGCTTTTGAGCTTTTGAGCTTTTGAGCTTTTGAGCTTTTGTGGCGAGGGAGCTTGCTCCCGCTGGGCTGCGCAGCAGCCCCCTCTCAAGCTCACTCAATCAACCTGATCCACCGTGTCGCCGGGTTCCAGGGCCGCTGCGCGCCCCAGCGGGAGCAAGCTCCCTCGCCACGGGAATTGGGCACGGCGCGGGTTAAGGGAATGCCTCGAATCAGTGTCAGTTTCACGAGCAAATCGATTGGTCGACCGGGTAGCTTTTGAGCTTTTGAGCTTTTGAGCTTTTGAGCTTTTGAGCTTTTGTGGCGAGGGAGCTTGCTCCCGCTGGGCTGCGCAGCAGCCCCCTCTCAAGCTCACTCAATCGACCTGTTCCACCGCGTTGCCGGGTTCTAGGGCCGCTGCGCGCCCCAGCGGGAGCAAGCTCCCTCGCCACAGGGGGCTTCGTTTACCTGCTGGGTTATTCGTTGTCCAGGTCCTTACGCCGATACGGGAACACGTCGATCACCTTCCCCGCCCGGATTGCCTCTTGCAGGCCTTTCCAATAGTCGGCGTTGTACAACTCGCCGTGCAACTGGTCGAACAGCTTGCGCTGCCCGGCGTCAGCGAACAGGAAGGGTGGGAACTCCTCGGGAAACACGTCCAGCGGCCCGATGGAATACCAGGGCTCGGAGGCCATTTCGTCTTCCGGTGTACGGGGCTGGGGGATGTGGCGGAAGTTGGCTTCGGTCAGGAAGCAGATTTCATCGTAGTCGTAGAACACCACGCGGCCGTGGCGGGTCACGCCGAAGTTCTTGAGCAGCATGTCGCCGGGAAAGATATTGGCCGCCGCCAGTTGCTTGATGGCCAGGCCATAGTCTTCCAGCGCCTCGCGCACCTGGTCCTGGTTGGCGTTCTCCAAATACAGGTTCAGCGGTGTCATGCGGCGCTCGGTCCAGCAGTGACGAATCAGCACCGTGTCGCCTTCCACCGACACCGTGGACGGCGCCACTTCCAACAGCTCCTCCAGGCACGCCGGCTCGAACTTGCCCAGGGGAAAACGGAAATCGGCGAACTCTTGGGTATCGGCCATGCGCCCGACCCGGTCGACGCTCTTCACCAAGCGGTACTTCTCGATCACCGTGGCCCGGTCAACGTTTTTCGACGGCGAGAAGCGGTCCTTGATGATCTTGAATACGGTGTTGAAGCCCGGCAGGGTGAACACGCTCATGACCATGCCACGCACACCCGGGGCCATGATGAACTGGTCGTCGGTGTTCGCCAGATGATTGATCAACGCTCGGTAGAACTCGGACTTGCCGTGCTTGTAGAAACCGATGGAGGTGTACAACTCGGCGATGTGCTTGCCCGGCAGGATGCGCTTGAGAAAGCCGATGAATTCCGCCGGCACCGGCACGTCCACCATGAAGTACGAGCGGGTGAACGAGAAGATGATCGACACCTGCGCCTCGTCGGTAATCAGCGCATCGATCTGGATACCCCGGCCCTCGCGGTGCAGCAGCGGGATCACCAGCGGCCATTGGTCATCGCGGGTGAAGATCCGGCCCACCAGGTAGGCGCCCTTGTTGCGGTAAAGCACCGAGGAAAACAACTCCACCGTCAGTTCCGGGTCCTTGCAGACCCAGTCCGGCAGGTTCTCGCGCAACTGCGCTTCGAGGCGCTGCAGGTCGCCTGGCAAGTCGCCGTAGTCCTCGCTGAAACGGTAATCGGCGAACACGCTCGCCAGCATCCGGTCCAACTGCCCCTGGGGTTTGTAAGTGCGGGTCTGGGCGGCACGGGCGCGGCGCAGGCTGGGCCGGGTGGTGTGGATGAACATGGTGCCATCGCTGATCAGGTCGTGGCTGAACAGCCCGCAAAAGATCGAGTTGTACCAGGTTTCCGACAGCTCATCGTCGAAGCGCAGGTCGATCAGGCTGATGTAGGCGCTCTTGACCAGCGGCCAGCAGCTCACGTCCATCAGGGTTTCGTCATCGAAGGCCTTGTGCAGCTTGGCAACGGTTTCGAAGACTTTTTCTTCATACAAGTTGATGCGCGCCGCCGAAGCCGCTTGCGCCTCCAGCCACAGCGCCTGCTCGAACCGGGCGCGGGCGCCGTCGGTGATCTGCCGGAAGTGCTCACGATAATCGTCGAAGCCGTCGAGGATCGAACGGGCGATTTCGATGGCGGGCCATGGCTGCGGCATAGGGTAAACCTCGGCGGGTCATGCTTGTTATTGGCGACTGAGCTTAGAGGCCAATCACGCGCCAACGCAACCATTGCCATCGCTATTCAGGACGGCGACACTTGCCGCCCAATCAAGGAAGGAATGACTCGTGAACCTCGTCGATATCCTGCGCTTACTGTCACTGGCCGCTATCTGGGGCGCCAGTTTCCTGTTCATGCGCATTATCGCCCCCGTCATTGGCACAATCCCCACTGCCTTTTTTCGCGTGTCCATCGCCTTCGTCGGGCTGTTGGTGATCCTGGCCCTGATGCGCATCGACTGGAATTTTCGCGGCAAGCTCAAAGTCGTGATGGGGCTGGGCCTGATCAACTCGGGCATTCCGGCCACCTTCTATTCGTTGGCCGCCCAGGTGCTGCCGGCCGGTTATTCGGCGATCTTCAACGCCACCACGCCGTTGATGGGGGTGCTGATCGGCGGCTTGTTCTTCAGCGAAAAACTCACCCCAGCCAAGGTCAGCGGTGTCTGCCTGGGGTTGTTCGGCGTCGGCATCCTGACCCGCGCCGGCCCGGTGGCGTTCGACCTGCAATTGCTGATGGGCGCCCTCGCCTGCCTGCTGGCCACGACCTGCTATGGCTTTGCCGGTTTCCTCACCCGTCGCTGGCTCGATCAGCAAGGTGGCTTGGACAGCCGTCTCTCGGCCCTGGGCAGTATGTTCGGCGCCACGGTGTTCTTGCTACCGCTGTTTGGCTACAGCGTCATCAGCCAACCACCGGCCAGCTGGGGTGGCTGGAACGTTTGGTTGTCACTGTTGGGGCTGGGCCTGGTGTGTACCGCGCTGGCGTACATCCTTTATTTCCGCCTGCTCAGTTCCATCGGCCCGGTCAAATCCATGACCGTGACCTTCCTGATTCCGCCGTTCGGCGTGCTGTGGGGGGCGTTGCTGCTGGATGAGCCGTTGGGGATGGCGCATTTGTATGGCGGGGTGTTGATTGCGGCGGCGTTGTGGTTGGTGTTGAAACCTGGGGCGGCGAAACCGGTTCAAGCGTCCGCCCGGTAGTTCATCGGCGCGGTTAAAAATACCTTCGCGAGCAAGCCCGCTCCCACAAGGCCTGTACATAACCTGTGGGAGCGGGCTTGCCCGCGAAAGCAATGGTGCAGTCACTAAATATCTAAGGGCTAACGGCTTTTACGAAACACAAACACCAACCCCACGATGATCAGCACCATCCCCAACAAGCTCAACAACGCCAGCCGATTGCCAAACACCAGGTAGTCCATGATCGCCGTCACCGCCGGCACCAGGTAGAACAGGCTGGTGACATTCACCAGGTTGCCCCGGGCGATCAGTCGGTACAGCAGCAACGTCGCCAGCACCGACACCACCAGCGCCATCCACAACACCGGCACGATGAAACCCGTGTTGTACTCGAAGTGGAACGGCTGGAAGGGCACGAACACCGCGCACAGCACCAGCCCGGCCAGGTACTGCACCGGCAGCGTGCCCAGTGGGTTGTCGGTGATGCGCTTCTGCATGATCGAACCGGCCGTCATGCTCACCAGTGCCAGCAACCCACAGAGCATCCCGGCCAGGGACATGCCGGCCAGGCCGATGCCCTGGTACACCACCATGACCAACCCGACCAACCCCAGCGCCAGGCCGAACAGCCGCGACCAGGAACGCTGCCGTTCCATGAGCACCACGGTCAGGATCGGCTGCACGCCCATCAGGGTGGCCATCACCCCGGGGGTGACGTTCATTTGCAGCGCCAGCAGATAAAAAATCTGATAGGCGCCCAGCAGCACCAACCCGGTGGTCGCCGCGTACAGCATCGGCTTGCCAGTCTTGGGCAGCTTGAACTTGAGCAACGGAATCAACAGCACCAGCGCCGACAGGGCGATGGCAAAACGGATCAGCAGAAAAGCGAAAGGTGAAGCATGGGCCAGGCCCAGCTTGGAAAAGATCGCCCCACTGCTCCACAGCAAAACGAACAGGCTCGTGGAAGCCGCCGCCAACAAGGCGTTTTTAGAAAGGGAAAACATGAATACCACCTGTAGTCAGGCAAAAAGCCAACTCAGCCGAAGCTGAAGTCCAGTAGTTTTTTCAGGCAGGCACAGGGGACGGCAACCGTTGCCGATCAGCCCTGAACGCCAACACCCGGCGGTGATACGACGGCGTACACCGGTGGGCTACTGACAGGTGGAGGGTATTGACCGATCTGCGCAGGCTGCTGACTCCCACACGGCACGACGCCAGCGTTGAACGCTGGAACCACGACCGCGATGACAGGGGATGCAGGCATGAGCCGATCTCTTGAAGGGTGGGTTCGAAAACCCGAAGGGCGCCGACTATAACCAGCGCTCGATGGACTACGCAATATTTAAACGAACAACCAGTAGCCAAGCGCCGTCAGCACCGCCACCGCCAACACTGGCCGCATCACCCGGTAGGCCTTGGGATGCTTGCGCTTGAACTGCTTGACCCGGCCGCTGATGCCGTCACTGAACGACTTGCTCCAGGCATAGGCCCGGTTGATACCACCGACGTGTTCTTCCTCCAGGTTCTGCGGCGCGGTGGCGCGCCCGAGGAACGCGCTGATGCTGCGGTTGAGGCGGGTCATCAACCGGCTTTTCAGGGGCCGCTCGACATCGCAGAACAGGATCACGCGGGTCTGCGGGGTTTCGTTCTTGACCCAGTGCACATAGGTTTCATCGAACATGACGTCTTCGCCGTCGCGCCAGGCGTAGATCTGACCGTCGACGAAGATCCGGCAGTCGTCGGAATTGGGGGTGGACAAGCCCAGGTGATAACGCAACGAACCGGCGAAGGGGTCTCGGTGGGGATTGAGATGGCTGTCACCCGGCAGCAGGGCAAACATCGCGCCCCGGACATTGGGGATCTGGCTGACCAGCGCGACCGTCCTGGGGCACAACAGCTCAGCCGACGGCAGCGGTTTGTCGTACCACTTGAGGTAAAAACGCTTCCAGCCCTTTTTGAAGAACGAGCCGAAACCCGCGTCGTTGTTCTTCTCGGCAGCGCGAATGTAGCCCTCGTCGAACAGGTGCATGGCCTCGTCGCGGATGACTTGCCAATTGTCCTTGAGCACATCCAGTTCGGGGAACTTGCTGCGGTCCAGGTAAGGTCTCGAGGGCACGCCGGAGAACAGGTACATCAAGGCGTTATAGGGGGCAAACAGCGCCGAATGGTTGACGAACTGGCGCAATACCGGCAAACGCGCCTTGCCACGCAGGTGCACGTACAGCGTACTGCCCAGGAACAGCAGCAACACCGAGGCCTTGGCGACAAACGAAACGGTCATTTTTACAACTCCTTGTCCAAAAACAACTGACGCAACGCCTACTGCCCGACGTAGCCGAAGGCCATGTTAACCACTCCAGGCCCGGGTAAAAACCATCTGACGCAACATTCTCTGTTGAGTGAAACGCAATAAACACTTTCTAACATGCGCCGCCTGAACCTTGGCTGACGCATCGAACAATCATTCAACCTACGATGGCGAGAGCTTTTGTGGCGAGGGAGCTTGCTCCCGCTGGCGTGCGAAGCGCGCCCCTACGATCTGGCGACCCACGCTGGAGTCCGGACGCCTGCTTCGCAGTCGAGCGGGAGCAAGCTCCCTCGCCACAAAAGCGCCTGCGACTTGATGAGCTCCACCTATTTTGGGGGCGCTGCGCACCCCAGCGGGAGCAAGCTCCCTCGCCACAAAGCTCCCATCACATCCTGTGCAGGCAGTTACTGCTGAATCTCCTGCTCGGTAAACAAATCACTGAACAACATGCTCGACAAGTACCGCTCGCCCGAATCCGGCAGGATCACGACGATGGTCTTGCCCTGCATCTCCGGTTTTTCCGCCAGGCGCACGGCCACGGCCATCGCCGCGCCACAAGAGATCCCGCAGAGGATGCCCTCCTCCTGCATCAAGCGCAGGGCCATGGCCTTGGACTCGTCGTCAGATACCCGCTCGACCAGGTCAACGATCGACAGGTCAAGGTTCTTCGGCACGAACCCAGCGCCAATCCCCTGGATCTTGTGGGGGCTGGGCTTGATCTCCTGGCCCGCCATCGCCTGGGTAATCACCGGCGAAACCTCGGGCTCGACCGCCACCGACAAAATCGGTTTGCCGCAGGTGTTCTTGATGTACCGCGAAACGCCGGTGATGGTCCCGCCGGTGCCCACACCCGCCACCAGCACGTCCACCGCGCCGTCGGTATCGTTCCAGATTTCCGGGCCGGTGGTTTTTTCGTGAATCGCCGGGTTCGCCGGGTTATCGAACTGCTGCGGCATGAAGTATTTGGCTGGATCGCCGGCCATGATCTCGGCGGCTTTGTCGATGGCCCCTTTCATGCCCTTCGCCGGTTCGGTGAGCACCAGTTCCGCGCCGAGTGCCTTGAGTACTTTGCGGCGCTCGATGCTCATGGAGGCGGGCATGGTCAGCATCAGCTTGTAGCCACGAGCGGCGGCGACGAACGCCAGGCCGATCCCGGTGTTGCCCGAAGTCGGTTCGACGATGGTCATGCCCGGCTTGAGTTTGCCCGAGCTTTCAGCGTCCCAGATCATGTTTGCGCCGATCCGACACTTGACCGAATACCCTGGGTTCCGCCCCTCGATCTTGGCCAGGATGGTCACGCCGCGCGGGGCAATGCGGTTGATCTGCACCAGCGGCGTATTACCGATGGAATGGGCGTTGTCAGCGAATATACGGCTCATGGCTGGGTCCTTGATGCAGCGGGAATGTAAGCCTTTAAAGGTATGCCTCTTGCCCATGGGCGTCCAGTTGCACCGAACGTTCCCATTGTTGCGACAGTCAATGGCATTAGAAGGCGCTCCCTCAACAAACGCTGGAGACTGACTGACATGAAGCGTCGATATCGCTGGCCATTGTGGGTGTTCGCCGCCCTCGTCGCGGTGCTGGTGGCCCTGCATTTCGCCCTGCCTTACCTGGTACGCGACTACCTGAACGACAAACTGGCCAACATGGGCGATTATCGCGGCCAGATCACCGACGTGGACCTGGCCCTGTGGCGCGGTGCCTACCGGATCAACGGCCTGGAAATCGTCAAGGTCGACGGCAAGGTTCCGGTGCCGTTCGTCACCGCACCGCTGGTGGACTTGTCGGTGAGCTGGCACTCGCTGTGGTACGACCATGCGGTGGTCGCCGAGGTGGAATTCACCCGTCCGGAAGTGAACTTCGTCGACGGCGGCGCCAACCGACAGAACTCCCAGACCGGCCGGGGCACCAACTGGCGCGAGCAATTGGGCAAACTGCTGCCTATCACCTTCAACGAAGTGCGCATCCGGGATGGCAAGGTCACCTTCCGCAATTTCAACTCCAAGCCACCGGTCAACCTGCGGGCCACCGACGTCAACGCCAGCTTCTACAACCTGACCAACGTGGTCGACACCGAAGGCAAGCGCGACGCCCGTTTCGAGGGCAAGGCCCTGGTGGCCGAACACGCGCCATTGGAAATGCAGGCCACCTTCGACCCGTTGAGCAACTTCGAGGATTTCGACTTCCGCCTGCGAGCCAGGAACATCGAGCTCAAGCGCCTGAACGATTTCGCCGCTGCTTATGGCAAATTCGATTTCAATGCCGGTCACGGCGACCTGGTGATCGAGGCCGAAGCCGACAACGCCAAGCTCAGCGGCTACATCAAGCCATTGCTGCGCGATGTCGATGTGTTCGACTGGCAGCAGGACGTGGAAAACCAGAACAAGAACATCTTCCGCTCGGTCTGGGAAGCGCTGGTCGGCACAGGCGAAACGGCCCTCAAGAACCAGCGCAAGAACCAGTTCGCCACCCGAGTGGAACTCAGCGGCAATGTCCACCAGCAGGACATCAGCGCCTTCGAGGCCTTCCTGCAGATCCTGCGCAACGGTTTCGTCCAGGCCTTCAACGCCCGTTATGAACAGCCACCGCCTTCGACCGACTAGGGTTTGCGCGTGACGGTGTAGCGGCCGATCGGTTCCGCCGCCGCGATGCCCGCGCCACGCTGCAGCGAGTCCCATCCCAAGCACGCGAGGGCCAGCGAACGAGGTACAGCCTCGCGCCCACTGCTATAGCGGCTGATGCTGCGAGCGCTGACCCCCAGTGCTTCAGCCGCCTGGTTCAGCGGTAGGCCGGTGCGGGCACGCCAACCAATGAAAATGCGGGTATTTTCATCCACGGCATTCTGCGCCAGCGCATCCAGATACAAGGTATCGGCACCGATCTGGATATCCAGTTCGGGCCATTCCACGCTCCAACCATCATCCCCCACGCTCGCGCCTCCAAACGCTGCCTCTTTCAGCAAAGGCTGCAAGCCTGGGTAACGTTGCACGTCGGCACTCAAGTCCAGCGTCAATTGCTGCCCGTCGATGAACGTCAGTTCAAGACTGAACGGTAATAAAGCCTGCACGGCCAATAGCCGCGGCCGTTTCATGGGTAACATCGTTTCCAATCCTCCAACAGTTGCGCCTGGTGGACCCTGACCCAGTCCAGCGCTTGCTTGATGATCAACGGCGGCGCACGGCCCATCATCACTTTCCACGGTTTCCAGGCTCAACATCACATCCACCCCACCAGCCGTCAGGTGTACATGGGGCGGTGGATGGTCTCGTTCACGCAGTTGAATGCGGTAAGTATTTTTAAATCGATATTTCGTAGACATACACCAAACATATCGCCAAATTGGCGATATGCAATACTGGCAAGCCGCCGAGACTGAGTCAACATGTGACGCTCCATTCAGAGACTGAATACAGCGTCTGCGTTCACAGTCGGCGGGGCCTCGCGGTATAGTCGGGCACGCTCTTTATTTTCGCGCGCCCCGCCTCGCCAGGCCGGCGACACCGTTCGAGGAATTGCAGATGAAGTTCGAAGGCACCAGCGCCTACGTGGCCACCGATGACCTGAAACTGGCCGTGAACGCCGCCATCACCCTGGAGCGGCCGCTGCTGGTCAAGGGCGAACCGGGCACCGGCAAGACAATGCTCGCCGAGCAACTGGCCGAGTCCTTCGGCGCGCGCCTGATCACCTGGCACATCAAGTCCACCACCAAGGCTCACCAGGGCCTGTACGAGTACGATGCGGTCAGCCGCCTGCGGGACTCGCAATTGGGCGTGGACAAGGTCCATGACGTGCGCAACTACCTGAAGAAGGGCAAGCTCTGGGAAGCGTTCGAGTCCGAGGAGCGGGTGATCCTGCTGATCGACGAAATCGACAAGGCCGACATCGAGTTCCCCAACGACCTGTTGCAGGAACTCGACAAGATGGAGTTCTACGTCTACGAGACCGACGAAACCATCAAGGCCAAGCAACGGCCGATCATCATCATTACCTCCAACAACGAAAAGGAACTGCCGGACGCGTTCCTGCGCCGCTGTTTCTTCCATTACATCGCCTTCCCCGACCGCGTCACCCTGCAGAAAATCGTCGACGTGCATTACCCGGACATCAAGAAGGACCTGGTCAGTGAAGCGCTGGACGTGTTCTTCGACGTGCGCAAGGTGCCGGGCCTGAAGAAAAAGCCTTCCACTTCCGAACTGGTGGACTGGCTCAAGCTGCTGATGGCCGACAACATCGGCGAAGCGGTACTGCGCGAACGTGATCCGACCAAGGCCATCCCGCCGCTGGCCGGCGCCCTGGTCAAGAACGAGCAGGACGTGCAACTGCTCGAGCGCCTGGCGTTCATGAGCCGTCGCGGCACCCGCTGATCCTCTTCGTCTAACAAGAGCGAGGGCGATTGCCATGCTGCTTAACCTGTTCAATGAGATGCGCGCCGCCAAGGTGCCCGTGTCGGTGCGTGAACTGCTGGACCTGATCAACGCGTTGAAACAGCGGGTGATCTTCGCCGACATGGACGAGTTCTATTACTTGTCCCGGGCAATCCTGGTGAAAGACGAACGGCATTTCGACAAGTTCGACCGGGCGTTCGCTGCCTACTTCAACGGCCTGGAAAAACTCGACGATCACCTCCAGGCGCTGATTCCCGAGGACTGGCTGCGCAAGGAATTCGAGCGTTCGCTGACCGATGAAGAGCGGGCGCAGATCCAGTCCCTGGGTGGCCTGGACAAGCTGATCGAAGAGTTCAAGAAACGCCTGGAAGAACAGAAGGAACGCCATGCCGGCGGCAACAAATGGATCGGCACCGGCGGCACCAGCCCGTTCGGCTCCGGCGGCTTCAACCCCGAAGGCATCCGGGTCGGCGACGCCGGCAAGCGCCAGGGCAAGGCTGTGAAGGTCTGGGACCAGCGCGAGTACAAGAACCTCGACGACCAGGTGGAATTGGGCACCCGCAACATCAAGATCGCCCTGCGCCGCCTGCGCAAGTTCGCTCGCCAGGGTGCGGCCGAAGAGCTGGACATCGACGGCACCATCGACCACACCGCCCGGGACGCCGGCCTCTTGAACATCCAGATGCGCCCGGAGCGACGCAATACCGTGAAGTTGTTGCTGTTGTTCGACATCGGCGGCTCGATGGATGCCCACGTGAAGATCTGCGAAGAACTGTTCTCGGCCTGCAAGACCGAGTTCAAGCACCTGGAGTATTTCTACTTCCACAACTTCGTGTACGAGTCGGTGTGGAAAAACAACCTGCGCCGTACCTCGGAACGCACCTCGACCCAGGATTTGCTGCACAAGTACGGTGCCGACTACAAAGTGATCTTCATCGGCGACGCCGCCATGGCCCCCTATGAAATCACCCAGGCCGGCGGCAGCGTCGAACACTGGAACGAAGAGGCTGGCTATGTGTGGATGCAGCGTTTCATGGAGAAGTACAAGAAGCTCATCTGGATCAATCCGTACCCCAAGGACACCTGGGGCTATACCGCCTCGACCAACATCGTGCGCGAATTGGTGGAAGACCGGATGTATCCGCTGACCTTGCGGGGGTTGGAGGAAGGGATGCGGTTTCTTTCCAAGTGATCTTTGGCGCCCTTTAGGGCCTCATCGCGAGCAAGCTCGCTCCCACAGGGGATCTCAGTGTGACGAAGATCCAGTGTGGGAGCGAGCTTGCTCGCGATGCTTTTAGCGGTCGAGAAAACTACGCAAACACTCCACCTGCTGGCGATACGCAACCTCCTGCACCACCGGCCGCAACCGCACCTGCGTCCCCGGCAGGCATTGCGCCAACCGGGCCAGGGCCAACGGAGTCAAGGCCCCCAGGCGTGGATAGCCACCGATGGTTTGCCGGTCGTTGAGCAGCACGATCGGTTGGCCATCCGGCGGCACCTGCACCGCACCGAGCGGAATGCCCTCGGAAATCATCGCCGGCCCCTGATACGCCAACGCCGTGCCCAGCAAGCGGATGCCCATGCGGTCGGCGCGACTGTCCAGTGTCCACGGGGTGTTGAACGCGTCGAACAGACTCTGCCCGCTAAATGCGCCATTCTGCGCCCCCAGGATCAGGTCCAGCGGCTGCGCTTGCTGGAAGTCCGGAATCCGCGTGTGTGGCATGGGCCGAGGCGTCGCCGCGCCTGAATAGCTCAGGCGCTCGCCACGACTCAGCGCTCGCCCTCGCCCATCCAGGCCACCCAGTTCCTCGCGCACTACCGTCGCCCGGCTGCCCAGTACCGCAGGCGCATTGAATCCGCCAGGGGCCGCCAGATAGGCCCGGGCACCGAGCACGGGCTGGGTGAGCGCCAGCACCTGGCCCTTGCGCAGACTGAAGAAGCGCCACGATGCCACGCCCTGGCCGTCTATTCGCGCGCCCAGGTCCGCCCCAGCCAGCGCCAGCACGCAATCCTCTTCGGCCACTACGGTAAAGCCGCCGAGGGTAATCTCCACCACCGCCGCGTCCAGGCCATTGCCGAGCATCCAATTGGCCCAGGCCATCGACAGCCAGTCCGCCGCCCCGCCCTGGGTCACACCCAGGTGCCTCACGCCGAAACGGCCGGCGTCCTGCAACAGGCACAGCGGTGTGCTGGCCTCGATCAACAAGCGGCTCATGCCTGGGTCTCCAGCGGTGTGTCGTCGCCACCCAGCGCGATGAATTCGGCATGGTCCACGGGGGCGAAACGCACCGTGTCCCCCGGCTGCATCAGGCTGTAGCCATCGCGCTCGCGATCAAACAGTTTGGTCGGGGTGCGACCGATCAGGTTCCAGCCACCGGGCGACACCACCGGATACGCCGCAGTCTGGCGCTCGGCAATGCCGACACTGCCGGCGGCCACGCGTTTGCGCGGCGTGTCGAGGCGCGGTGAAGCCAATTCTTCATCCACCAGCCCCATGAAGGCGAAACCGGGGGCGAAGCCCAAGGCAAACACTTGGTACTCGCGTTCACTGTGGCGACGGATCACCTGGGCGACCGTCAGCCCGCTGCGGCTCGCCAGCAGCTCCAGCTCCGGCCCGACACTGAGGTCGTACCACACCGGCAGCACGTGGCATTGGCCGGCGGACCGGGCATCCGGTGAAAGGTTATTCAACGCCTCATCGATCAATTCACGAGCCTGCACCGGGTTCAGGGCGAGCAAATCGTAGTGCACCATCAACGTGGTATAGGACGGCACCAGGTCAATCAGATGCTCGGCAAACACCGCTCGCAGGCGCTCGCTGGCGGCGAGCATCCAGGGCATGTTGGCCTCGGCGATCTCATCGAACAGGCGCACCATCAAGCAGTCCACCGCCACCACTTCCAAGCGTGGTCTCATGGTGCACTCTGCCGGTCCAGGGCTTCGCGGATGCGTTGCACGGCCGCCACGGAACTGGCGTTGTCGCCGTGTACGCACAAGGTGTTGGCAACAAGGTGCAAGGCGCTGCCGTCACTGGCGGTCAACGCATTGCCGCGGGCGATAGCCAGGGCCTGCCCGACAATCACCTCGGGATCGTGGTGCACGGCACCCGGTGCTTGCCGCGAAACCAGGCGACCGGCACTGTCGTAGGCGCGGTCGGCAAAGGCTTCAAACCACAGGGTCAGGCCGTACTCATCGCCCAGGGCCTGGGCGGCGCTGTTGTCCCGGGTCGCCATGAGCATCAGCGGCAGTTGCCGATCATAGGCCGCAACAGCCTGGATCACCGCGCGCAGTTGCGCCGGGTTGGCCATCATGTCGTTGTACATCGCGCCGTGGGGCTTGACGTAGCTGACCCGTCCGCCTTGCGCCCGGCAGATGCCGTCGAGGGCACCGATCTGGTAATGCAGCAGGTCCTGCAATTCCTGGGCGCCGTAGGCCATGGAACGGCGGCCGAAGCCCGCCAGGTCCTGATAGGCCGGGTGCGCGCCGATTCGCACGCCATGGCTCAGGGCCAGGCTGACGGTCTTGCGCATGATGCTCGGGTCGCCGGCATGAAAGCCGCAGGCGATGTTGGCGCAATCGATGAAGGGCATCACCTCGGCGTCCAGACCCATGGTCCAACTGCCGAAGCTTTCGCCGATGTCGCAATTCAATAGCAGGCGGTTCACGGTGAACGCTCCTGTAGGTTCTTTCTTTGTTTAACTGTGGGGCACGCGCACCACAGGTTATCAGTTACTCGGCTTCCAACTGCTTGCCTTGGGTTTCCGGCAGGCTCAGGGCCGCCAGGATCACCACGCCATAGGACACCGCGGCGAACGCTCCGATACCCACGCTCAGCGGCACCTTCTGGCTCAAAATACCAATCAACAGCGGGAACAATGCCGCCACCGCCCGGCCAATGTTGTAGCAGAAGCCTTGGCCCGAACCACGAATGCGCGTAGGGAACAGTTCGGTGAGGAACGAGCCCATGCCGCTGAACATGCCCGACGCGAAGAACCCCAAGGGAAAGCCCAGCCAGAGCATCACGTTATTGCTCACCGGCACCTGGGTATACAGCAGGACGATGGTGAAAGAGCCGACGGCGTACAGGACAAAGTTCTTTTTGCGCCCCAGGATGTCCGACAGGTACGCACTGATGACATAGCCCACGTAGGAACCGACGATCACCATCGCCAGGTAGCCGCCGGTACTCAATACGCTCAGGCCACGCTCATTTTTCAGGAACGTCGGCAGCCAGGACGTGATGGCGTAGTAACCGCCCAGGGCACCGGTGGTCAGCAGCGAGGCGCGAAAGGTGGTGAAAAGGATGCCGGGGGCAAAAATCTCGTAGAACTTCGCTGGGTTTTCCGGCGTCAGCCGGGCCTTGGTCTGGTTATAGACGTCCGGATCCTTGACCAGCCGGCGAACGAAAATAACGAACACCGCCGGCACGATGCCGAGGATGAACAGTGCGCGCCAGGCGTCCTCCGGCGGCAGCACCGAAAACAGCAGCGCATACAGGATCGCCGTCATGCCCCAGCCCAGGGCCCAACCCGACTGCACCATGCCCACCGCCTTGCCGCGATCCTTGGCGCGAATCACTTCACCCATCAACACGGCGCCGGCGGTCCATTCGCCGCCAAAACCGAAGCCCATCAATGTGCGGGCGATCAGCAGTTGTTCGTAGTTCTGGGCAAAGCCGCACAAAAAGGTGAAGAAGGCGAACCACAGCACCGTCAGTTGCAGGGTGCGCACCCGCCCGATGCGGTCCGAGAGAATGCCTGCCACCCAGCCGCCAATGGCCGAAGCGATCAAGGTACTGGTGTGAATCAGGCCTGCCTGGCCAGTGGTAATGCCCCACATCGCGATCAGGGTCGGCACCACGAAACTAAGCATCTGCGTGTCCATGCCGTCCAGGGCGTAGCCGATCTTGCAGCTCCAGAAGGTGCGACGTTCCTGCTGGTTGATGTTGCGATACCAATCGAATGGGCCGGAACGGGCCTGGGGTTGGGGGACGCCGAGCGTGTCGGGTGCACTCATGGTGGTTCTCCGCAGTTTTATTGTTGTAAGTCTCGACGACGCTGACGTGGAGACCGATGCGTCGATTCTTGAGCGCGCGGCCGATCCCGTCCAACGAATAAAACCTCGGTTGGGTCATAAGAAAAATTTGATTGGGTAACACGCAAGGCCTGGCTGAACACCGTTGTGGCCTAGCTGAACACCACTGTGGCGAGGGGATTTATCCCCGCTGGGCTGCGCAGCAGCCCCAAACCTGCTGGATACCATCTACCTGACACTGCGCGGTGTCTGGTTTTGGGGCCGCTTCGCGGCCCAGCGGGAGCAAGCTCCCTCGCCACAGAAGCCGGTTGCGGTTTCGATCAGTCGTGCAATCAGAGCCCGCGCAAATCCCGCTCTTCAATCGGCCGGCTCTGGCGCAGGCGCTTGCCGCCTAGCACCACCCAGTCGATCAGGCGGAACAGGCACTCCAGGCCGAACGACAGCAACAACGCACCGCTGATGCCCCAGATCATGGCCTCGGGAGTCAACAGGATCTGGTAGCTGTAGCCGTTCCAGGTTTCCTTGCGGATGTCCGGATCGGCGGCCAGCGCCACTTGCAGCAAGCGGATGTACCACGGGCCCTGCATGGCCTGGAATTGCTTGTCGAGGGCCTGCTGGCGCACGAGCAAGGTGTTCAGGCTGTCGGCGTCGCTGCGAAAGATCGGGTCTTCGCTGGCGCGGTAATGGGCCACCAGGGCTTGCATGTCGCCCTTGAAGAACTGATTGGCGGTGCCCTGGAACCCTTGCAGGCCGGTCTGCGCCTCGATCAGGTGGGCCTCGACCCGCTTGGCGTAATCGTTGATGAAGCCCGGCACCTGGACCCCAACCAACAGGCCCACCGCGAACAACACCAGCCGTAGATAACTGAGCAACATAACGTGACGTCCTTATTCGGTCCGGCCGTGGCTGACGCATTCGCCGCGTCGCCACAGGCTCCATTGGCCCGGTTCGTAGCGGGTCCAGGTTTCGTTTTCGGTCAACGGTTCGGTGGCGATCACCGTGACCACGTCGTTGGGCGTGGTTTCAGCCTGGAAATCGACTATCACATCCACATCCTTGAGCCGAGCCGGGCCGAACGGCGCGCGACGGGTGATCTGGGCCAGTTTGGTCGAGCAATAGCAGAACAGCCAGTCGCCATCGCTGAGCAAGCAATTGAACACGCCTTTGCTGCGGTATTCGGCGCAGGCCTCGATCAGCGACGGTAGCAATTGTTCCACCTCCACCGGTTCGGGGAAGGCCTGGCGCACACGGTTGAGCAGATCGCAGAAAGCCGCTTCGCTGTCGGTATCGCCCACCGGGCGGTAGAAGCTCACGCCCGGCTGGAAATCGGCGAGTTGGCCATTGTGGGCAAAACACCAGTTGCGGCCCCACAACTCACGCACGAACGGGTGCGTATTGGACAGGCAGACCTTGCCGACGTTGGCTTGGCGAATATGCCCGATCACCACTTCGCTCTTGATCGGATAGCGCTGCACCAGGTTCGCCACTTCCGATTCGCTGCTGGCGGCCGGGTCCTGGAACAGGCGCAGGCCACGGCCCTCGTAGAAGGCGATGCCCCAACCGTCCCGATGCGGCCCGGTCTTGCCGCCGCGCTGCATCAGCCCGGTGAAGCTGAACACGATGTCGGTCGGCACATTGGCGCTCATGCCCAATAACTCACACATGCTCGAACTCTCGCTTCAAGGGGCAGGCCCGGTTACAGGCGCGGTTCGATACGCGAACGCTGGGGGTTGCTCGGCACGGGCGGGCGACCGTAACGGTCATCACCGGCCACGCCAAACGGTGGCTCGTCCTCCGGCTCATCGACCGCAGCGGCGGCTTTTGCGGCGGCGGCCCGTTCCTTGCGAGCGTTGGCGGCCCGCTCGATGGGAAAGCGGATCAGCACCAAAATGAAGTAGAGACCGAAGGCGATCATGCCGTACATGAGCAGATCGGAAGCCGCCCGCCAGACGTTGTTGCCGACTTTGAACAGCACGTCCAGGGCAACAATAGCCAGGGCCGGGGCGACCTTGTCCTTCACCGGATCTACGATGGTAGGGCAAAACAGCAGCACCGCCAGCAACAACCGCAGCGGTTCGCGCAACCAGCGCCACATCCAGCGGGTCATGCGCATCCATACCAGCAGGCAGCCCAGGGCGGCGAAGGCGTAGAGGCCCCAGGCGATCAGATAGTCATTCTCGGTCATGGTGTCCATGGCAAGGCAGGCAAAGAGGCGCTTATAGTAACGGCTTTTCGCTCGTCAGGCTGCCCCGGCGTCTGGCGAATGGCCTGTGTGGTTGGTTCTGTCCAGGCCATGTGTCCCTTTTCGTACAACGTTCGAGAGCCTTTCATGTCCCAATCTGCCCACGTTTCCAACGCCCCGATTGCCCGCAAGGACCCCGGTGTTGACCCATACGCCTGGCTGCAGGAACGCGACACCGACGCCGTGCTCGACTACCTCAAGGCGGAAAACAGCTACCAGGAGGCGCAACTCGCCGACCAGGCCGAACTGCGCGAAACCCTGTTCCAGGAGATCAAGGGTCGGATTCTCGAGACCGACCTGTCACTGCCCTCGCCTTGGGGCCCGTACCTCTACTACACCCGTACCACGGCCGGTGACGAATACCCGCGCCACTACCGCTGCCCGCGTCCGGCCGATGACAGCCTGAACGTGGATGAAAGCCGTGAACAACTGTTGCTGGACCCGAACGTGCTGGCCGGCGGCGGCTTCTTTTCCCTGGGCGCTTTCAGCATCAGCCCTGACCACCAGCGCCTGGCCTACAGCCTGGACACCACGGGCGATGAGATCTACACCCTGTTCGTGAAGGAATTGTCCAACGACAAGGTCAGCGAACTGTCCTTCGCCGATTGCGACGGCAGCATGACCTGGGCCAACGACAGCCTGACGCTGTTTTTCGGCGAGTTGGACGACACCCATCGCCCCCACAAACTCTGGCGCTATCGCCTGGACGGCACTGCCGCCGAAGAGGTGTTCCACGAGCCGGACGGGCGTTTCTTCCTGCATTGCTATCGTTCGAGTTCGGAAAAGCAGTTGATCCTGTCCCTGGGCAGCAAGACCACCAGCGAAGTCTGGGTACTGGACGCTGCGCAACCGCAGCGCCCCTTTACCTGCCTGGCGCCCCGCGTGGAAAACCATGAATACGACGTCGACCACGGCCTGCTCGATGGCCAATGGACCTGGTTGATCCGCAGCAACCGCGACGGAATCAACTTCGCCCTGTACCAGGCCGCCGACACAGGCGTGGCGCCGACCGAGGCCGACTGGCAGAACCTGATCCCCCACAGCGACACGGTGATGATCGACGGCCTGAGCCTGAACGCCGGGGCCATGACCTTGAGCCTGCGCGAAGGCGGCCTGCCGATCATCGAGGTTCACCCGCAAGGCTTGCCGGCCTATCGGGTGCAACTGCCGGACGCGGCCTACAGCCTGCATGTGCAAAACAGCCTGGAGTTCGTCAGCGAGCGCATTCGCCTGCGCTACGAGGCCCTGAACCGTCCGGCGCAGATCCGCCAGTTGGACCTGGCCAGCGGCGCACAGGTCGTGCTCAAGCAAACCCCGGTACTGGGCCCGTTCGACGCCGATGCCTACGTCAGCCAACGGCTGTGGGCCACGGCGCCAGACGGCACACAAGTGCCCATCAGCCTGGTGGTCAAGCGCGAAGCCCTCGGTCGGCCGGTACCACTGTACCTGTACGGCTACGGTGCCTATGGCGAAAGCCTCGACCCGTGGTTTTCCCATTCGCGGCTGAGCCTGCTTGACCGCGGCGTAGCGTTTGCCATCGCCCATGTGCGCGGCGGCGGCGAGCTGGGTGAAGCCTGGTATCGCGCCGGCAAGCAGGAACACAAGCACAACACGTTCGGCGATTTCATCGCCTGTGCCGAGCATTTGATCGCCAACGGCTTCACCACCGCCGAACAACTGGCGATCAGCGGCGGCAGCGCCGGTGGCCTGCTGATCGGCGCGGTGCTCAATCAACGCCCGGAGCTGTTCAAGGTTGCGATTGCCGAGGTGCCGTTCGTCGACGTGCTCAACACCATGCTCGACCCGGACTTGCCGCTGACCGTCACCGAGTACGATGAATGGGGCAATCCAGAGGAGCCGGACGTTTATGATCGGATCCGAGCCTACGCCCCGTACGAAAACGTCAGCGCCCAGGCGTACCCGGCGCTGCTGGTGATCGCCGGTTACAACGACAGCCGTGTGCAGTACTGGGAAGCGGCCAAGTGGGTGGCGAAATTGCGCGCCACCAAGACCGACGACCACCCCCTGCTGCTCAAGACTGAACTGGGCGCCGGCCACGGCGGAATGAGCGGGCGTTACCAGGGATTGCGTGACGTAGCGCTCGAATATGCATTTGTCTTGAAGGTTTTGGGGGTGGTCTGAGGAACTCTGTGGGATGGCCGGGTCTTAGCTCCATGCGCCGGGCATCCCGGATCAAATAACGGTGGGAGCAAGCTCGCTCCCACAGGGGATCTACCATGGGTCTTTTTACACCCGGGCCAAACTGAACCTGCAACACACACAAGAAAAAGACCGTGCCAACATGTCAGAACCGACCTTACTGAACAAAGAAATCCGCGACTGGCTGATGGACTGCGGTCTGTTCGACCAGTTGCTGCCTGTGGACTTCGCCGCGGCGTCGGGCTATTTCAGCATCAGCGCCATCGCCCAGGGCGAAGCGATTTTCCACGAGGGCGATGCCGGCAGCTTCATGTGCATCATCCACACCGGCCAGGTAGCCGTGCAGAAAACCGGCCCCGACGGCCAACCCGTGACCATCGCCACGCTGCGCAGCGGCCGGGCATTCGGCGAAATGGCCGTGCTCGACGGCGAACGGCGCTCGGCCAGTTGCATCGCCGCCAGCGATTGCCAGTTGCTGAACCTGGGCAAGGACTCCCTGGAAAAAATGCTCAACGACGCCCCCAAGATCGCCGCCAAGATCATCCGCGCCCTCGCCGTCTCCCTGTCCAAGCGCCTGCGCATGGCCGATGGTCAGTTGCTGTCGCAGCAGGTCTGACAACAACACATAAACCCAGTGGGAGCGAGCTTGCTCGCGCGATGGCGGCGGATCAGCCAGCATTGAAGCCGACGGACACACCGCTATCGCGAGCAAGCTCGCTCCCACAGGTGAATGCGTCGTCTTGTCGATTTATCCTCCCGGCGACTTGGCCTTCACTGGCTTGGGCTCCATGCCCGGTATCGGCTGGTCCTTGGGCGGCTTGGGCATTTCGATGGGGGGCAGCAAGGGCGGTCCGCCGCTTCCGGGGCCAACCTTGGGCACCCCGTTGGGCGTGACCGGCGGATAGGGCATGGGAGTGGCGGTGCCAGGCGATCCGGGGATGCTGGGCGGGTTGACTGGAATCGTCGGTTGTTGAGCCTGGGCGCAACTTATTGAGAGCGCCGCCAGGGCAATGGCCGTTAGAATGATGCACTTCATCAATGGCTCCGTGGCTATTGTCTGCTTTAAGGCTAGTCGTTACCGCGCGGTTTGCCCTCCTACGAGATTTCCATGAAACGTTTCGTTCTGCTCGACACCACGCCCATCCCTGATAACGGCGGTGCCCTGTGCCTATTCGAGTACGGGGAAGACTTCGTCATCAAGATCCAGGGCGGTGACGGCGGGCAGTTGATGAACACCCGCATGCACGGTTCCGAAGACGCCCTGGCAGAGATTCCTTGCCGCAAGGTCGCCGGTCGTCCCGGCTCGCGCGTGCTGATCGGCGGCCTCGGCATGGGGTTCACCCTCGCCTCGGCCCTCAAGCACCTGGGCAAGACCGCCGAAGTGGTGGTGGCCGAACTCGTGCCCGGCGTGGTGGAGTGGAACCGTGGCCCCCTGGGTGAAAAGGCCGGGCGGCCGTTGTCGGATGCGCGCACAGTGATCCGCATGGAAGACGTCGCCAAGGTGCTGCAAGCCGAGCCCCAGGGGTTCGACGCGATCATGCTGGACGTCGACAACGGCCCGGAAGGCCTGACCCAGAAAGCCAACAGTTGGCTGTATTCGGCTGGAGGCCTGGCCGCCTGCGCCAAGGCCCTGCGGCCCAAGGGCGTGCTGGCGGTGTGGTCGGCCAGCGCTGACCGGCAGTTTTCCGACAAGCTGAAGAAGGCCGGCTTCAAGGCCGAAGAGGTGCAAGTGTTCGCCCATGGCAACAAAGGCACCCGCCACACCATCTGGATTGCCGAGAAGCTCAAGGGCTGAGCTAAACTCTGTCCAACCGTCATCCGTCTTGTCTACAAAGGTGAACCCATGAGTTCGTCAACGCCACCGTCCAACACCGCCAAGCTGGACCGCATCCTCGCCGATGCCCAGCGCGACCGGGAGATGGGCTACCGCGACAAAGCCCTGAAAATGTACCCCCATGTCTGTGGCCGCTGCGCCCGTGAGTTTTCCGGCAAGCGCCTGAGCGAACTGACCGTTCACCACCGCGACCACAACCACGACAACAACCCGCAGGACGGTTCCAACTGGGAACTGCTGTGCCTGTACTGCCACGACAACGAACACTCGCGCTACACCGACCAGCAATATTTCGGCGACGGCTCCCTGAGCACTCCGAAAATCGCCAAGGCGACCCACAACCCCTTCGCCGCACTGGCCGGGTTGATGAAGAAGGACGAGTAATTAGCCGTTGTGCGAGTGGGTTTATCTTGCGCTGCAAAGTGTTGCTCCACAGATCAAATCCCCTCGCCAAAAGTGGCCTGCTCGACTGTGGTGCGGCTGCCTGTGCAGCTTTCATGGTCCAGCTGACAAATCTGCAATGCCCCCGTCAGGTCGCTGACAGCTTCGCACCTTTAGCATGCCCGTTACTTCCCTCATTTGCAGGTCAAGTAAGCCAAGGTTGATGAATATCAATCTGCCAAAGCCCTCCCTGCCTATTCTGTGGTTATCGGCGGCGGTGGCTCGCCCGGCCTGAAGGAGCGACACCATGAACACTCATCAACCCCCAGCGGGCGCAACGCCATTCTGGCGGGGCAAGACCGGCATTGTATTGATCATGTTGTTGGCCATCGGCCTCTTCTATCTGGCGCGAGAACACTTCAGCCACATCGCGGCGAATTGGCCGTACCTGATTCTCCTGATATGTCCCTTGATGCATATCTTCGGACACGGCCACGGCCATGGCGGTCATGGACGACATGGCCAACCACCCGTCAACCGCAGGGATCAGGAAGGCCCCTAGCCATGCCAGACGTTCCAGCGCACCTTCACCACAGTGCTCCAGCGCCCAGCGGCGACATGGCGACTGAATACACCTGCCCCATGCACCCGGAAATACGCCAACCCGGCCCCGGCACCTGCCCCAAGTGTGGCATGACGCTGGAGCCGGTGATGCCCGCGCTGGAAGAAGAGGACAATCCAGAACTCAAGGACTTCACCCGCCGCTTCTGGTGGTCACTGCCGTTGACGGTGATCGTCACGGTGCTCGCCATGGCGGGGCACGCTTTGTCGCTGTTTCACGGTGCAACGCAAAATCTCATCGAGTTTTTCCTGGCGACACCCGTGGTCCTGTGGGCAGGCTGGCCGTTTTTTGTACGGGCAGTGGCCTCTGTTCGCCAGCGTAGCCCGAACATGTGGACCCTGATTGGCCTGGGCACCGCGGCGGCCTATCTCTACAGTGTCGCCGCCACGTTTTGGCCGGGAGGATTCCCCACCACATTCGTGCAAGAGGGGCGTATCGGCGTCTACTTTGAAGCCGCCGCAGTGATCATCTCCCTTACCTTGCTGGGGCAGATGCTGGAGCTCAAGGCACGCTCCCAGACGTCGGCCGCCATCAAGTCGCTGCTGGGGCTGTCCCCCAAAACCGCGCGCCGGATCAATGCCGATGGCCAGGAACAAGACATTCCCTTGGCCCACGTCCATCAGGGTGACCACCTGCGGATCAGGCCCGGTGAAAAGGTCCCGGTCGATGGTACGGTACTCGAAGGAGAAAGCGCCGTTGACGAGTCGATGCTCACCGGCGAGCCGGTTCCGGTGATCAAACGCGCCGGGGACAACCTGATCGGCGCCACGATCAACTCCCACGGTAGCTTGGTGATGACGGCGCAGAAGGTCGGCGCCGAGACCGTCCTGGCGCAAATTGTCCAGATGGTCGCCCGGGCCCAGCGATCGAAAGCGCCTATGCAGCGCATGGCCGACGTGATCGCTGGCTATTTCGTCATGGGCGTGATTGCCATCGCCGTACTGACCTTTTTCGGCTGGGGGCTGTTAGGCCCCGAACCTGGCTGGGTCTTCGGGCTGATCAACGCCGTCGCCGTGCTGATCATCGCCTGCCCCTGCGCGCTGGGACTCGCAACCCCCATGTCGATCATGGTGTCCACCGGCAAGGCTGCCAGCCTGGGCGTGCTTTTCCGGGACGCCAGCGCCATCGAGAACTTATGCAGGATCGACACGCTGATCGTCGATAAGACCGGCACCCTGACCGAAGGGCGCCCGGCCTTTCACAGCGTGAAAGCCACCCAGGGCTTCGACGACCGCCAGGTGCTGCTGTTGGCCGCCAGCCTCGACCAGGGCAGCGAACATCCCCTGGCCCACGCCATCGTCGATCACGCACGAGCCGAGCATCTTGAACTGATCAAGCCGGCTTCATTTGAATCCGGCAGCGGCATCGGTGTCAGTGGCCGGGTGGACGGCAAACAGATCCACTTGGGCAATACCGCCCTGATGAACGCCGCCAGCATCAGCGTCAGCCCACTGCAACAGCAGGCCGAGCAGCTACGCGCGCAAGGCATCAGCATTATCTACATGGCGGTCGACGGAGTACTGGCCGGGCTGCTGGGCGTCTCGGACCCGATCAAGCCAACCTCCAGGGAAGCGGTCAGCCGGCTCAAGGCTCACGACATCACAATCATCATGGCCACCGGCGACGGCCTCACCACGGCACGCGCCGTGGCCAGGGAGATGGGCATTGAAGAGGTCCATGGCGAAGTCAAACCCGAGGACAAGGAACGTCTGGTGGCGGACCTGCAGCGCGATGGCCGCCAGGTCGCGATGGCGGGTGACGGAATAAACGATGCGCCCGCCCTGGCTCGGGCGAACGTAGGCATTGCCATGGGTACAGGCACGGACGTGGCGATGAACAGCGCCCAGCTGACCTTGGTAAAAGGCGATTTGATGGGGATCTTGCGGGCCCGCACCCTTTCGGTGGCAACCGTTAGAAACATGCGCCAGAACCTCGGCTTTGCCTTCCTCTATAACTCGATGGGTATTCCGTTGGCGGCCGGCCTGCTGTACCCCCTGACCGGTCACCTGCTCTCGCCCATGATTGCCGCCATCGCCATGAGCGTGAGTTCGGCATCGGTGGTGTTCAATGCCTTGAGGTTGCGTAACACGCCAGCACAATAATCCGGCGCCCATAAAAAACAGGCGCCACCAGGGCGCCTGACCGTCTCAAAACCAAAGGAGAACAAACGAGACGGTAATCAGCCGCCATTCGGACAGTTATCACCCAGGAGCCTATATTCCAGGGTATTGAGCTTGCCGTTCGAGTCTTCGTAGGTCATGCGCGACGGTCCGACACCACAGCCTTTATTGGCCGGTGTAATGCTCACCACTTTTTTAACATCGAGTTTCATGCCGTATTCGTAATGAACGATTTCGGCGATGGCTTTGCCGTTTTCGACGGCGTATTGCGCCATGGCTTGTTGATTGTTCTGGATCATCTGGCCATAAACCCGGTCACCTCCGCCTTCCGCCAAGGCAAGGGAAGAAAGGGACAGGATCGAAACGGCGAGCAAGGCATCAAGGGTTTTCATGAGGAACTCCGGCAGTCATTTGTCAGGCAAACCATAACGACTGGTGCCTGTCACGACGCTGGCGGGGACGTTACCGATTGGTCAGGTTCGTGAACAGGTAACCGACTATCACCCCCCACTCACAAACTGAACACGCAGCCCCATTCCCCGTATAATCGCGCCTTTTCCCCAAAGGCACCCCGCCCGTGGCCAACAAACGCTATAGCTGCATCGGTCTGTTCAACCCCAAGTCACCGGAAAACGTCGGTTCGGTCATGCGTGCCGCCGGCTGCTACGGCGTGGCGTCGGTGTTCTACACCGGCAAGCGCTATGAGCGAGCCGCCGACTTCGTCACCGACACCAAGAAAGTCCACTACGACATTCCGCTGATCGGTATCGACGACCTGAAGAAAATCCTGCCCCTGGGCTGTGTGCCGGTGGCCGTGGAACTGGTGGAAGGCGCTCGCCCACTGCCCGAATACACTCACCCGGACCGAGCGCTGTACATTTTTGGCCCGGAAGACGGCTCGCTGGACAAGGACATTCGCGAGTGGTGTGAGGATGTGGTGTACATCCCCACCACCGGCTGCATGAACCTGGCCGCCACCGTCAACGTCGTGCTGTATGACCGCATGGCCAAAGGCAACAACACCCGTTCGGGGCCGCAATTCCGCTGATCGGTGCAACATTCGATTGAACAAGGCAATCGCTCGGGCAGTCAGCTTTATACCAATCCCCATACTGGAGACAGATCATGAGCGATAACAATCCGTTCGAGCCGATTGAGACCACCCCTTTCCAATCCCATCCGCCACAAAACGTGCATGGTTGGGAACGCATTGGCTCGCTGGCCGGCGGTGTGCTGATGATGGGCAAGGGCTTGCGCCGTGGCGGTGTGCTCGGCCTGGCTCAACTGGCGATCGGCGGCATGGCGCTGGCGCGGGGGATCACCGGGCATTGCTCGGCCAAGGCCTTGTTGGAAAAGAACCGGCAGAACCTCAGCAACGCCCGCGCTCGCATCGAACAGGCCGGTGATGAGCTGAGCCGCCTAAAGGCCAATGCCGAGGCGGCGACTGGCACGGCTACGGTGACGGGGAATGATTCGTTGGATTCGCCGAAGGTTGGGCTCTGATTTTTGCAGCGCCGCTGATGGCCCCTTCGCGAGCAAGCTCGCTCCCACATGTTTTGTGAACGCCGAAAACCCAATGTGGGAGAGCTTGCTCGCGATGGCGGTGTCACTGAAGTAACCGGGTATCCAGCACAGTAGAGGCCCCACCCAGAACGCTCTCACTGAGCTGCACAAACTCTTTGGTATCGACCGTTTCCAACCGCATCGCCGCCTGCAACACATCATCCAGCGAACGCTTGTTGCGGGTTTTCAGGCGAATCTCGCGGTCCAGTTCCTGCAACAGCAACACCGCCTTGGCCACCTCCGCCGAGCTGATCTGTTCGCCGCGCAAGGTGGTGATGCCCTTGCTGTCGCGGGCGAGCCGGTCGTTCAAGGTCTGATAGCGCTCATCACTCAGGCCGCCGGCGCGGCGCAGCAGTTCGATGGCGTAGTACTCGGTCAGCCCTTCGCTGATCCAATCGCTGCGATCATGATCATTGACCCGGGCCAATGCCTGCACCAACTCCCGCAGCAATGGGCTACTGCCCCGCTCGCTGACCAGCGGCGGACGGCTGTGCAGGTAGATCGAGTCATGACCGGCCTGGGCGCCACGCCACAACGGATCGCCGGCGCCGACAATCAGCAACTTGGCCGGATGGCGCGGCACCAGTGCTTGTACCTGCGGCCAGACGAATGTCAGCAGCGTCAGCACATCCATCCGGCGCATGCCTTGGCCCTGGGGCGAGGCGACCGTCACCTCAGTTTCGCCCAGGCGGGTGCGGCGGCTACCCAGTTTGCCGGCGAGCATCCAGCCCGTAGGGCGGTCGAACAGGCGCGAGGGGTTGTCGATGCGAAAGCGTTGCTTGCCGATGCGCGGCCAGGGCGTCTCGATGCTTTTCCAGCCATTGGGCAATTCAACTTCAAGACGGGCCACCAGTTCGACGCCGTCCTGCTGGTCGAGCCTGGCCGACGGCACCAGGTCGTCGCCGCGCAGCAACGCCCACGTCGGGGTCATGCGGGTTTCGAAGGTGGCGTTCTTGCGCGCATGGCTGATGCGCACGCGGTAGCTCAGGCTGGCCTTGTCCGCTGCCGGCCGCCAGACACCTCGCGCCTCTTTGCCGGGAGTGAGTTGCCATTGGCCGTCGGCCTTGAAATCGCTGTAGCGACTGCCGTCGCCGAGGTCGAAATCCAGGCTACGCACCGCCGCCCCCCGGGCCAGGGTCAGACGCACCTCGGCCTGATCGCTCAGGGGCAACAGGTGCACGTGATAATCCAGATCGACTTTCTGCGCCGCCCACAGCGGCCCGCACATCGCCAGCAGCCCGGCGGCCAGCATCCGTTTCAATCCTGCAGCCATGGGTTCTCCCTGGGGCGCGCCGCCCGACGGCTCAGCCGGCGCGGAAAATCAGATGATCTTCCCAATCGTCTTCCGGCACGCTGCCTTCGGCCAGCATACGCCCGGACTGGGAAATGCGTTCGTGGTGCACCGCATCGCGATCACCGCAGACCAGGTGGTGCCACAACGGCAAGTCCTTGCCCTCGCTGACCAGCCGATAACCACAGGTCGGCGGCAGCCATTTGAACTCATCGGCCTTGCCCGGCGTGAGCTGGATGCAATCGGGGACAAAGTCGCGGCGGTTGGGATAGTCGGAGCACTGGCAGGTTTTCAGGTCCAGCAGTTTGCAGGCGATGCGCGTGTAGTAGACGCTGTTGTCGTCTTCGTCTTCGAGTTTTTGCAGGCAGCACAGGCCACAGCCGTCGCACAGCGATTCCCATTCCTGCAGATCGAGCTGATCGAGGGTTTTGCGTTTCCAGAACGGTTCGACTTTGGCGGCCATGGCTCAAGCATCAACATCAGGTGGTGAAAAGGCCGACAGTCTAGTGCCCGGGCCTCTTCAGGCCAAGCATTGGCGACTGTCGGTAGGCCGGGACTTGTCAGCCCGGGCGGCGGGACGTAGGTTGTTTCATTGACTTTCCAAACCCCAGCCAGGTAAGCCCATGAGTGCCAATCCCCGCATTGCCGATTACGCGATTCACCCTCAATTCATCGAGCGCTGGTCGCCCCGTGCCTTTACCGGCGAGACCATTGCCGAAGAAACCCTGCTGGGCTTCTTCGAAGCTGCACGCTGGGCGCCGTCGGCGTACAACTCCCAGCCATGGCGCTTCCTGTATGCGCGTCGCGACACGCCGAATTGGGAGCGTTTCCTGGGCCTGCTCAATGAATTCAACCGCAGCTGGGCCCAACACGCCTCGGCACTGGTGATCATTGTTTCGAAAACCACCTTCGCCGTTCCCGGCGCCACCGAAGAAACCCCTGCGCAGTCCCACACTTTCGATACGGGGGCGGCCTGGGGCCACCTGGCGCTGCAAGCCAGCCTCAGCGGCTGGCACACCCATGGCATGGCCGGTTTCGACCAGGCGTTGACCCGCAAGGAACTGAAGATCCCGGAAGGCTACGCCCTGCACGCCGCCGTGGCGATTGGCAAGCTGGGGGACAAATCGACACTGGCCGAATACCTCCAGGCCCGCGAAACCCCAAGCCCGCGCCGGCCGTTGAGCGAACTGGTGGCTGAGGGCGACTTCACCCTGTAACCCTGCCCCTTCATGTGAACAAACTATTCACATAAGAACGGCACTTCCCGTGGCGAGGGAGCTTGCTCCCGTTGGGCTGCGCAGCAGCCCTGAATCAGCCGGCTCGGACAATCTGATGCACCGCGTGCTTAGGTTTTGGGCTGCTGCGCAGCCCAGCGGGAGCAAGCTCCCTCGCCACAGGGTTGGGTTCACACAAACCTTAAGTGAACGGCGTAACCCGGAGCGGGAAGAAAGTCAGTAACCCCGGCTGAAATCCACTTCCCCGCGTAGCGCCTCACCGGCCTGATAGGCCCGCAGGTTTTCCAGGAACAACTGCACCATCATCGGCGGCGAGGTCGGTGCCGAGCTGTGGCCGGTCAGCAGCAGGCCCCAGGCGGTCCAGAAGGGGTGGCGCTGTGGCAATGGCTCCTGACGGCAGACGTCAATCACCGCACCGGCCAGGTGCCCATCCTTCAGGGCTTGCACCAGGTCCGCATCCACCACCGCCACGCCACGGCCGACGTTGATGAACAACCCGGTCGGCTTGAATTGCTTGAATAGCGCCGCGTCGTACACATCATGGGTATCGGGTGTGTTGGGCAGCAAATTGATCACGTAATCCGCCTCACCCACCAAGCGCGGCAGATCCTTCAGCGCCCCGACTTCGATGAACGGCGCCAACGCTCGCGCTTCACTGGCCACACCGTACAGTTGCACACCAAACGGCACCAGGAACTGCGCTACCCGCTGACCGATATCACCGGTCCCGACGATCAACACCTTGCGCCCGGCCAGGCTTTGCCCCTGGCGGTTGTCCCACTTGCGCTCGACCTGGCTGACCAGCCGCGCCAGCACCTCACGCTCGTGGCCGAGCATGTAGGTCAGCACGTATTCGGCCATCACCTGGCCGAAAATGCCCACCGCACGGGTCAGGCGGTAGTTGCGCGTCAAGCCTTCGGCCAACAACGGCGTGATACCCGCCCAGGTCGATTGCAGCCAGCTGGGTCTATGGCCCTGACGCAACAAGGTGGCCAGCAGATCAGGCTGGCCGAGCCAGACCGGGCAATCGGTGGCCAGTCGCGACAATTCGGCGGAGTCGCCGCTGGTCAGGACTTCAATATCGGGTGCCGCCTGACGCAGAAGCTGGGCGTACACCGGGTGGTCGTGTTCGGCAATCAGAACGCGCATGAGTCAAACCTTTCAAAAACAGTGCAGACAACCGCCGATAGAGTGTCGCTCCATCCATACGATCGTCGTCAATAAACCCTTCCAGTGTTTTTCCAGAGGCACCCAGAACAGGTGCCTCAGAGACCTTCAGACCGGGTCGTTGCGGCGCAACAACTCTTCGGGCAAATGCTCGATGTACTCGTCTTCGGCCGGCGGCATTTGCAAGTGATAGCCCTGGGTGTCGAGGTTTTCCAGCACTTTGTTGATGTCCTCCCGTGACAGCGCCCGCTCGGGGCTCAGGACCAGGTCGAAGGCATGGATCGCCTTGCCAAAGGCGGCCATCAACGGCTCAGGCACGCGCTCCAAGGCATCGCTCTTGAGCACATACAGGTACATCTCGTTTTTCTTCGAGCTTCGATAGATGGAGCAGATACGTTTCAAGGCTGTTCTCCGGCAGTGGCCAGGCTGTCGAGCAGCGCCTGGCCCATCAATTCGCGGCGCCAGCCACGCAGCGAATCGGGCAATTGGTAAGGGCCCTCGGGGAAGCCGCTCTTGATCAGCGCTTCGAGGGTTTTCTTGCGCAGCATCAGCTCCGGGGCGATTTCCAGGCGCTCGGCTTCAGCCTGCCCCAACGCCCGCAGACGCTTGACCAGGGCCGAGGCCTCGATGGGCAGTGGCTCGGCCACGGCCGGCGGCCATTGCTCGGGCGGCACGCTGGCGGCGCGCTGGATCAGGTCCAGCAGAAACTGGCCGTCCTGGCGCACGGTGCGCGGGTGCATGTCTTCGATCTTCGCCAACGCGCCAAGGTTATCCGGCTGGGTACGGGCCAGGGGCCACAGCGAATGCTCGCGAATGATGCGATTGCGCGGCAGGTCACGGGCCCGCGCCTCGCGTTCGCGCCAGGCGCACAGCTCGCGCAGCACGGCCAATTGGGCGCGGGACAGTTTCCAGGCGAGCTTGGCCTCGCGGTAGACCTCGTACGGGTCGACCTCGCGACGCAGGTTGGCCACCAGTTCGGCGCCGTCTTCCAGGACCCAACGGTATTTTTCGTCGGAAAGCTTCGGGCGCAGCAGTACGAAAACTTCTGCCAGGTGCACGGCGTCCTCTGCCGCGTAGCTGATCTGCGTCTCGGACAGGGGCCGTTGCAGCCAGTCGGAACGGGTCTCGCCCTTGGGCAACTCGATACCCAGCACTTCCTGCACCAGCCGCGAATAGCCCATGGAGAAACCCAGGTTCAGGTAAGCGGCGGCCAATTGCGTATCGAACAGCGGCGCAGGCAGGCTGCCGGTCAGGCGCAGCAGCACTTCAAGGTCTTCGCTGCAGGCGTGCAACACCTTGAGCACCGCCGGGTTTTCCAGTAGTGCGGCCAAGGGTTGCCAATTGTCGATGGTCAAGGGGTCGATCAGGTAGGCACGCTTGCCGTCGCCGATCTGCAATAAACCGGCAATAGGGTAAAAAGTGTCGACCCGCATGAATTCGGTGTCGAGGGCGACGAATGGCAACTGCTGCCACTCGGCGCAAAACTGACCGAGGCTATCGTTGTCGCGAATCCAGTGAATATCGATGGCCACACGGCTCTCCCTTGAAGAATGGCGCGCAGTATATATCGCCGCCGGCGATTGCGAGCATCCATAGAGCAGCCGCCTGAGAGAAATCGCCTGCGAAAAAGCAAGAATAGTCCTACATCAAGACTTAACCGGTCTTACGCAACACATAAACACGCGTCAGGGCAAAACCGGGCAGGAAATCCTGGTACCAAAGCACGCTGAAACCGGCCTGGCGGAACTCGGCTTCCACATCAGCCTTGTCGGCCAGGCTCCGTCGCGGCGCCTGGCCGATCTTGAGGCGGCCTTCGATTTGCACCAAAACGATCACCGTGTCGCGACTGACCCGATGAAATTCGCGCAACAGCGCCAGGCGATGCTCGCTGGTGCTGACGTGGCGAAACAGTTGCAGACAACAAATACAATCCACCGCGTTGGCCGACAGCCCGATGGTGAACGCTGAACTCGGGAAGGTCTTGACCCGTTGGAGCAACGCGCCGCCATGGTGAGTGAGCGCATGTTCGAGCATGTCCGGCGACGGGTCCGCCGCCAGGATCACCCGGTTGGCGTGCTCGGCCAGCACCGGCCAGAATCGTCCCGCGCCACAGGCCACATCCAGCACCAACCCGGGCTCGCCCGCCACCTTCAGGGCATTGCGTACCATGTGCTCGTCGCGCCAGAACGCCAGGCGCAATCGTCGAGGCGTCGGCCCACAGCAGACCTGTGCATGCTCCTGGTCATGCTGCCTGGCGAACTCAAGCTCGACGGTGGATGGGGGTAGCCCGGACATACGAACGGCTCTTGGAAAAGATTGAATGACAGGTTAACCAACACTGCGTGAAAAAAAGGTCCAGGCCATCACTCTCGTGCCAGGACACCGTCAATCACCGCGCCGCGACAGCTGGCGAACAGGTCCAGGTCCCGGTTGTAGACCTGGCTGTTGACTTCCAGCAGCCCGAGCATCGAATGAAACAGGTTGTCCTGGCTCAAGGGCTTTTGCCGACTCAGTTGCAGGCAATGGGTGTCGACCGAGAAAGATTTCTGATAGCTGTCGGAAAACCAGGCAAGCATTGCCACGTGTTTCTGTTGCTCCGGGGCGAGCATGTAGGGCGTGCCATGGAGAAACAGGTTGTATTCGCCCAGGGACTCGCCATGATCCGACAGGTACAGCATGGCCGTGTCGACCTTGTCCTGGTTGGCCCGCAACAGATCGATCAGGGTCGAGAGCACATGATCGGTGTACACCAGCGTGTTGTCGTAGCCGTTGACGATGCTCTCGCGGCTGCAATTGTTCAGCGCGTTGCTTTCGCATACCGGGGTGAAATGCTCGTATTCCTTGGGATAGCGCTTGAAGTATTCCGGCCCGTGGCTGCCCATCTGGTGCAGTACCAGCACCGTGTCCTTGTCGAGTGTGTCGATGAAATGCTGCAAACCCTGGAGCAGGATTTCATCACGGCACTCACTGTTGGCGCACAGGGCCGGGTCCTTGAGATTGCTGACGTCCTGCAGCGTGACCCGATCACAGGTGCCCTTGCAGCCGGATTGGTTGTCCCGCCAGATCACCTCCAGCCCGGCGTGCTTGAGCACGTCCAGCAAACCCTCTTCATTCTTGGCCTTGCTGGCGTCATAGTTCTTGCGCCCCATGTTGGAAAACATACAGGGCACCGACACGGCGGTTTCCGTGCCGCAGGAATGCACATCGGTAAAGGCGATCAGGCCGGCCTCTTTGTCCAGTGTCGGTGTGGTATCGCGGTCATAGCCGAGGATGCCGAAGTTCTCGGCCCGGGCACTCTCGCCCACCACCAGTACGGTCAGGGATTTGCGGCCGTGGGTTTGCCAGGCCGGGTTGCGGCTCGCGTCCTCGCCCAGGGTGATGAACGGCTGCTTGGCCGACGCGACCTGCTCACGCAAATAGCCGAGCGACGCACCGATGTAGTTGCTCGGCACGACCATCAAACGCAACTCGTGGTGGTTGCGAAACAACGAAGACAAACCTTGGTAGTTGGCCAGGGCGACCATACCGATTACCGCGGCCGACGCCACGCCAACCAGCAACTTACTTAATAACTCTTTGGGCCAGCGACGGTAGCTGATCGGGGTCTTGAATAATAACCAGCAAGGCAACACCCCCAATAACCCGAGGTAGATAAACAACTTCAGCGACAACAGATCACGAACTTCCGTGGCATTGGTTTCAGCAAAGTTGCGCAACATGCCCGCATCGATCAATACACCGTATTGGGCCATGAAATACGCCACGCCAGCACTGATCAGGAACAATAGCATCAGCACGGGCTTGAGCAGCGGACGGAAGGCCACGAGCGTCAACACCAGGTTGAACGCGCAGAAAATCATCAGGCCAAACGCCACGCACATCAGCAGGCCACGAGCGTCAGCCGTGGTGATCGCCAGCAAGTGTTGCCAGAGAACGAGGTTGAAGCCCACTAACAAAAAGGCACTGGCGGCCAGTGTCACCCACTCGGGGCGCACGGCTTTAAGGGTCAGCATGATGGTTGACGACTTCCTGAAAGTTGCTCTTTGAAAAAGAAGTGCCGCAGGAAAATGTGAAAAGTTCATTTCCTACGGCAACACAAACTTTAGGTAGTCCACCATCAATTTTTCGTGAAAAAGTTGCTATTAAATAATTATTTAAGCGGCAAGCTCGACCCAGCTTGCAGTGCTAAAGAAAAGTGATGCGTGGCGAGGGAGCTTGCTCCCACTGGGCTGCGTAGCAGCCCCTTTTTGTGAGTGCTTCGCACTCAAGCGGGAGCAAGCTCCCTCACCACGTTTTTTCGGCTGCCCTAAGTGAACAGTCTTTCTTTGCCAATCAGCTTGCAGCTTGAAGCTGTTCTTAAGCCTGATTCAGATACCAACGCCAGTCCTGCTCCCCGACTTCCGCCATGAATTGGCGGTATTCGGCGCGCTTGACCGCCAGATAAACGCCAAGAAACTCATCGCCAAACGCTTCCCGCGCCCAGGCCGATGCCTCAAGGGCACGCAGGGTAGTGAGCCAGTCGGTGGGCAGCAACTCGGCCGCCTGGGCGTAGCCGTTGCCTTCGACAGGTTTCCCGGGATCGCACTGTTCACGTAGGCCGCGATGAATGCCGGCCAATATCGCCGCCGCAGCCAGGTAAGGGTTGGCATCGGCACCGCAGATACGATGCTCGATGTGCCTCGACAACGCCGGGCCGCCCGGCACCCTCAGGCTCACGGTGCGATTGTCCACGCCCCAGGTCGCCGCCAGCGGTGCGTAGCTGTTGCTTTGGAATCGCCGGTAGGAGTTGGCGTTCGGACAAAACATCAACAGCGAATCGAGCAAGGTGTCGAGCATCCCACCCACCGCATGGCGCAACAGCGGCGTGCCGTCGGCGGCTTCACTGGCAAACAGATTGTGGCCATCGCGGTCCGCCAGGCTGACATGCATGTGCATGCCGGAGCCCGCCAAGTGATCGAACGGCTTGGCCATGAAGCAGGCCTGCATGCCGTGCTTGTGGGCCACGCCCTTGACCAGTCGCTTGTAGCGCACCGCTTCATCCATGGCTTGCAAGGCATCGCTGCGGTGTTCAAGGGTGATCTCCACTTGTCCCGGTGCGTATTCGGAAATGGCGGTCCGGGCCGCAATGCCTTGCAGCTTGCACGCAGCGTACAGGTCGGCCAGGAACGGCTCGATCTGCTCCAGCTCGCGCAAACCGTAGACCTGGGTGGCACGCGGTCGGCCACCGTCGGCGTCCCGCGCTGGCTGTGGCCGGCCTTGGCTGTCGCGTTGCGCGTCCAGCAGATAAAACTCCAGCTCCGCCGCCATCACCGGGTAATAGCCGTCGGCCTGTAAAGCCTCGATCACCTGGCTGAGCAGATAACGCGGATCGGCGATGGTCGCCGGCATGCCCTCCTGGGGATGCATGCTGACCTGCACGGCGGCCGTAGGAATCAATCGCCAGGGCATACGTTGCAAGCTGCCGCTGAGGGGGTAGGCACGGCAATCGATGTCGCCGACGTCCCAGACCAGTCCGGAATTTTCCACATCATCGCCATTGACGGTGAGCCCGAGAATCGTACTGGGCAGTGGCCGGCCACTTTCGAAAACCGCCAGCAACTCGTCCCGATGCAACAACTTGCCCCGGGGCACGCCGTTGTTGTCGAGGATGAACAGCTCGAACAGTTCGATATCAGGGTTCTGCGCAAGGAACGCCTCGGCGTGTTGCACGGGAGCGAAAGAAATCTTGGCAAGGCTCATGAGAAGGCTCGTATTTCCATGTCGGACGGGCGACAAGGCACCGTCAGTCTGTGCTCGCCATTGAGCGAGCACTGCGAATGATCAACAGGTAATACGAGTATCTGGAGGACGGGCGTGACGGCAATGCCAGAGCGCCCAAAAGGCCAGCTCGGAGGGCAACGCACTGAGGGTTGGGGCCATGGCAGGCGTGAACCGGCCGACCGGATCGACCGCGGCAGATGAAGGGTATTGGAATGCCAGGGGCCAACCGTTCATGAGCGCATCACAGGAAACACATCGGACAAGCGTCCCACGCTACCCTGGGAGGTTAAACCTGGATTTGATGGAGCTTGGATCGCAGCCAACTAAACATAGGCAAACCAAACAGTCGTTGATCGACACGTCGTGTTCCCTACATTATCTGTCCCGTTCCCGACCATGAAAGCGCCTGCCTGGCATTCTCTTGGCACGATCGTTCCGTTAGGATCATCGGCCTGGTTTGCGCAAAATCCGCGCAAGGAGCACAGCGAGAGACAGAACGGATGCTGAACAGTAACTCCCTCAGAAAGCTCGACATGCAAGACCTCATGGTGTTTAGCGCCGTGTACGAGCAAAGCAGTGTCACCGGCGTGTCCGAGGCATTGTGCGTCAGTCAGTCAACCGTCAGTTATTGCCTCAAGAAACTGCGAACCTGTTTCGAAGACGAGCTATTCATCAACACCCGCACCGGCATGCGCCCCACCTATAAGGCCGAGGGCATGTACGAGCATGTGCGCGCCATTTTGCAAAGCATCAACCTGTGCCATGCCGGTACACCCACCTTCGATCCGACCCGGCAAGCCATTACCTTCAATATTTGCGCACCGGAATATTTCGAACAGTTGATCCTGCCGCAACTGCTGCAAGGCTTCGATTACGCCAATCTGCCGGTGGCGGTGAACGTGCACAAGCTCGAAGCCGACATCCCCGCCGAAGAGCTGCGCGACGGCAGCCTGGACCTGGTGATCTGCTTCGGCCCGAACTTCCACAGCAACCATGCCGATTTCAAATCCCGGCAGTTGCTGGAGGAGGACCTGGTTTGTGTCGTGGATAAACGGGCGACGCCACTTGAACCGCAACTGAGCCTTCAGTCTTTCGTACGGCGCCGACACGTGTTTCCGACGCCCTGGTCGTCAGCGACCAACATGGTGGACGGCTGGCTGTCGCAGCAGGCACAACAACGCCAGATTGCCGCCCGCGCCAACAGCTACAGTGCCGCACTGAAGATGATCACCGGCACCGACTTCATCCTGACCCTGCCCCGCCGTATCCAGAAATTGCTGGCCAACGAGGCAATCTTCAATCATCACGAAGCGCCCCAGGGCCTGCCGGGGTTCACCCTGAACATGCAGTGGAGCCTGGCCGTCGATCAGGACAGTGCCAACGCCTGGCTGCGCGAACAGATCATCAAGGCCTGCGCCGCCCGCGACACCTGAACGTCATTGACCGATCAAGGCCTTGGCATACGGGCCTCGATCGATGTCGAGGATTTCCACGCACAGTTGCACGCTAACGTCGGCCGGCCATGGCCCCAGTTCCTGGATCACGGCCAGCAGGCTATCGGCCAGTTGCTTCTTGATTTCCGTCGAGCGACCGCTTAGCAAGGCCAGCTTCACATGCACGAAACCTCGCTCGCCCAGCCCCGTGCCCACCCGGAACGTCTCGAGCTTCACGGCCCGGCTCTTGATGTCCAGCTCGGCCGCGAATTGACCAGAAGCCACCAGCGCATTGTTCAGGCGCAGCAATGCAACATCGGCCTTCAGCTCGGGCAGGTTGGCGGTGTACTCCATGTGCAGGTGAGGCATGTGTTCGACTCCGATTCGAAAATATGACAAGGGGATTTCAGCCGTCACAACCTTACCCCGACTTTAAACGTTGGGGCAGTTTTTGTTTCGCTGCGGGCCGGTGTCAGGGTTGTACCGAGACCTCACGCTCGCCCATGAAGGCCTCCAACCGTGACCGCAACCAGCGCTCGGCCGGGTCGCTGTCGACATGGCTCAGCCAGACCATGGACAAATCCAGGGTCGGGGTCTTGAAAGGAAAGGGTTCGTTGAACAGTTGCCCCGAAGCCGCCATGGCGGCGGCGGTATAGTCCGGCAAGCTGGCGATCAGGTCAGTGCCGGCCAGCAATGCCGGCAATGCGCTGTATTGCGGCACCGACAGCACGACCTGGCGTGTGCGTCCGATCTCGGCCAGCCATTCATCGACAAACCCGGCGACGTTCGCGGTATGGGACACCAGCACATGAGGTCGCGCGCAATACTCGTCCAGGGTCAGCGGCGTGTCCGACGCATCGGCGCGCAACACGCGGGGCTGGATGTGTCGCAACAATTTGCGCTTGGCGTTGGCCGGCAGGCCGCGAGTCTGGCTGATGCCCACGGTGATGTCGCCCGATGCCAGCAAATCGGGGATGCGCCAGTAATCGACGTGCTGGACCACGAACACAATTTTCGGCGCCTCTTGCCGCAGGCTGCTCAACAGGGGCGGCAAGAGGCCGAACTCGACGTCGTCCGACAGGCCGATGCGAAACGTCATGGTGCTGCTGGTGGGGTCGAAATCGTGGGTCAGGCTCAAGGCCACCGACAGCGAATCGAGCGCCGGAGACAGATGCCGAATGATTTCTTCAGCCCGGGCCGTCGGCTCCATGCGGTGACCGACGCGAATGAACAACGGGTCGTTGAACATTTTGCGCAAACGATTGAGGGCCGAGCTGATGGTCGGTTGGCCCAGGAACAGTTTTTCCGCCACCCGTGTCACGTTACGCTCAAGCATCAGCGTTTCGAAAACCACCATCAGGTTGATGTCGGCCTTGCGCAATTCGTTGCGGTTCATCCACTGCCCTCCATCCCTTGATTGGCTGCAGTGTAGAAACGCCTGGGGTTGTGCGTCTATGCGCAAAAAGGTTAAGCGCCTGCGTAATACCGTCGAAGAAATTGGGAGCGGCACCCTGCTTTTGTGGCGAGGGAGCTTGCTCCCGCTGGGCTGCGAAGCGGCCCCAAGATTTTGCGGTTGCTGCGCAACCGAGCGGGAGCAAGCTCCCTCGCCACAATGAAAAAAACCCTACCTCACGATCAGCGATTTCAGCCCCAGCGCCATGACTCGCTCATCACCTCCCAGCCCCAGCGCCTTGGGGCTGATGGCATCGGGTAAATGAAAATGCACGCGCAACGACCCATCCGTGCCCATCGTTTCACGAATAGCCGGTGTCAGGGGCAGTTCAAGGGTGTTGTCTTGCAGGCGCGTGAACTGCGTCGACAACGCCGCCACACCGTTGATCGAGACGTCCACTCGCTGGCGCGTATGCAGGGGGGGCTGCACGAACGCCGCCGCGTCTATCGAGAGGACGCGCGCTTCTGGCGCAATGCGCAAGACAATCTCAGCCTCGGTCCCTTCCGACCAGGTGCCCCAATCCTCGACGCGTCCCCAGCCACTGGCCAACATCGGGTTGATTCGGCTGAACACCTGGCGCTCGCCGATCTTCACCTGCACGTCCAGCGTCTCATCGGCAAACGATGGGCATTGGGCACATGACTTCCAACCCGGCGCCAGCACCACGAGGCCATCGATACGGGTCAACAGGTCGGTCTGGCGATTGACGGTCTTCGCCGCCTGGAGCGCGGCGCCAGGGTCGAGGATGTACAGCGAATCCGCTGCATACTCGCCGCTGGCAAGCATCTGCGCGGCGCGTCGCTGGGCTTGTTCGATCTCCCGGGTGCCCATGCGCCCCAGGTACACGCCATCGGTTTCCAATCCATGCTTCAGGGCGTATTGGCTGGTCAGCAGCCAGTTGTCCGGCTGGTTCTGCGGCAGCAGCGTCCGGACTTTCGAATAGTGGCTGGCCGCACTGGCCCAGAATGGATCATTCATGGAGGTGGACCAACTGGAGGCGGCCGGCATCATCCGGCTCTGGCGCAGGCCTGCCCATCCAGCGCGTGTATCCAGGACTTGCACCAGCAGGGCGATGGCCAACAGACACGCCGCCGCCCGTGGTTTGTTGCCGCGGATCACCAGGAAAATGACGGCAAATACGATGGCGTAGAACACCGGCCAGAACATCCGGCCAGACGCGCGAAAGACATTCGCCAGCTTCTCCAGGCTTCCGGGCAGCCAGTAATGCACATCCAGCACGCCGATACCGAGGGTGTTGGTCAGCGAAAACAGCGTCAACCCGAACAGCGCCCACAGCAACAACCCTCTGTGGCGCACGGCACTCACCAGACCGGTATTGCCTTGCAGCAGTGCCGCAGCGGCACAGATCGCCAGGATCAGGACTCCCAGTCCCAGGTAATTGAACCCTTCATAGTCCCCGGGCCCCTCGGGCAGGTCCCGCACGATGTAGGACCAGCCACTGGGGTCGACCAGCGACAGTACATTCAAGCGGTACAGGCCATAACCACCCGATACGGTCCCGCCACCCACACTGAAATAACCGGCCTGCCAGCAACAGAACGCAACCAGCAAAAACAAACCGCTCAGCTCGATCAAGGCATCGCGTCGGGACAAGCGACCCTTGATGGCCTGGTTGGCGAGGTCGGCCAGCCAGATCAACGCCACCATGGCCAACAAGTAGGCATGCACCAACGCTGTCGCGGCCAACAGCACGCCCCAGGCCAGCCGTCGCTTCTGCAAACCAGGACGCAGCGCCAGGTACAAGGCCGCCAGAATCAGGAAATGCCCGGACAACGACAAATGCCCGCCCATGCGCAGAAACATCGGCGGCGAAAACACAAACAACCCGGCGCCCAACAGCCTGATCCACAGTGACGGCGTCAGCAGGCCGAGCAGTTTCCAGGCGAACCAGGCTTGCAGGATGAAACAGGCCAGCAACCACAGGCCAAAATACTGGAACGTCTCGGGCAGCCAGCCGCTGAAGGGCTTGAACAGGAACGCCAGCAACGGATTGGAATCGGAAAAAATGATGCCGTTGCCCAACTCCAAACCATAGGAAGGGTTCATGCCCAACGGAAAGGTCCAGGGTGAACTGCGGAAAAACGCCCAGCCCAAGTAATGGGTTGTCGTATCGCCCTCCCCCAGCCAGGCGATGTTCGTGGGGTCCAATACCCGTGGCCCGATCACCAGCAGGAATGCCAGCGCGCCCAACAGGATGGGCAATAAGCAGCCCCAGTAACGCTCACCACGAACGGTCATCGATACGTCCAGAAATTATGCAGGATGAAGGTGAACACCGGGATAATCAGCGCCACGGCGGCGATGCCCGCCAGGTAATCCAGGCCGACGCGCTGGGCGCCCCAGGCCACCAGCATCGCCAGCCCGAACCCGCCGATCGATACCACCACGAAACGACCAAGGGTACGGCCATGCAAGCGACTGGAAAAGCTCCATAGGGTGTTGACCAGGTACGACACCACGGTCGCCACGACAAAGGCGAAACCATTGGCCAGTGGCGGGTTTGCCAGGATCAGGTGCACAAACAGCACGGCAGCCACCACATGGACTACGGTGACAACCAAGCCCGTCATGGCAAAGCGCAAGGCACGGCGCAGCAACGGCGAGTGCGTCCAGGTCACAGCTTCTGCGCCAGGCAGAACACCGTCAGGCCGACCATACGATTGGCGCCCATGAACGGACGCTCCAGGCTGCACAGTGACCTCAACACGCCATTGACCAGCGGATGATGACGCGCAAGCTGCGACTTGGCCGAGGCGCCGGACGCCTTGCGCTGCAACAGGCGCAGGGCGGCGGCAATGGGAAATACCAGGGCGAAGTAATACGCACCTTGCTGGACCTGCAAACCCGCCTGCGCCACGACACTTTCCAGCTGTTTGAGGGTGTAGCGGCGCTTATGCTCGAGAAAATCATCATGCCCGCTCCAGAGAAACTGGAACGCCGGCACGGTGATCAGGAAGCGGCTGCCCGACGGCACTTTGTCGACGTAGGCCTTGAGCAGCCCCACGTCATCATCCACATGCTCCAGCACGTCCATCAGCAACACCAGGTCAGCGTCCAGCGTGTCGATGGCACGGCGGTAGCGGACCGGTTTACCGGCGGTACTGGCGTCGGAGTCGGCCGGATAACTGATGTCCACGCACCAGGCCTGGGCCGTTGCGGTATGGGTCAGCAGGTGATGGGAAAAAAAGCCCGACCCGGCCCCCACGTCCAGCAGCGTACTGGCCGAGGTGCCCTTGAGCATGTGCAGCATGGCGCGCGCTTTCGACCGGTAGTACCAATGCTGCTCGATATCGGGACCGAGGATATCGGTTTCCTTAAGGTCCATGGTCAGTCCTTGGCGTCATAGAGGCGCCGCACCAGGAAAATCGGTCGGCGCTTGGATTCGATGTAGGTGCGGCCCAGGTACTCACCCAGCACGCCGATGCCGATCAGTTGCAACCCACCCAGGAACGTGACCGCCACCATCAGCGAAGCATAGCCCGGCAGGTCCACCCCGGAAATCAGGGTTCGCAGTACGATGAAGATGGCGAACGCAAAAGACACCAGCGAGACGCAAAGCCCCAGGTACGTCCAGATACGCAGCGGTTCGGTGCTGAAGCTGGTGATGCCTTCAAGAGCAAAATTCCACAGGCGCCAGCCATTGAACTTGCTTTCACCGGCGGCCCGTTCAGGCCTGACGTAATCCACGTAGGTGGTGCGGAATCCTACCCAGGCAAACAGCCCTTTCATGAAGCGGCGAGATTCAGGCAGGGTTTGCAGGGCATCGACCACGCAGCGATCCATCAAGCGAAAATCGCCGACATTCTCCGGCAGCTTGTGGTCGGCGATTTTATTGTGCAGCCGGTAGAACCCGTTGGCGGAAACCTGCTTGGCCCAGGAGTCGGAGTCGCGGTTGATCCGATGGCCCAGCACCACCTCGGCACCGTTGCGCCAGTGGGCAATCATTTCCAGGATTACTTCGGGAGGGTCTTGCAAATCGACATCGATCGGCACCACCGCCTGGCCACGAGCGGCTTGCAGGCCGGCACTCAACGCCGCCTCCTTGCCGAAGTTGCGACTCAGGTCGACGACTCGGATGCGCGGATCGGTCTTCTGCCGTTCCAGCAGCAGCACCAATGTGTCGTCCACGCTGCCGTCGTTGACGAACACCAGCTCCAGGCTCACCAGCGCTTCATGGGCAAAGACCTGGTCGATCCTGGCCATGAACACATCGATGGACTGGACTTCGTTGTAGACCGGAATGACAAGCGAAAGCGCTAGACGACCTTGCAGATCCGTTCCTGGATATTCAGTCACTTGATAGCTCTTTTTCTTATAGTGTTTTCAGTCCCATCGGCTTGCGGCCCTAGGCGTCGAAACGTATTAAGCAGGACCGAGCAGGGCAACGCAAGGATCAAACCGGAACTTCATCGGACCGTGTGTTCGCAACATGACTTTTTTCCTACAGAAAGTCGAACCCTCTTTCCAGGCTCATGCCCAGCAATATTTAATAACCAATGGAAACGAATTTCCCGTAGCCAAAACCCGCCACTTGGCTAGGCTGGCAGCCACATGTCCAACGCATGTCTTGACTGAATGAATCGCAGGGAGCGAACCGATGTATTTTGAAATCTATCGACAGACCCGAGGCACCCCGAGCACTGGAAAAGGCCAATGGCGCTGGCGCTTGAGAGCCGGCAACCACGAAACGATCGCCAGCGGCGAATCCTATGTGAACAAGAGTGACTGCCTTCACGTCATCGGGCTGATCAAGAATGTCCAGGGCGAAACGCCTGTGAAGGAGATCTGAGCCGAATCATTGTGGCGAGGGAGCTGGCTCCCGCTGGGCTGCGAAGCGGCCCTATGATTTTGCGGTTGCTGCGCAACCGAGCGGGAGCAAGCTCCCTCGCCACGGGTTCAATCGCCTCAAGTGAGCAGTTTGCAGCCTGAGCTTTTTTGCTGTAACGAAGGTTTTCAGGCAGGTAGGGTATGCGGACAAAAGCAGGAGGCTGGTGCAATGACTCGATCAATCCATAATCGCGACTGGCTGGTGCGGGCGCCCGAATCGAGGAAAATGGAACGCATCGAGGCCTATTTCAGCGGGCATGGCTACACCACCCATCGCCACGACACCTACGCCATCGGAATCACACTTTCCGGCGTGCAGAGCTTCAATTATCGCCACAGCAAGCGCCACAGCCAGCCTGGCGGCACCATCGTCCTGCATCCGGACGAGGCGCACGATGGCGAAGCCGGGACGAACGAGGGTTTTCGCTACCGGATGTTCTACATAGAACCGTCGGTGATCCAGCAAGTGCTGGGGGGCAAGCCATTGCCCTTCATCGAAGGAGGATTGTCCAACGACCCTCGCCTCAACATCGCGACCCGTCGACTATTGAACGGCCTGGATCATCCCCTCGATCCGCTGGAGGAAGAGGACGCCATCTACGATGTGGCCCAGGCACTCGACATCGCAGCCGGCAGCCGACGTGGGCGGCGGCTGATCGACTACCCCGCGGCAGAGCGTGCCCGCCTGTTCATCCATGATGCCCTCCAGCAGACGATCACACTGGACGACCTGGTGCAGGCCAGCGGCCGGGATCGATGGAGCCTGTCCCGGGATTTCCGGGCACTGTATGGCACCAGTCCCTATCGCTACATCACCCAGCGCCGCTTGAACGAAGCCCGGCGCCTGGTATTCCATGGCATGCCGCTGAGCGAAGTAGCCCTGGCCTGTGGTTTTTTCGATCAGGGCCACATGACTCGACTGCACACCCAGGCCTTCGGTATTTCACCGGCACGCTGGCTGAAAATGCTGCGCTGAAGGCACAGGCTGGGCACGACAAAAAGCTGCACGATCATCCAATACGACACCCAGGCCCCGACAGTAAGGTACAGCTCACCACCCACCTGAGGAGCATGCCTCGATGACCCACTACGCCCCCATCAACTTCGCTCAGAAATACGCACTGTTCCACGAACAATGGGCACCGAAAGTCGTGGCCGAAATGAATGACTACCAATTCAAGATCGTCCGGCTCGAAGGCGAATTCATCTGGCACACCCACGCCGACACCGATGAAACCTTCATCGTGCTGGAGGGCCAGTTGCATATCGACTTTCGCGACGGTGCGGTGACCATAGGGCCGGGCGAAATGTACGTGGTCAAAAAAGGTGTCGAGCACAAGCCCAGCGCCGCGCACGAAGTGAAACTGCTGCTGATCGAACCACGTGGTGTCCTCAATACCGGCGAACAAACCAATGAGCGAACGGCAGTCAATGATGTGTGGATCTGACTGAGCCAGGCTCAATCGTATTCAGCTTCCTGGTGATCGCCCAACAACCGCCGCTGACGAGGTGTCGCGGCGACCAAGACCACAGGATTGAACTGCCAATGCAAATAAGGTGAGAACTTCTGCGCGACCATCCGCCGACCATAGTGCACCTGAAGCATGTAACGCGTGCGGTCGGCGGTCCGGTTATCGCTACCGGCGTGCCATAACTCACTGCGCAGTATCAGCACATCGCCCGCCCGGCACAGCACGGGCTGCGCGGGGCGCCCTTGCCACTGCGTTTCGCCCTTCACGGGTGCCCGGCCGGCTTTGTGGCTGCCCGGAATGACCTGGGTCGGGCTCAAGTCGGCGTCGATGTCATCCAGGTAAAACTGCGCGGTAAAAACCTGCATCGGCAGTTCAAAGGCAGGGTCGGCCAACAGCCCTGGCGGCAATTGCATCGCCAGATAATCCAGGTGCAACGGTGCCCCGGTAAAACCGGGATGGCAGCGCCAGGCCGTTTGGCCGATGACATGGCAATCATCGCCCAGGGCTGCCTCGGCCAGCTCGATCACCCCGGCCACATCCAGGAACGGTAGCCAGAACGGATCGCGATTGAACACACATTTGTAATGATCGATGACACCGCTGTAGTCCCAATGCTGGGGCTTCAATTGGTCGATGGCATGGCGCAGGTCGGCGATCTGTCGGGCATCCAACACGCCGGGCATCAGGACAAAACCGTCCTGATGCAGCGCACGGAGCTGATCGTCAGTGGACACGACACCCTCCTGCTTCAGGTGCGGAAGCGGCCGATCAGTTCTGCCAGGTTTCTCGACAGGCTGGAAAGCTGTTGGCTGGCATGCATGCTCTGGGCAGAGTTCGCTGCCGCTTCGTTGGACAAGTCGCGGATATCGGAGATGTTGCGGGCGATCTCTTCGGTGACGCTGCTTTGCTCCTCGCAAGCACTTGCGATTTGCGCGGCCATGTCATTGATCTGCTGGATCGAACCGCCGGTACCGCTAAGCACCTGATCGACACCCGCGGCACGTTCGACGCTATCGCGGGCCTTGGTGCTGCCCACGTGCATGGCTTGTACAGCCTTGGCGACACCGCTCTGCAACCGCTCGATGCGAACCTGAATGTCCTTGGTCGAATCCTGTGTGCGCGCCGCAAGCGCCCTCACTTCATCGGCCACCACGGCAAAACCGCGGCCCTGCTCACCGGCCCGCGCGGCTTCGATGGCAGCGTTCAGCGCCAACAGGTTGGTCTGTTCGGCAATGCCACGGATCACCTCAAGCACGGCGCCAATACTGGAGGTTTCCTGGGCCAATGCCTCGATCGTGCCCGAAGCGCTCTCCACTTCCTGGGCCAACTGACGGATCGATTCGATGGTACTGCTGACCACCTCGGCACCGTCACGAGACTGGCTGCTCGCCTGTTGCGCGGCGCCCGAGGCGTTCGCCGCGTTATGCGCGACTTCATGCACCGCTGCGCTCATCTGGGTCGCAGCGGTGCTGACCTGATCGAGCGCCGCATGTTCGCTGCTGATCAACCGGTCATTCGTCGCGGCCATATCGGCCATGGCGCGGGCGGCGGAATCTACTTCACCTGTCACCCGTCCAACCTCGGCGATCAACGGCTGCAACTTGTCGAGAAAGCGGTTGAAGGCGCTGCCGAGCTGGCCCAACTCATCGGCCGAGCGTACCTCCAGACGCCCTTTCAGATCGCCGCCGCCCTCGGCAATCTGCTCGACGCGGTGCAGCAGTCGACGCATAGGGCTCAGCACCACAAGTGGCAGAACGACAAGCACCAGGATGCAACCAAGCAAGCCGACCAGCAGAATCACGCCTTGATGCACGCCGACCGTCTCACCGTTTTCAATCGCTGCGTCGCCTTCGCGATGCGACGCCGCATCCTCTAGCTCACCCAGCTTGTCGATAGAGTCGCGCATGGTTTCGAACAGGCGCTCACTGTCACCAAAACTCAGGGCACTGGCGCCCTGCGGATCGCCTACAGACAGTTCGAGGACCCGCCGCGACACCTGCATCCATTTCCCGAAGCTGTCATTGAACTGACTGACCAACGCCTGCGCCTCGGCACCGGGCTGCATCGCGGCATATTTCTGCACGCGGTCATAAGCCTGCTTCGCATTCTCGCCATGACTGGTGCTCAGCGCTTTCAAATGCTCGTTTGCATGACCATCCAGCAGGCTGCGCTCGGCGACGAAAGCCTGATAAAGATCACGGTCGGCGTTGAGCAGCAGGCTGATCGCCGGCAGATAACGCTTGGTCAATTGCGTACTGGATTCAGTCACCTGACCGATACCGCGCATGCCCGCCCACCCCATCAGCACCAGCAACACAGCCAGGAATGCGATCGGAAGGGTGATTTTCCAGCGAAAGCCCAGATCGGCAAAAAACCGCAGCATGGGGTGTCACTCCTTTCATGGGGATTAACCTACCTATCGGCAGCCATGCCTTGAGCTATAGACCATTAGTCCAATTGTTACAAAGCTTTGGGTCTGGCAGACACCGGGGTTATGCAGGTCGCTGAGGGGGGGGGGCGGGATAAAAAAAGGCGGGGGGAGGCAATAGCTGCGGGAGTTTTCTGACACTTCCCGCCCACATAATTTAGGAGTTTTCTGACTCATCATCTGATTGATGATTTTTCCAGAAGGGCTCTATAGTCCAAGCGTCGTTCGTAAGAGCGGCTTGGGTTTGGCGACGATCGGGTTTCCTCGGGATTCGTACAGAGTCTAGCGCTTGGCGGACGCAATACCTCCCGCGTCTCACTCGATCCAATGGTCTCGGCCCGCGAATGCCTGGGCTGCCAATACTCTATTGGCAAACAAAGCCGGCACCCAGATCGCTATGGGCTGTACCACTTTCGTCGCTCACCCGAACGGATGGGATCAGATGGCTGAGCCGCATCGAGCGGTTGAAAATGGTGGGGGGTCTCGGACTGGATGCGACCACCCTTGCAAAGGCTTTCAGTGCCCGGAACGCCCGTTGATACGCGGGTCGCGGAGCGGGTTTGACGGGGTTGCCAGCGGCGCAGCCCGTATAGCCAAACGATACACGCGTATAGACAATAGCTACACGCTGATATAGTGTTAACCACGAAGCCGACTCAACGGCATCGAATCTAAATCGATAGATCTTTCCAACGACTGATCACATTAAGCGAAGCACCGAGGCACCTCCAAGGCGGGAATCAACATGACCGTAAATATTGAAAAAATCGAAAGATCCAAGCCCGTCCCCATCAACATGAGGGCGGATGAAAAAAAACGGAACCTGATCGATTTGGCAGCTGCCATGTCTGGTCGTGATCGAACCAGCTTTATCTTGGAAGCTGCTTGTCAGAAAGCAGAGGAAGTCATCCTTGATAAGCGGCTGTTCCTTCTCGATGACGTTGCATTTGACGCATTTGAACAGGCCTTGGAAGCCAATCCAATTCAAGGTAACAAATGTCTGCTTCAACTTCTCGAAAGGCCCAAACCGTGGAGCTGAGGGCTCCAGAAAAGCTGAACGACGACCACATCCTGGACGAGTTCGATTCAGGCGTAGCGTCGATCAACGATTATCTTCAAAAAACGGCGCGTAAAGCCCAAGCCTCCAAGCAAGCCGTTGTGTACGTTGTCTGTCGCAAGAACACGTTGGTCGTCATGGGCTATTACACACTGTCGAGTGGATCGATTGCTCGGGAGAATGTCGTTCCGAAAAGCCGTCAGCGCAATTCCCCAAGTGTGCACCCAGTGACCTTGTTGGGACGCATGGGCGTCACTGAGGCAGCACAAGGCCGGGGCTTCGCTATCGGCTTGCTTCAAGATGCGGTTGAACGAGCAATTATCGCGTCTGAAACCATCGGTTCTACTGCAATGATTGTCCATCCGCTTGACCAGCGTCTGTCGGACTTTTATGCCAAGCACGCAGGATTTATACCGTGCTCAGGGCTTTCACCTATTACGCTGATGTTGCCACTCCGATAGCTTTTTGACGGACCACGCCCCATCCCAAGGTCCACAGTATATCGACGGCTTAGCATGTTCATCCGCACCGCATCAGAGTGCCGGGGATCGGCGCTTTTGCGAATTGCTCACGCTGTCCAAGCGAAACAGGGTCTGTCCCCGTTTTCCCGATGGGTTCCAGTCATGCCCCGGACCAAACGCCAGAAACGAAAAAGCCCCTGAAATGTTCAACCATTTCAGGGGCTTAGTCGTATTCAATAATGGCGGAGAGATAGGGATTTGAACCCTAGGTACTGTCGCCAGTACAACGGATTTCGAATCCGTCCCGTTCGGCCACTCCGGCATCTCTCCAGTGGCGCGCATCATACCAGCACATTCGCCGGAAGCGAACCCCCGAGCGAAATTTTTTCCGTGCTATCAGATGCTTGCGTCGATTACAGCGGCACACCCAGGCGCTGGGCGACTTCTTCGTAGGCTTCGATGACGTCACCGAGGCCCTGGCGGAAGCGGTCCTTGTCCATCTTCTTCTTGGTGTCCTTGTCCCAGAGGCGGCAGCCGTCCGGGCTGAACTCGTCGCCCAGGACGATGGAGCCGTCGCTGAACACGCCGAATTCAAGCTTGAAGTCCACCAGCAGCAGGCCGGCGTCGTCGAACAGCTTGGTCAGTACTTCGTTGACCTTGAGGGACAATTCCTTCATGCGGGCCAGTTGCTCGGCGGTGCCCCAACCGAATGCCACGACGTGGGATTCGTTGATGAACGGGTCGCCCTTGGCGTCGTCCTTCAGGAACAGCTCGAAGGTGTAGGGGTTGAGTTTCATGCCCTCTTCCACGCCCAGGCGCTTGACCAGGCTGCCGGCGGCGTAGTTACGCACGACGCATTCGACCGGGATCATGTCCAGCTTCTTGACCAGGCATTCGTTGTCGCCCAGCAGCTTGTCGAACTGGGTCGGCACGCCGGCGGCTTCGAGCTTCTGCATGATGAAGGCGTTGAACTTGTTGTTCACCATGCCCTTGCGGTCCAGCTGTTCGATGCGCTTGCCGTCGAACGCCGAGGTGTCGTTGCGAAACAGCAGGATCAAGCGGTCAGCGTCGTCGGTCTTGTAAACCGACTTGGCTTTGCCGCGGTAGAGTTCTTCACGTTTTTCCATGATGGGCTCCGCTTGCTAAGTAGTGGGCTAGGCGATATGTCGCCAGTCGAGCCCTGAATCTTGATCGGCCAGTTGCAGCCAGTCCGGGTCGCACCCGAGGGCGTCGACAAAACATTGCCGGGCCAGCTGCGGCAGGTTGTTCTTGCTGCTCAGATGGGCCAGGACCAGGTGTTGCAGGCCTTGCCAGCCCAACTCGGCCACCAGGAACGCTGCCTGGTGGTTGTTCAAATGCCCGTGTTCCCCGCCTACCCGCTGCTTGAGGAAGTACGGGTAGTAACCACGCGCCAACATGTCGCGGCAGTGGTTGGACTCGATCATCAACGCATCGAGGTCCCGATAACTGTCCATCACCCTGTCGCAATACGACCCCAGGTCGGTCAACAGCCCGAAGCGCCGCTCGCCGTCGCTGAACACATATTGCGTCGGTTCCCGGGCATCGTGCGCCACGCTGACCACGCTGATATCCAGGCAACCGATGCGCAGTTGCTCGCCACCGGCCACGAAGCCGGCCGGCTCGATGGGCTTGCGCAGGCCTGCCAGTGTCCCACGGCTCAGGTACACCGGCAGATTGTAGCGCCGAGACAGCAAACCCACGCCATGCACGTGGTCGGCATGTTCGTGGGTCACGAGTATCGCGCTCAGTTGCGCCGGGTGCACCCCCAGGCGCAACAGGCGCTTCTCGGTTTCCCGCAGGGAGAAACCACAATCGACCAACACATACGTGCCGGCGCTGGCTACCAGCGTGCCGTTCCCTTGGCTACCGCTGCCGAGAACGGAAAAACGCATCGGATCAGCCCAGGTTGTCCTGAATCACGCCCAACACCTTGCGGGCCACATCAGCCGGCGCCACGGTATTGATGTTCTTCTCGACGGTGACCTGGACGTTGTCGCCGACCTTGCTCAGGCGAACCTGATAACGCTCGGCGCGCGCCTCGATTTCTTCCTTGTCCGGCTTGCTGCCGAATAGGCCACTGAAGAAGCCAGGCTTCTCGTCTTTCCTCTCGGCCTTTTCAGCGAGGTTGATGTAGTACAGGCCCAGGCTGCGGTTGATGTCTTCAACGCGCCACTCGCCCTGCTCCAGCGCGCGGCCAACGCTCGACCAGGCACGGTCCAGGTCGGAGCCGACGTTGAGCACCGGGTTGCCGCTGCCATCTTCGCTCAGGCTGACGCGGCTCGGCGCATCGAACTCCTTGGACGCCAGCATCGAGACCGAACCGCCCTGCTCCGCGTTACGACTCATGCTGGCGAGCATGTCGTCCACCAGCGCAGCGTCGAGGCCGGTATTGACCGAACGGTTGGTGAAGGCCACGTCGGCGGTGCTGCCGGCAGGTCGCTCGGCGCTGACCACATAGACCTCACTGGTGTTGCGCTGCACGCCCGGCTCGATACGCACCCGCACGCGGGTTTCGCTGTCGGCCGCGACACCGGCGGCGCTCATGCGCTTGGCCATGGCAGCAGACAGTTCATCGGAGCGCTGCCAGGTGGTGGTGAATTCGCCAGTTTGTGGGCGCTGTTCGTCCAGGCGGAAACCGTTGTCCTGGAAGAACTGGATCGCCACTGGCCAGACTTCGGCCGGTGGATGCTGGCCCATGACCCAGTTGGAGTCGCCGCTCTTCTGCAGGGTGTAGTCGCTGGCATCGGCCACGGCCGACAGCGGCTGTGGACGTGGGACGATGTATTCGCCCTTGACGCTGTCGTCGGCGACGTTGCGCGGGATCGGCAGCAGCGGATCAAGGCGCTTGGCGACGCTGACGTCTTGCGGCAGTTGCATCGGTGCAGTCTGTTGCGCCTGCAGGTAATCGCTACCACGGTCGCGGAAGTAACCTTCCGGTCCCCAGATCCATCCGCAGCCGCTGGTGCTGGAGATAATCAAGGCAAGTGCGGAAAGTCCGGCCATTCGCTTCATGCGTTGTACTTCCTCAATTAAACCAGGACGCCGGACCGGCGCATGGCCTGCCGCAGCGGTTCGTGACAGGGGATGCTCAGCCAGGTCAGTGGCAGGCGGATGCCTTCGTGCATCAGGCCCATTTCAACCAAGGCCCACTTCACCGGAATCGGGTTGGCCTCGATGAACAGGTCCTTGTGCAACGGCATCAGTTTTGCGTTGATTGCCCGCGCAGTCTCGGCGTCGCCCTTGAGCGCGGCCTCGCACAGGTCGGCCATTTCGCGCGGAGCAACGTTGGCGGTGACGGAGATGTTGCCCTTGCCGCCCAGCAGGATCAGCTCGACCGCTGTCGGATCATCACCGGACAGCACGATGAAGTCCTTGCTCACGCCATCGAGGATGGCCTTGGCGCGCTTCATGTCGCCGGTGGCTTCCTTGATGCCGATGATGTTCGGCACGGTGGACAGGCGGATCACGGTCTCGGCCTGCATGTCGCAGGAGGTGCGGCCGGGAACGTTATAGAGGATCTGCGGGATATCGACGGCTTCGGCAATGTGCTTGAAGTGCTGGTACAAGCCTTCCTGGGTCGGCTTGTTGTAGTACGGAACGACCAGCAGGCAAGCGTCGGCACCGGCTTCCTTGGCGTTGCGGGTCAGCTCGACGGCCTCGCGGGTCGAGTTGGCGCCGGTGCCGGCGATGACGGGGATGCGACCGTTGACCTGCTTGACCACGGCACGGATGACTTCGATGTGCTCATTGACGTCGAGGGTTGCCGACTCGCCGGTGGTACCGACAGCGACAATGGCATGGGTGCCGTTCTCAAGGTGGAAGTCCACGAGTTTGCTGAGGCTGGCCCAGTCAAGATGCCCTTGTGCATCCATGGGTGTGACCAGTGCCACCATACTGCCCGCAATCATGAAACCGCTCCTGCCGGAAAAAGAGAGCGGTAATGGTACTGGCGCCAAGATGCTTGTACAAGCGAACTACCATTCCCCTTGGCGATGGTTTTCGCTACCCTTCAGGCTTTGATCGGTACCGACAAGCTCATATGCCGGTTTCCAGCCTCCGTTTTCGTCGCCGCAAGCCCCGATCCCGGGTTTGTCCCGGTGCGTTCCAGCTGTCGTGGAATGCAGCGCAACCCCGGGCACAAGGCTTGAGCCGTTCGTTTTTCCGGGCCTGGCGCTGTATCGAGCGGCAAAAGTACCGACCGCTCATCGCTTTAGGAATGCTGCATGTCCACCCCCACAGTCCGCGAACAATTCCTTGTTATCAGTGCCCTTGGCGCCAACCCCATGGAGCTGACTAACGTCCTGTGCCGCGCCAGCCATGAAAATCGCTGCGCCGTCGTGACCTCACGTCTGACCCGTCACGGCGAATGCAGTGCGCTCGTGCTCGAGATCTCCGGCAGCTGGGACGCCCTGGCTCGCCTGGAAGGCAGCCTGCCGGTGCTGGCCAAGAAGCATGCCTTCACCGTCAACGTGGTGCGTAGCGCCGCGCTGGAGAACCGTCCCCAGGCCCTGCCCTACGTGGCCTATGTGAGCTCGGCCTACCGTCCGGACATCATCAACGAGCTGTGCCAGTTCTTCATGGACCATCACGTCGAGCTGGAAAACCTGACCTGCGACACCTACCAGGCCCCGCAGACCGGCGGCACCATGCTCAATGCCACGTTCACCGTGACCCTGCCGGCCGGCACCCAGATCAGTTGGCTGCGCGATCAGTTCCTGGATTTCGCCGATGCGATGAACCTCGATGCCCTGATCGAACCGTGGCGCCCACAAAACCCAATGTAAGGAAGCGTTCATGGCCGTTGCAGTCGACCAGCCGGTTACCGATTTCCAGGCACCCGCCACCAGCGGACAGACCATCAGCCTCGCCGCCCTCAAGGGCAAACAGGTGGTGATCTACTTCTACCCCAAGGACAGCACCCCGGGCTGCACCACCGAAGGCCAGGGTTTTCGGGACCAGTATGCGCAGTTCCAGGCCGCCAACACCGAAGTGTTCGGCGTCTCCCGGGACAGCCTCAAGTCCCACGAGAATTTCAAGTGCAAGCAGGAGTTCCCGTTCGAGCTGATCAGCGACAAGGACGAGGCCGTCTGCCAGCTGTTCGACGTGATCAAGCTGAAAAAACTCTATGGCAAGGAATACCTGGGCGTTGATCGCAGCACCTTCCTGATCGACAAGAACGGCGTGCTGCGCCAGGAATGGCGTGGCGTGAAGGTGCCGGGGCATGTGGATGCGGTGTTGGCGGCGGCTCAGGCCCTCGACAAGGGCTGAAATTCTCGCTGCCTGTACTGGCGCCATCGCGAGCAAGCTCCCACATGGGATCTGTGATGTTCAATAGAACCCTGTGGGAGCGAGCTTGCTCGCGATGAGGCCATCAGCCCCAACCGATGGATCAGCTACAACAACGGCGCGACAACCGGCTCCTTGCTCGGCCACGCATCCAGCACCGCCTTGAACAGGGTCGCCAGGGGGATCGCGAAGAACACACCCCAGAACCCCCACAGCCCGCCAAACAACAGCACCGCACAGATGATCGCCACCGGGTGCAGGTTCACCGCCTCGGAGAACAGCAGCGGGACCAGCACGTTGCCGTCCAGCGTCTGGATAATCCCGTAGACCGCCATCAGGTAGATGAACTGATCGCTCCAGCCCCACTGGAACAGCGCAATCAAGGCCACCGGCACGGTCACCACCACGGTGCCAACGTAAGGCACCACCACTGAAATGCCCACCAGCAGCGCCAGCAGGGCGGCGTAATTGAGCCCCATGGTCACGAAACCGATATAGGTCACGCCGCCGCAGATGAAAATCTCGATGACTTTTCCGCGAATGTAATTGGCGATCTGCCGATTCATCTCCTGAGCCACTCGGGTAATCAGCGCCCGCTCACGCGGCAGGTAGCCTCGGACCCAACGACCGATCATTTCCCGGTCCTTGAGGAAGAAGAACACCAGGATCGGCACCAGCACCAGGTAGATCATGATGTTGACCAGAAGCGGCAGGCTGGACAGCGAAAACGTCAGCGCCCATTGGCCGAACTTGCCGATCTGGCCGCGCACGACTTCAATGGCTTGCAACACCTGCTCGTCGGACACCAGATGCGGATAACGCTCGGGCAACAGCAACAGCACGGACTGCCATTTGGCAAGCATCCCCGGCAACTCGTTGAAGAGCGTCACCAACTGGTGCCAGAGCAGCGGCACGATCACGATTATGAACACCAACAACAAGCCCATGAACAGGGCGAACACCAAGCCCACCGCCACCGCACCCGGCAACCGCAAGCGCTCCAAAGTCGTGACCAAACCTTGCATCAGGTACGCCAGCACCATCCCCGCCAGCACCGGCGCGAGCATGCCGCCCAGGGTGAGCACGGCGGCAAAGGCCAGGAACAGCAGCACCGCCAGGACCACAGCTTCTTCATCGGAGAAGTAGCGCTGGATCCAGTCGCGTAACACTTTGAACATTAAAAATCCTTAAGAGACGCTGTGGGTTTTCAGGCCTTTTTCAGCCAGTAACGGTAGACGCCGTTATCGTCTTCTTCACGCAGCAGCGTATGACCGGCCAATCGGGCGAAGGTGCGAAAATCACGTTGCGAGCCCGCATCCGTGGCGATCACCTTGAGCACACTGCCGCTGGCCAGGCGATTGAGTTCCAGCTTGGCCTTGAGCAACGGCAACGGACAGTTCAGGCCGCTGGCGTCCAGTTCGGCATCGTGGGCTACAGCATCGGTCATGGGTTCACTCCGCGGCAGATCGTTGAGCGGCCTAGAATATCTGGTCCCGGGCCCGGTGTCCGGCTACAGTAAGGTCTTTGTCGACTAAGGCTTCGTGCATGACATTTCTGCGCCCCACCCTGCTGACGCTCGCTTGCCTGCTTGCCTCACCGGGCTTCGCCGACGACCTGCCGTCACTTGGCGATGCCAGTTCTGCCATCGTCTCGCCAGAACAGGAGCACCAACTGGGCCGCGCCTGGCTGGCCCTGCTGCGTAGCCAGGTTTCACAGCTCAACGATCCACAGCTCAAGGACTACGTCGAATCCAGCGTCTATAAACTGGTGGAAACCAGCCAGGTCAACGACCGACGTCTGGAGTTCATCCTGATCAACAGCCCGCAGCTCAACGCCTTCGCCGCACCTGGAGGAATCGTCGGGGTCAACGGCGGCCTGTTCCTCAATGCGCAGACCGAAGGCGAATACGCCTCGGTCATGGCCCACGAACTGGCGCACTTGTCACAACGCCACTTCGCCCGCGGCGTCGAAGCCCAGCAGCGCATGCAAGTGCCAATGATGGCCGCACTGCTGGCCGGCATCGTGATTGCCGCCGCCGGTGGCGGTGACGCCGGGATTGCGGCCATCGCCGGGACCCAGGCCGCGGCCATCCAGGAACAACGGCGTTTCTCGCGCCAGAACGAACAGGAAGCCGACCGCATCGGTATCCAGAACCTTGAAAAGGCCGGCTACGACCCGCGGTCCATGCCGACCATGTTCGAGCGCCTGATGCGCCAGTACCGGTTCGACGCCAGGCCCCCGGAATTCCTGCTGACTCACCCGGTGACCGAATCCCGGATCGCCGACACCCGCAACCGCGCCGAACAGGCCAAGCCGGGCGGTATCGAGGACAGTGTGCGCTATCAACTGATTCGCGCACGGGTCCAGTTGATCTATGAAGAAACCCCGGGCCTGGGCGCCAAGCGCTTCCGGGCGCAGCTGGATGAGAACCCGAAGAACGACGTGGCGCGCTATGGCCTGGCGATCGCGCAGATCAAGGGTGGCCAGTTGAATGAAGCACGGGAGAACCTCAAGCCGTTGCTGGCCAAATCGCCCAACGAGATCATCTACAACCTCGCCCAGGTGGACCTGGACATCACCAGCAACAAACTGGCCGACGCTCAATCCCGCGTCGACCGGATGCTGGGCCAATACCCGGGCAACTATCCGCTCAACCAGGTGCGCGTCGACCTGCTGCTCAAGCAGAACCGCCCCGCCGACGCCGAGAAGGCCCTGGAAAACTTGCTCAAGACCCGTCCGGACGATCCGGATGTCTGGTACATGGTGGCCGAGACCCGCGGGCTGTCGGGCAATATCATCGGCCTGCATCAGGCTCGTGCCGAGTACTTCGCACTGGTGGGCGACTACCGTCAGGCCATTCAGCAGTTGGACTTCGCCAAACGGCGCGCCGGCACCAATTTCCCCCTGTCGTCACGCATCGACGCCCGGCAGCGGGAACTCATGGAGCAGGAACGCATGGTCAAGGACATGATGGGCTGAGCATTTGCCAGACAATAAAAAACCGCCTCTATCGAGGCGGTTTTTTTGAGCCGCTAACCGGTCATTCGGCCAGCTTGAAGGTGATGAAGCTCGCACGCCCCTGGCGCAGGACCCGCATCGAGACCGAACGATTCTTCGGCAACGCCTTGGCGATGTCGGTGAACTCCTTGGCGGAACCGATGGCCTGGTTGTTCAGGTGCGTAATGATATCGCCCGGCTGAAGACCGATCAGGGCGGCAGGACCATCCTGCACCTCCTTGATCACCACACCGCCCTGAAGCTCCAGGGTGCGCTTCTGCTCTTCGGTCAGCTCGGCCACAGCCACGCCCAGACGGTTGCTGCTGCGCTCGACGCCAGACTTGGGCAGCGAATCCAACTCCTTGCCTTCTTCAGGAATGGCGCCGACGGTCAATTCGACGTTCTTGCGCTTGCCTTCACGAATCACTTCCAGATTGGCCTTGGCACCGGCCTTGAGGGCACCTACCAAGTGCGGCAGGTCGGCGGACATGACGATCGGCTGACCATTCATGCTCAGGATCACGTCACCCACTTGCAGGCCGCCCTTGGCAGCCGGGCCACCTTCCTGGATCTGCGCCACCAGCGCACCGGCCGGTTTTTCCAGCCCGAACGACTCGGCCAGATCCTTGTTCACTTCCTGAATGACCACGCCCAACCAGCCGCGGCTCACCTTGCCTTCGCTTTTCAGTTGATTGGACACGTCCATGGCAACGTCGATCGGAATCGCGAAGGACACGCCCATGAAACCACCCGAACGGGTATAGATCTGGGAGTTGATGCCGACGACTTCACCCGCGAGGTTGAACAGCGGGCCACCGGAGTTACCTGGGTTGATCGGTACGTCGGTCTGGATGAACGGCACGTAGTTTTCGTTCGGCAGGCTGCGACCGATGGCGCTGACAATACCCTGGGTCACGGTGTGGTCGAAGCCGAACGGCGAACCAATGGCCACGACCCATTGGCCGGCTTTCAGGTCCTGGGATTTGCCCAGCTTGAGCACGGGCAGATCCTTGCCTTCGATTTTCAACAGCGCCACGTCGGAACGCGGGTCGGTGCCGATCAGCTTGGCCTTGAGCTCACTGCGATCGGCCAGGCGTACCAGGATTTCGTCGGCATCGGCGATCACATGGTTGTTGGTCAGGATGTAGCCATCAGACGAAATAATGAAACCCGACCCCAGGGATTGCGCTTCGCGCTGGCGACCACCGCCAGGCGAACGGGGTTGTTGCGGCATGCCGCGTTCGAAGAACTCACGCAGCATCGGCGGCAAACCTTCCAGGTCTGGCATTTGCTGGTCCGACACGCGGCGATCCGGCAGCTTCTGGGTCGTGCTGATGTTCACTACGGCGGGCGACGCCTGCTCGACCAATTGCGTAAAGTCGGGCAACTCGACCGCCACGGCAGGAACGGCCTGGCCGAGCACAAGCACGGTGGCAAGGATAGAGAGATAGGTTTTCAAGCGTGGTATCGACATACGGCTCCCGTTACGACGAGCATGGTTAAGCGATATGGAGCAAGGAATACCAGGAAAAGATACGCCGGTATTTTTGTTCCGGAAACAGACAAGGCCAGGGCCGAGCGGCTCTGACCTATAGAAAAAAAGCTGGGTTTTTGCAAATGAAAATACTGACAGAAAGTTTCGGCATTTCGATCAAGCCCTGGCATCATCAGCCTCTCGCACAATCGAACCACCCATCCAGCCAGCAGGCTATTGAGTTGCCGTGACGTCGGAACGCATGGAAAGCGCAATCCGTTCCGCCGTACCGATAGGAATCTCACCGACCACCGTGACCATCATCTCACCCTGGGGCGTCGTGAGCCTGCGGGAGACGGCAGCCGTCGGGCCGAGCTGAGTACGGGTATCAGTGGCGTTGGCACCGTTCAACGGCTCCAGGAACACCGAGAAGCGCGCCAGGCCATCGTCGTACATCAAGCTGTTGACCTGGACCTGAGTGTCCGGGTCCTTGCGCACGGCACTGCTGGACAGCTCGAACCCAGGCGGAAGCCAGTCCGAGTGCCAGGCGGCTTTCACCGCGACGACCTTGGCGGAATCCTGCGTGACAGCCTTGCATTCGGCGCTGGCTTGCAGATCACCGTCTGTCGGCGCGGCGACATTCAAGCGGGTGAACTGGAAACGTTCGAGCAACTGGCCCTTGTCATTGAGCAACAGGGACTTGAGCGGCAAGCCGGTCTCTTTATCCAGGTGCAGCTCGAAACCATAGCGATGCTGGTCCTTTGGCGTCATCGCCACAATGACCGCTTGACGCCCGGCCACGCGCGACTTGCCAATGACGGCCAGGTCATACCAATTCTTGAGTTTTTGCGGATCGAGCGCACGTGAGGTGCCGTCAGGCGTATTGCCCAGCCCCGCGATCAAGGAGCCACTGACGCATTGAGTATGCCCATCAATGCGCAGGACTTCCTGTGCCGAGCCGTCGAGCTGGAGTAACCGCTCGCGGACTTTGCCATCCTGGACGCGATGCCAGATGTTATGGGTAGAAAAACTACCGTTGCGCTCGTAAACGAAAGTGCCCTGGAAGCTCTGCTGCTGCTCGGCTTGACTCAGGCGATTCAACCAATCCTGAGCCTCATCGGCATGGGCTGGAATCGCACACCAGCCACCAAGCAGAAGCGTGAATAGAGGTATGGCGCGCAATGGTTTTCCTTATTAACGATTTTCCATGCTGGCTGCACGGGCGTAAGGCAGTGCGCTTTCAGTACCTTTCAGGGCAGCTTGCTGAGCATGCTGACGCAGGTAGTTGGGCAGACGCTGATCATGCCAGCCAGGTTGGCCTTGCAGAACACCATTGACCATTGGGCCTGCGGTTTCCGAGCCTTCGCTGTAACCGGCCAGTACCGCTGGGCCCTTGACCTGTGGAGCGGCCAGGCCAGGCTGGTTGGATTGCTGCGCCATCTGCACGCCGGCAATCTCATCCTGGTTGTACAGGCGCACACCGGCCAGTACGGCCACGGTGACCGAAGCGGCTACTGCCAGGCGACCCAGGCTGCGCCATGGTCCGCGAGAGGCTTTAGCCGGTACGGCTTCGTCAGCCAATGCAGCGGAAACGGCCGCAGCGATGTCCAGGCGTGGAAGCAACAAATCCTTGTGCATCACGGCCCGGGCGATCTGGTAACGAGCCCAGGTCTCACGGGTTTCAACATCGTCGAAGGCATTCAATACCCGACGCAATTCCAGTTCGTCCGCTTCGTTATCCATCACTGCGGACAGCGATTCCTGCAGGGCTTCACGACTCATGGCGTTCCTCTCTTGGCTGTCGCCGCTGTCTCTAGTTTTCCTGCAACAAAGGTTGCAGGGCTTTATCAATGGCCTCCCGGGCGCGGAAGATCCGGGAGCGCACGGTGCCTACAGGACATTGCATGACGCTCGCAATGTCTTCGTAACTCAGACCGTCGAACTCGCGTAAAGTTAAAGCCGTACGCAAATCTTCGGGCAATTGCTGGATGGTTCGATGGACGGTGCCTTCGATCTCATCCCGCAGCAACGCACGTTCTGGTGACTCGAGATCCTTGAGGCCATGATCGCCATCATAGAACTCGGCATCCTCAGAACTTACATCGCTATCCGGCGGCCGGCGGCCGCGTGAAACCAGATAGTTTTTCGCCGTGTTGATGGCGATGCGGTAAAGCCACGTATAAAACGCGCTGTCCCCGCGAAAATTACCAAGTGCGCGGTAGGCCTTGATGAAGGCTTCCTGAGCGACATCCTGCGCTTCATGGGTGTCGTGCACGAAACGCACGATCAACCCGAGAATTTTGTGCTGGTATTTAAGCACTAGCAGATCGAAAGCTCGCTTGTCGCCGCGTTGGACGCGCTCGACCAGCTGCTGATCCTCTTCCTGGGTTAGCATGAACACTCCTCGATAAGCTCGAAGGAGGCTTGCATTACTAATTGACCGGGCTTGCAAACATAGACTCGGGCTTTTCGCAAAAGTTCTCCCCCTTCCAAGCAAGTTTCCGGCGCGCTCTGATCTCGGCACGCACGAAAAACGCAGCAGGAGATTCCCCGGCTGCGCGAATAATCTGTCACCGGGCCTGACGGCAGAGACTCCAATCGAAATCTTGCACCAACCCGACGCTGCTCCCTTTTGCAGACAACCGTCTATTGAACGTAGGCGCTTGGCAAAAGTTCCCGCTATCTATAGCGCTGTACACTGAATATCAGGCAACCGTGACGAGATAAACAGCGTTCTATCCTCGAAACGGCGGCCTTATCGACGTTGTACCCAAACCGGCAATCCGACGAAGCGTGTCGCTTTTCCGTCACGCTGGTTTCACATTGCCATGAATGCCCGGCTATTGTGCCGATCCCCCCCTCTATATACTAGTGGGCTGCGTGGCTGCCTGACCCGTTGAAGCGGTGTCTTGCGCCAACCCCGACCCGGGTCGCCTTGAGCGGAAACCATTCGAATGAGCCAACAGTTTCAACACGATGTTCTGGTAATCGGCAGCGGAGCCGCCGGATTGAGCCTTGCGCTGACTTTGCCTGCGCATTTGCGCATTGCAGTACTGAGCAAGGGCGACCTGGCCAACGGTTCGACCTTCTGGGCCCAGGGCGGCGTCGCAGCCGTACTGGACGATACCGACACCATTGAGTCCCATGTCGACGACACCCTCAACGCCGGTGGTGGCCTTTGCAATCCACAGGCGGTGCGTTTCACCGTGGAACACAGCAGGGAAGCCATCCAGTGGCTGATCGACCAAGGCGTACCGTTTACCCGTGACGAACAATCGGGCACCGAAGACGGCGGTTTCGAGTTCCACTTGACGCGCGAAGGCGGTCACAGCCATCGACGCATCATCCATGCGGCCGACGCCACCGGTGCAGCGATCTTCAAGACCCTGCTCGCCCAGGCGCGACTGCGGCCGAACATCGAGTTGCTGGAACAGCGCGTCGCGGTCGACCTGATCACCGAAAAACGCCTGGGCCTGGACGGCGATCGCTGCCTCGGTGCCTACGTGCTCAATCGCGGCACCGGTGAAGTCGATACCTACGGTGCGCGCTTCGTCATCCTGGCGTCCGGCGGCGCAGCGAAAGTCTACCTTTATACCAGCAACCCCGACGGCGCCTGCGGCGATGGCATTGCCATGGCCTGGCGTTCGGGTTGCCGGGTGGCGAACCTGGAGTTCAACCAGTTTCACCCCACCTGCCTCTATCACCCGCTGGCCAAGAGTTTCCTGATCACCGAAGCCCTGCGTGGCGAAGGGGCCCACCTGAAACTGCCCAACGGCGAACGCTTCATGCAACGCTTCGATCCGCGCGCCGAACTGGCGCCGCGCGACATCGTCGCCCGGGCCATCGACCACGAAATGAAGCGCCTGGGTATCGATTGCGTTTACCTGGACATCAGCCACAAGCCCGAAGCGTTCATCAAGAGCCACTTCCCGACGGTGTACGAACGCTGCCTGGAGTTCTCCATCGACATCACCAAGCAGCCGATTCCGGTGGTGCCGGCAGCGCATTACACCTGCGGTGGCGTGATGGTCGACCAACAGGGCCGCACCGACGTGCCTGGCCTGTACGCCATTGGCGAAACCAGCTTCACCGGCCTGCATGGCGCCAACCGCATGGCCAGCAACTCGCTGCTGGAATGCTTCGTCTACGCCCGCTCGGCGGCGGCAGACATCCTGGCGCAATTGCCGCAGATTGCCGTTCCAGCCGCCCTGCCCTCGTGGGACGCCAGCCAGGTCACCGATTCGGATGAAGACGTGATCATCGCGCACAACTGGGACGAACTACGGCGATTCATGTGGGACTACGTGGGCATCGTGCGCACCAACAAGCGCCTGCAACGAGCACAACATCGGGTGCGCTTGCTGCTGGATGAAATCGACGAGTTCTACAGCAACTATAAAGTCAGTCGCGACCTGATCGAACTGCGCAACCTGGCCCAGGTGGCCGAACTGATGATTCGCTCGGCCATGGAACGCAAGGAAAGCCGGGGGCTGCATTACACCCTCGACTACCCGAACCTGCTGCCCGAGGCACTGGACACTATCCTGGTGCCGCCCACCTACGCCGACTGAACCTGAGCTGCACCCGCAGGCGCCGATGAACATCCGGCGCCAGCGCGTCGCGCGGCACACACACCGACCGGACCCGCCGTTCACCCTGCACGCGAAAACGCAGCACGACGATCATCGGCAGCGCCAGGCTATCGGGGCGCAGTTGCACAGCCCGCCACCCATCGGCCCGGCTCCAGAGTTGCCAGCCAGCGGCATTACGACGCAACCCGCAGAAAGCCCGGCGATGGGTCAGCACGACATATCGGGGGAACACCCAGGCACCATGGGCCAGGCACAATACAATGCCAAGCGCTGCGAACCAGGATGGGACGGACAACAGGCACAACGAACCCAGGGCGAACACCTGGGCCAGCAGATAAGCCGCCAGCAGTTGCCCGGAGGCCTGCCAGCGGCATTCGAAGCGATTACTTGGGCTGGACACGGTCCAGAATCATCCGGACCATGCGCTGCAACTCAGGGTCTTCGGATTCACTGCGCTCCATGAACCAGCCGAACATGTCCTGATCCTCGCATTCGAGCAGGCGGACATAGCACGCGCGGTCCACTTCATTGAGATGGGGATAGACCTCTTTGACGAATGGCACCAGCAACACGTCCAGCTCAAGCATGCCGCGGCGGCTGTGCCAGTAGAGGCGATTCAGTTCAACATCTTCGACCATGGAGCGCTCCTCAAATAGAGCGCAAGTATACAGGCCCCGCCGCAGTGGAACAGACAGCTTTGGTCGGGCACCACCGATCCTTTGTGAACTACCCATTTCAAGGGCGCCCCCTTATGATGTCTACCAGACCTTTTATCCTGCGATGACCCATGGCTGATTCCGTTTTTTTCTGCACCCTGTCCCACGAAGGCGTCCTCGCGGTCCGCGGCGTGGATGCCAGCAAATTCCTGCAAGGCCAATTGACCTGCAACCTCGACTACTTGAGCGACAGACGAGCCAGCCTCGGCGCCCGCTGCACCCAGAAAGGCCGGATGCAATCGAGTTTCCGCATTCTGCTTGAAGGTGACGGTGTATTGATGGCCATGGCCACCGAGTTGCTCGAACCGCAACTGGCCGACTTGAAAAAATATGCCGTGTTCTCCAAGTCCAAGCTCACCGATGAAAGCGCGGCCTGGGTTCGCTTCGGCCTGGAAAACGCCGACAAGGCGCTGACCGACCTGGGCCTCGAACTGCCGAGCGACACCGACAGCGTGGCTCGCCATGAAGCCTTGATCGCCATCCGCGTATCTCCCGGTCGCGCCGAATTGTGGGCCCCTGCCGAACAGGCACAGACGCTGCGAACCCGCCTGGGCGCAGAACTGGCCGAAGCGGACCTGAACCCCTGGCTGCTGGGCCAGATCCGCGCAGGAATCGGCCAGGTCATGCCGGCCACCCGCGAACTGTTCATCCCACAGATGCTCAACCTGCAAGCCGTCGGCGGCGTGAGTTTCAAGAAAGGCTGCTACACCGGCCAGGAAATCGTCGCCCGCATGCAATACCTGGGCAAGCTCAAGCGACGCCTGTATCGCCTGCAACTGGACGCCAGCGAACTGCCGGAGCCCGGCACAGCGCTGTTCTCCCCCACGCATGGCAGTTCCATCGGCGAAGTGGTGATTGCCGCCCGCGGCGAAGGAAATATTGAACTGCTGGCAGTATTGCAGGCCGAAGCAGCAGAAGATGACAATCTGCACCTCGGTGCCTTGGAAGGCCCACGCCTTCAACTGTTGGACCTGCCTTACGAACTGGATCGCGACCGCGAAATCCAGCGCTGATCGCAGCATTTGCCGCAATACCCTAGAGAACCGAAATGAGCGATTTGGCGGATAAGGTCCAACGGGATTTGGTGCAAGCCATCGATAACGATGACTTGGTTCTGCCGACATTACCGGAAGTGGCCCTGCAGATTCGCCGGGCCGCCGAAGACCCGGAAATCAGCGTCAGCAACCTGAGCAAAGTGATCGGCCGCGATACGGCCCTCTCGGCACGCCTGATAAAGGTGGTCAACAGCCCACTGCTGCGCGCCACCCAGGAAGTCACCGACCTGCACACGGCCATCACTCGATTGGGCGTCAACTACAGCAGCAACCTGGCCATCGGCCTGGTCATGGAGCAAATTTTCCACGCCCGCTCCGAGGTGGTGGAACTGAAGATGCGCGAGGTCTGGCGCAAGAGCCTGGAGATCGCCGGCGTCAGCTATGCGCTGTGTCGCGGTTACACCCAACTCAAGCCCGACCAGGCCGCGTTGGGTGGGCTGGTGCACCAGATCGGCGTGTTGCCGATCCTGACGTATGCGCAAGACAACAATGAATTGCTGTCGGACCCGGTCAGCCTCAACCACGTCATCGAAACGATTCACCCGGTACTGGGGGACAAACTACTTAGCGTCTGGGAGTTTCCGGAGCGGTTGGTGAAGCTGCCGGGGCTGTATCTGGATTTCACCCGGGATTCCAAGCAAATCGATTATGTCGACCTGGTGCAGATCGCGGCGCTGTATTGCTACAAGGACACCGATCACCCGCTCAGCCGAATTGATGTGTTTTCAGTCCCGGCTTTCAAGAAACTGGGGATCGACCCGGACAACAAGGCCCGCTGCGTGGATATCGAAGAAGCGCGGTCGATGTTTTATTAAGCCCAGCCTGACAAGCAGGAAATCTGGGCCAGATGCTGACCTGTGGTGAGGGGATTTATCCCCGTTGGGCTGCGAAGCGGCCCCCATCGACCGAACAGACACACCGCAGTGATAGCAAATCCTGGGGCGCTGCGCGCCCGACGGGGATAAATCCCCTCGCCACAACAGTGTTCGGCCTTGGCTCAATCTGAACCTGGGATAAAACTCACCCGCACCTTCAACCCCCGCTCAAGCCCATCATGCAAGGTAATCTGCGCCAAGTGGGCACGGCAGATTTCACCCACGATCGCCAACCCCAGGCCGGAGCCGGCCACTTGCTGGTTGCGTCGATAGAAGCGCTCGAACACCCGATCCCGCTCGTGCAGCGGAATGCCGGGGCCATCGTCCTCGACCTCCAGCACGGCCGGCGCAGAAACCCGCAAGATTACATTGCCGCCCGATGGGGTATGGGCCAGGGCGTTGTCCACCAGGTTGCTCAACAACTCGTTCAACAAGGTCGGCTCGCCCCGCAACCACACAGGCTCGTCGGCTTCCAGGGCCAGCGCCACCCCTCGGGCATGGGCCAGCGGGGCCATGGCCATGCCCAACTCACGAGCCAACTGGCTGAGATCAAGCAGTTGCGCGCCGCCCTCGGCAATGGCCCGGGCGCCGTTTTCCACACGCGCCAAGGACAGCAATTGGTTAGCCAGGTGGGTTAACCGGTCAGTACCCTGGGCCGCAGTTTCCAGGGTTTCACGCCAGGTCGCCGGTTCGCTGGCTCGCAAGCCCAGCTCAAGGCGGGCCTTGAGTGCAGCCAGGGGCGTACGCAATTCATGGGCGGCATCGGCAATGAATTGCGCCTGGCGTTCGAATTGCCCGCGCAGACGCTCGGTGAAATGGTTGAGGGCGCGCACCAACGGCCAGAGTTCATGCTGCACTTCCACCAGGGGCAATGGCCGCAGGTCATCCGACTGGCGCTCTTCCACCGCCGTGCGCAAGCGTTCCAACGGGCGCAATGCCGCGCTGACTGCAAACCACACCAACAGCAGCGCGCCCACGGCCAGCATGCCCAGGCGCAACAGCGTGTCGGCCATCAGCCCGCGGGCCATGCTGACCCGCGCCTCTTCAGTCTCCGCTACACGAATTTCCGCCATGCCGTTCATGTTCGGCTCGCTCACGGCCTTGAGCAGGCTCACCACCCGCACGTTCTGGCCCTGATAGCGAGCGTTGTAAAAGCGCGCCAGGGCTGGGTAATCGTCCGTGCGCGGCGTGCCGGGCGGCGGACCGGGGAGGTTTTCATAGCCGGAAATCAGCTTCTTGTCGATGTCATTGACCTGGTAATAAATGCGTCCGGCGCTGTCGTAGGCGAAAGTATCCAGGGCCACGTAGGGCACATCCGCACTGAGGCTGCCGTCACGCGCCGAAAGGCCCGCAGCGATGGTCCGTGCCGAAGCCAGCAGGGTCCGATCGTAGGCGGTGTCGGCAGCCTCGCGACCGTTCCAATAGGCGCTCAAGCCGCTGGCGAGCATCAATACCACCAGCAGCAGCGCGAGGTTGCGAAGCAGCCGCCAGCGCAGGCTGTCGGGCTTATGCATTGCGATTTTCCAGCAGGTAGCCCAGGCCGCGGAACGTCACGATCGCCACCGCATGACCATCGAGTTTCTTGCGTAGGCGATGGACGTAGATTTCGATGGCGTCGGGGCTGGCCTCTTCGTCCAGGCCGAACACCTGGGCCGCCAGTTGCTCCTTGCTCATCACCCGCCCCGGCCGGGCGATCAACGCCTCCAGCACGGCTTGCTCACGGGAGGTCAGCGTCAACAGTTCATCGTCGAGGGTAAACCGGCGGGTGTCCAGGTCATAGACCAGCCCGCCACAGCGCTGCTGGCGCTCGCCGCCCAGTACGCTGCGGCGCAACAGTGCCTTGACCCGGGCCTCCAGCTCAGTGAGCTCGAATGGCTTGGCCAGGTAATCGTCGGCGCCGAGGTTCAGGCCATGGACGCGGTCCTTGACGTCGCTGCGAGCGGTCAGCATCAGTACCGGCAAGGTCTTGCCACGGGCCCGCAGACGCGCCAACACCTCGAAGCCGTCCATGCGCGGCAGCCCGACATCCAGGACCGCCACGGCGTATTCCTCGCTGCTCAAGGCCAGGTCGGCCGCGACGCCGTCGTGCAGCACGTCCACGGTCAAACCGGCACTCTTGAGCGCTTGGGCAACGCTTTCGGCGAGCTGCAGATGGTCTTCGACGAGCAGAACACGCATGGGTTATTCCTCGATTCAGGGATGGCCGACGCCATTCTTTGGCGCGGAGTTTACAGCCGCATCCGCCAGTGTGAAGCCAAAAAACACGCTGAAAGCTTTTGAAAGGTTAGCGAAAGGTTGGGCCGTTAGAGTCCCTTTACGGATAGTTTCGACTGACCGTCGCGGCGCCCGATCGCGAATGAAAAATGCCACGAAGCATTTTCGTCCTGAATAAGAAGAATAAAAGCGGAGTATTCACCATGCTGTCCATGCAGCTACAGGCCCCAGCGCCTGCTCGCCCTTCTCGCTTCAACCAGACCGCCTTGGGCGGTGTCGCCCTGCATTCAATCCCGGTAATGACCTGCGCGCCCCGTCAGCGATGACTTGGGCGGGATCTGTCAACGACACATTTTCACCACGCATAACAACAATCCTGTGGAGACAACAATGAACCTTTCACTGCGTAAAGTAGCCCTGGCCGCCGGATGCCTGATGTTCGCCGGGCAGTTGCTCGCCGCTGATCCATCCAAGGAGCCCAAGCGCCCCGAATGCATCGCCCCGGCGGCACCGGGCGGCGGCTTCGACCTGACGTGCAAACTGGCGCAAAGCGCGCTGGTGAACCAGAAACTGCTGACCAAACCCATGCGTGTGACCTACATGCCCGGCGGTGTCGGCGCGGTGGCGTACAACGCAGTGGTCGCCCAACGCCCGGCCGACGCCGGCACGCTGGTGGCCTGGTCCAGCGGTTCGCTGTTGAACCTGGCGCAAGGCAAGTTCGGTCGTTTCGATGAAAACGCCGTGCGCTGGCTGGCGGCCGTTGGCACCAGCTACGGCGCCATCGCGGTAAAGAGCGATTCGCCCTACAAGAACCTCGATGATCTGGTACAGGCCCTGAAGAAAGATCCAGGTTCCGTGGTCATCGGTTCCGGCGGCACCGTCGGCAGCCAGGACTGGATGCAAACCGCCCTGATCGCCAAGGCTGCCGGCATCGACCCGCGCAAACTGCGCTACGTGGCACTCGAAGGCGGTGGTGAAATCGCCACAGCCCTGCTCGGCGGCCATATTCAGGTCGGCAGTACGGACATTTCCGACTCCATGCCGCACATCCAGAGTGGTGACATGCGTCTGTTGGCGGTGTTCTCCGATAAACGCCTGGACGAGCCGGAAATGAAAGACATCCCGACCGCTCGCGAACAAGGCTACGACATCCTCTGGCCAGTGGTCCGTGGCTTCTACCTCGGGCCAAAGGTCAGCGACGAAGACTACGCCTGGTGGAAAGATGCGTTCGACAAACTGCTGGCTTCCGAAGAGTTCGCCAAGTTGCGCGACCAGCGCGAGCTGTTCCCGTTCGCCATGACCGGCCCGGAACTGGATGCCTATGTGAAGAAACAAGTGGCTGATTACAAGGTGCTGGCCAAAGAGTTCGGCCTGATCCAGTAACCGTCTCTGTTCTCGCGGCGGCGCCGGCACTGTCGGCGCCGCCCAGGAGTTAGTCATGCTCACCATCCAACGTATTTTTGCCGCGGTGCTGCTACTGGCCTGTATCGGCCTGGCGCTGATGGCCTGGCCCTATCAAGCGGCCTTTTCCTACGAACCGGTCGGCCCGCGCGCCTTTCCCTTGCTGATGCTCGGGCTGATGGGGCTGGCATTGCTGTACATGCTGTTTCGCCCGACGCCCATCGTGCATAGCGACGAAGACCCGCACCTGGACCGCGAAACCTTGCAGAAAATCGGTATCTGCGTGGTGCTGCTGCTGGTCTTCGCCGGCACCTTCGAACCCTTGGGCTTCATTCTTGCCAGCATCCTGATCGGCGTGCCGATGGCGCGCCTTTACGGCGGTCGCTGGGTGCCCAGCGTGGTGATCATCAGCCTGATGGCCATCGGTCTTTACCTGTTGTTCGACAAGCTGATGGACGTGCCGCTGCCCCTGGGCCTGCTCGACGTCCTGGAGAATTGATATGGATACCCTGAATTATCTCGGCCAGGGTTTTGGCGTTGCACTGACCCCCTACAACCTCGTCACGGCACTGACCGGCACCCTGATCGGCACCGTGGTCGGCCTGCTGCCGGGCCTGGGCCCGATCAACGGCGTGGCGCTGCTGATCCCGATTGCCTTTGCCCTGGGGCTGCCGCCGGAATCGGCGCTGATCCTGCTGGCCGCGGTGTACCTGGGTTGCGAATACGGCGGACGTATCAGCTCGATCCTGCTCAACATCCCGGGTGAAGCTTCCACCGTGATGACCACCCTCGATGGCTATCCAATGGCCCGCCAAGGCCTGGCCGGCGTGGCGTTGTCGCTGTCGGCGTGGAGTTCGTTCATCGGCGCGTTCATCGCCACCTGCGGCATGGTGTTGTTCGCACCGTTGCTGGCCAAATGGGCGATTGCCTTCGGGCCGGCGGAATATTTCGTCCTGATGGTGTTCGCCATTGTCTGCCTCGGCGGCATGGCCGGCGACCGACCGCTCAAGACCTTCATCGCGGCGCTGATCGGCCTGTTCCTGTCCAGTGTCGGAATCGATGCCAACAGCGGCGTATACCGCTTCACCGGTGACAACATCCACTTGACCGACGGCATCCAGTTCGTCGTGCTGGTGCTGGGCCTGTTCTCCATCAGCGAAATCCTGTTGCTGCTGGAAAAAACCCATCGCGGCCAGGAGGCAGTGAAAGCTACCGGGCGGATGATGTTCAACTTCAAGGAAGCCGCGTCGGTCTTCACTGTGAACCTGCGCTGCGGCGTGCTCGGTTTCATCATGGGCGTGCTGCCGGGTGCTGGTGCGACCCTGGCCAGTGCCGTGGCCTACATGACGGAAAAACGCATTGCCGGCGCCGGTGGCACGTTCGGCCAGGGCGACAAGCGCGGCCTCGCCGCCCCGGAAACAGCCATCGGTGGCGCGGCCTGCGGTGCGCTGGTGCCAATGCTGACCCTCGGTGTTCCCGGCTCGGGCACCACCGCGGTGATGATCGGCGCGCTGTCGCTGTACAACATCACGCCCGGTCCACTGCTGTTCCAGCAACAGCCGGACATCGTCTGGGGCCTGATCGCGTCGTTGTTCGTCGCCAACATCATGCTGGTGATCCTCAACATCCCGATGATCCGCATCTTCACCCGGATCCTGGCGGTGCCGAACTGGGCGCTGGTGCCGGTCATCGCGATCATCACCGGGATCGGTGTCTATGCGGTGCATGCCACCACGTTCGACCTGTTCCTGATGATCGGTATCGGCATCTTCGGCTATATCCTGCGCAAGCTGGACTTCCCGCTGTCGCCAGTGCTGCTGGGCTTCATCCTCGGTGGCCTGATGGAGCAGAACCTGCGGCGTGCGCTGTCGATTTCCAACGGTGCACTGGAGATCCTCTGGTCGAGCCCGATCACGTTCGGCTGCTGGATCCTGACAGCGATCATGCTGTTCATGCCATTGCTGCGAATCTGGCGTCGCCGCGCCGCTCAACGTCGCGCCCTGGCCAATGTCTGAGGCGACATTCAGACAATGGTGGGGAACACCGCTGGTCGGCCTGGCCGGCGGTTACCTGGCCAGCCTGATCGGCTGGCCTTTGCCCTGGATGGTCGGCTCGTTGTTGGCGATCATCCTGGTGCGCTGCCTGACGCCGTGGCAATTGATGGAAATCCCCGGCGGCCGTAAGTGCGGCCAATGGGTGGTGGGCATCGGTATCGGCCTGCACTTCACTCCTGTGGTGATGGAGCAGGTGCTGAGCCACTTCGGCCTGATCTTCTTCGGTGCGCTGATCACCAGCGTGTCCAGCGTGGTGAGTGTCTGGCTAATGCGTCGCACTGGCGAGGAGCGCGCCACCGCGTTCTTCTCGAGCATGCCGGGCGGTTCCGGCGAAATGGTCAACCTCGGCGCCCGCAACGGCGCGGACCTTAGTCGTGTTGCAGCAGGCCAGAGCCTGCGGGTGCTGGTGGTAGTGTTGTGCGTGCCGGCAGCCTTCAAGTACCTGTTGGGCGAAGGCTCGCCGGTGCAACACGCCACGACGGTGGACTGGCTGTGGCTGGCGATCCTGTTCCCGGCGGGCGCCCTGCTCGCCTGGGTCTGGGAGCGATTGCGCCAACCCAACCCCTGGTTGTTCGGACCCTTGCTGGTAAGTGCGGCGGTGAGCGTCGGTTGGGACCTGCACATCGGCCTGCCCAACGGCGCCAGCCAGGTCGGCCAGTGGTTGATCGGCAGCGGATTGGGTTGTCATTTCAACCGGCAGTTCTTTCGTCGGGCGCCGTCGTTCATGGGGCGTACCCTGATCGGCACGGTGTTGACGATGCTGATCGCCACGCTTGCAGCCCTAGGCTTGAGCACCTTGACCCATCTGGATCTGCGTTCACTGACACTCGGTATGATGCCCGGCGGCATCGCGGAAATGAGCCTGACGGCGGAAACATTGCAACTGTCAGTGCCATTGGTGACAGCGTTGCAGGTGATGCGATTGCTGTTTGTGTTGTTTCTGGCGGAGCCGTTGTTCAGGTATTGGATGCGCAAGCCGGGTTCGGACTTATAGACCAAGTTGCCTTCATCGCGAGCAAGCTCACTCCCACAGGGACTTTGGTCGAGCTCCAATTTCGGCTCCACACAAACCCAATGTGGCGAGCGAGCTTGCTCCCGCTGGCCTGCGAAGCAGGCCTCTGCATTTTTTCAGCCGGACCGCATGATCCGATTTTGCGACTGCTGCGCAGCCGAGCGGGAGCAAGCTCCCTCGCCACGGGTTTTGGGTTGTCTGGGCTCGCGATGGGGCCCTGACTGCCGACCACTTAAAGCGGCGGCAACCGCCAATCAATAGGCGCCTCGCCATGTTGCTCGAGGAACTTGTTGGCCCGACTGAAATGCCCGCACCCCAGAAAACCCCGATAAGCCGACAACGGTGACGGGTGAACCGAGGTCAGCACCAAGTGCTTGGTAGCGTCGATCAGTTTCTGCTTGCTCTGGGCATGGGCGCCCCATAACAGGAAGACCAGGTTCTGTTGGTGTTCGCTGACCACTTCGATGACCCGGTCGGTGAAATGCTGCCAGCCCTTGCCTGCGTGGGCGTTGGCGTTGGCACGCTCCACGGTCATGGTAGTGTTGAGCAGCAACACGCCCTGGTCGGCCCAGCTTTGCAGATAGCCGTGGTTGGGCATGTCGATGTTCAGATCGCGCTTCAACTCCTTGTAGATATTGACCAGCGACGGCGGCGCCGGCACACCCGGTTGCACCGAGAAACACAAGCCATGGGCCTGGCCCGGGCCGTGATACGGATCCTGGCCGAGGATCACCACCTTGACCTTATCCAGCGGCGTGGAGTTGAGGGCGTTGAAAATCAGCGGTGCCGGTGGATAAATTTCCTTGCCGGCGGCGTACTCCCGACGTAGGAATTCGCGCAACTCCGCCATGTAGGGCTGGTCGAACTCGGCACGCAGTGCCTGCTTCCAGCTCGGTTCGAGTTTGATACGGTCGTCGGCAGTCATGGTTGCATCCGGTAAAAACAATGGGCGCACCCTAGGAAAGCCTACATGGCTTGTCAATTGATCTGACGCAGAACCAGCACTTTCCCACGCAGCGGTCATACTGATTATTCAAATTTCTGATCGAGGTCACGATGAATCTGCACTTCGAAGAGCTCACCGGCATCGACGGTGCCCGTATCGGCATCGCCACCCTGGACGCCGAAAAATCCTTGAATGCCTTGTCCCTGCCGATGATCAACGCCTTGCGTGATCGTCTCGATGCCTGGGCCCGGGAGCCACAGGTCGTGTGTGTGCTGTTGCGCGGCAATGGCGCCAAGGCGTTCTGCGCCGGCGGTGAAGTGCGCAGCTTGGTGGAAGCCTGCCGCGCCCATCCCGGCGAAGTGCCGCCGTTGGCGGCCCAATTCTTCGCCGCGGAATACCGCTTGGACTTCAACCTGCATACCTACCCCAAACCCCTGCTGTGCTGGGGCCACGGTTATGTACTGGGCGGCGGCATGGGCCTGCTGCAAGGCGCCAGTACCCGCATCGTCACGCCAAGCAGTCGCCTGGCCATGCCGGAAATCAGCATCGGCCTGTACCCGGATGTCGGCGCCAGTTGGTTCTTGTCGCGCCTGCCCGGCAAGCTCGGGCTGTTTCTCGGCCTGACCGGCGCCCACATGAATGCCCGGGACGCCATCGACCTGGACCTGGCCGACCGCTTTTTGCTGGATGAACAACAGGACGACCTGATCGAAGGCCTGCTGCAACTCAACTGGCAGGAACAGACCGAGGTGCAGCTCAACAGCCTGCTCAAGGCCCTGCAACAGGAAGCGGTCGGCCAAATGCCCGAAGCCCAATGGCTACCACGTCGGCAGAAAATCGATGAATGGCTGGATGTCAGCGATGTGCGCTGCGCCTGGAAAGCGCTCAGTTTGTTGGTGGACCACCCGGACCCGTTGATCGCCCGCGCGGCCAAGACCATGAGCGAAGGCTCCCCGCTGACCGCTCATCTGGTCTGGGAACAGATCGCCCGTGCCCGGCATTTGTCCTTGGCCGGCGTGTTCCGGATGGAATACACCTTGAGCCTCAACTGCTGTCGCCATCCGGAATTCAGCGAAGGCGTGCGCGCGCGGCTGATCGACAAGGACCACAAGCCCCGTTGGCACTGGCCGGACATCAACCATGTGCCCGAGGCGGCGGTCGAGGCGCACTTTCACAAGGCGTGGGAAGGTCGGCATCCGTTGGCGGATTTGTCTAACGAGTAACGCGTCAGCAACTCCCACAAGAGCTATCCCATCGGGTTTATTGCAGGCACAAAAAAGCGGCGCTTTATGCGCCGCTTTCTGTTGCCCTGGGATCAGCGGTGACTGCCCCGTCCATCGTGATCGCCGCGTCCCCGATGATCACGTCCGCCTCGACCGCGTCGGTCGTCATTCCAGCCGCCCCGGTCATGGCCGTCCCAGCCACCCCGATTCGGATAAGACCGGTACGCCGCTCGCGGTGGCGAGTAGTAGCGTGGGCCTTGCTGGTAGTAACGCGGTGCCGAGTAATGGCGCGGCGCCGGTTGGTAGTAACGCGGTGCCGAGTAATAGCGCGGCGCCGGTTGGTAATACCGCGGGGCGTAATAGCCACGCGGAGCCGAATAATAACTCCCGCCACCGTAATAGACCGGTGCCGGTGAGGTATAGACCTCGGAACGGTAGTAGCTCGAGTCTCCGTCGTAGTAAGGCACGCAGGCCGAAAGAGTCAAACCGAGAAACGCAATGAGGAGCAGTCGTCGATACATGGCGGCCTCCTGGACCGCGAATGAGCCGCATCAGCGACGCTGATGGGCGGCAGCCAACTTTGTGTGACTGACGCATATTCAGACAGCAAAATCGGAATCTGGTGCGACCTGGCAACAACTAGAAACATGTCGCTCGTCGCCCTCTTCCGGTGCGCGACGGCACCACAAGCAAGCACAAATCCGCCCCCAAGCATTCTCTCCCCAACACCTGCCCTCTCTAACCCGGGCCTTTGCCCGAATTGGCACGGCTCTCGCTTTAACAAACCCCGTGCAGGAGTCATCACAGGTTCGCGGCACCACAATTTGCAATGGCTGACTAGGGTTCCGGCTCGCCTCTGGCGAGTGACTGGTCCGAGAGTTGGCGACCTCCAGTTGAGGTTACACGGCGGGACAAAAGCCCGGGAGACAAGCCACCGTTCGCGGTGCCGCGTTGCTCCTGTCCGCCCTTGATCAACTGGAGAACCACCATGTTCAAGCTTCGTCTGTCCGCCCTGCTCCTCGCCGTCCTCTCGGCCCTCGTGAGCTTCTCATCCGCCGCTGCTCAAAAAGACCACTTCAGCGTCTGCTGGACCATTTATGCCGGTTGGATGCCCTGGGAATACGCCGGTAGCCAAGGCATCGTCGACAAATGGGCGAAAAAATACGGCATCAAGATCGATGTCGTGCAGCTCAACGATTACGTCGAATCCATCAACCAGTACACCGCCGGTCAGTTCGACGGCTGCACCATGACCAACATGGACGCCCTGACCATTCCCGCCGCCGGTGGCGTGGACAGCACCGCGCTGATCGTCAGCGACTTCTCCAATGGCAACGACGGCATCGTCCTCAAGGGCGAAGGCAAGAAAGTCACCGATCTCAAGGGCATGGACGTCAACCTGGTGGAACTGTCGGTGTCCCATTACCTGCTGGCCCGCGCCCTGGATTCGGTTGGTCTCGCCGAGAAAGACCTGAAAGTCGTCAATACCTCCGACGCCGACATCTCTGCCGCCTTCAACACCGACCAGGTCAAGGCCGTCACCACCTGGAACCCGATGCTCTCGGACATCAAGGCCCAGCCCGGCGTGAGCGAAGTGTTCAATTCCAGCCAGATCCCTGGCGAGATCATGGACATGATGGTGGTCAACACCCAGACCCTGCAGGACAACCCGGCCCTGGGCAAAGCGTTGACCGGCGCCTGGTTTGAAGTGGTGGCGCTGATGAACGCGAAAAACGCCGCGAGCAAGACCGCGTTGGAGCACATGGCCAAGGCCTCGGGCACCGACCTGGCCGGCTTCCAGGCGCAACTGGACACCACCAAGCTGTTCGCCACACCCAAGGAAGCCCTGGGTTTCGCCACCAGCGAACAACTGCCCGCCACCATGGGCAAAGTCGCCAACTTCTCGTTCCAGCACAGCTTGCTGGGCGAAGGTGCCAAGGACGCCAACGCAGTCGGCATGGCGTTCGCCAATGGCGTAACCCGCGGCGACAAGGCCAACCTCAAGCTGCGCTTTGACCCGACCTACGTACAGCTGGCTGCCGACGCCAAGCTGTAAACCGGAGGACCTGGCATGCGCCTGATCAACCGCTACCCGGATCGTCCCAGCCGCTTGTTGCTGGTGATCCTGCCCTTCGCGCTGGTGTTGCTCGCCTACTTCATGGGCTCGGCCGAACGGTTGACGGACAACCCCAACGACAAACTGCTACCCAGCGCCGTGCAAATGGCCGATGCGGTCAAGCGCCTGGCCTTCACCGCTGACGCCCGCAGCGGCGAATACCTGCTCTGGCAGGACACCGCGTCGAGCCTGCGTCGGTTGGCCATCGGCCTGGGCATCAGTGCCCTGGCCGGACTGTGCCTGGGCATCGCCGCCGGCACGTTGCCGCTGTTGGGCGCGCCGTTATCGCCGCTGCTCACCGTGGTGTCGATGGTGCCGCCGCTGGCCATCCTGCCAATCCTGTTCATCGTCTTTGGCCTGGGGGAATTGTCGAAAGTCATGCTGATCGTGATTGGCATCACACCGTGCCTGGCTCGCGACCTGGAACAGCGCGCCCGGGAAATTCCGCCCGAACTGCTGATCAAGGCCCAGACCCTCGGCGCTTCGACCTGGACGCTGATGCTGCGGGTGGTGCTGCCGCAATTGCTGCCGCGCTTGCTGATTTCCCTGCGGCTGATGCTAGGTTCGGCCTGGCTGTTTCTGATCGCCGCCGAAGCCATCGCCTCCACCGATGGGCTGGGCTATCGGATTTTCCTGGTGCGGCGTTACCTGGCGATGGACGTGATCTTGCCGTACGTGGTGTGGATCACCCTGCTCGCCTGGCTGATGGACTGGGGCCTCAAGCGCCTGACCCGGCAAGCGTTCCCCTGGTATGAGGGGGCGAAGGCATGAGCTTTATTACGGTGAACAACGTCTGGCAACAGTATGCCGATCAGGTGGTACTGGAGCGTTTGAACCTGAGGGTCGCCGAAGGTGAGTTCTGCACCCTGGTGGGTGCCTCGGGTTGCGGCAAGTCGACCTTCCTGCGGTTGCTGCTGGGCCAGGAGCGCGCCAGCCGCGGGCAGATTCTCCTGGACGGCGAGCCCTTGGCCGGCGAGCCGGATGCCAGCCGGGGCGTGGTGTTCCAACGCTATTCGGTGTTCCCGCACCTGACCGTGCTGGACAACGTGGCCCTGGGCCTGGAGTTGCCGCGCTCAGCACTTTTGGGGCGGCTGTTCGGCAGCGCCAAGCGCCAGGCCCGCGAAGAAGCTGCGCAACTACTGGACAAAGTCGGCCTCGGCCATGCGCTGGATAAATACCCGGCGCAACTGTCCGGGGGTATGCAGCAGCGGCTGGCGATCGCCCAGGCACTGATCATGAAGCCGCGGGTCCTGCTGCTGGACGAGCCCTTCGGCGCCCTCGACCCGGGCATTCGCAAAGACATGCATGCCCTGCTGCTGGAGCTGTGGCGCGAAACCCGGCTGACGGTGTTCATGGTCACCCACGACCTGTCCGAAGGTTTCAGCCTCGGCACACGCCTGTTGGTGTTCGACAAGGTCCGCGTCGATCCCCACGCCCCCGGCGCCTATGGCGCACGCATCACCTACGACATCCCATTGAACAGCGACCGCCGCACCGCCCGTGCCGCCGTCGACGCCCTGCCCGCCGAACTGGCCGGCACGTTGCGTATTGCTTGAACGGAGTTTTTTCATGACCGACTCGACCCACTTGTTTACGCCCTTCGCCGAAGAATTGCTGCCCGGTGGCGGCCACCGCTCCTTCGTGCTCAAGCGCGGCCAACTGCTGCGCCTGACCGACCTGCGTGGCGGGGCCAACGTGAGCCTCACGCTACTCAATGCCAACGAGAAAACCGAACGCCTGAACCTGCCCGACAGCCTCAAATGCCAACACACCGCCAAGCTCACCGCCGGCCACTGCCTTTACTCGGACATGGGCCGGGTGCTGGCGGCCATCACCGCCGACACCTGCGGCTGGAGCGACAGCCTGGGCGGCGTGCTCTGCGCCGAGGAAGTCGCGCAAAAATACGGTCAGGGCCGCTACCAGGAACTGCGCAACGGCTTCTTTCGCAACGGCACCGACAACCTGTTGGTGGAACTGGGCAAATGGGGACTGGGCCTGTCCGACCTGCTGATGACCCTCAACCTGTTCAGCCGGGTCGATGTCGATGAGGCCGGAAACTTTCACTTCGTCGAGGGCAATTCCCTGACCGGCGACTACATCGAGTTGTACGCGCCGATGGACACCCTGGTGGTGCTGACCGCGCTGCAACACCCGATGGACCCGAACCCGCAATACGCCCCGCAACCGCTCAAGCTCAGTTGGATGAATGCCGATGCCAGCGTCGCCGAGCACTGCCGCCTTTCGCGTCCGGAAAACCAGCGCGGCTTTATCAACACCGACCGCCTGTTCGCCTGAGGATCGCTGCCATGTCACTCGCCATCGCCACCGCACACAAGCAACCCGATACCGCCGTCTACCGTGCCACGATTCCCGCCGGGGAACCCTGGCTGGTGGAGGTCAAGAAGGGCCAGACCTTGCGCATCCTCGACCTGGAAGGCAACCAAGCGGTCGACACGCTGTTCTACAGCCTGGCCAACCCCAAGGAACGCTACGACGTGCAGCGCACCCTGCGTCGACAAAACAGCGTTTACCTGAGCACCGGCAGCGTGCTGTATTCCAACCTCGGCCACCCGATGCTGACCATCGTCGAAGACACCTGCGGGCGCCACGACACCCTCGGCGGCGCCTGCGCCCAGGAAAGCAACACCGTGCGCTACGCCCTGGAAAAACGCTACATGCACAGCTGCCGTGACAACTACCTGCGGGCCTGTGCCCACGACGGTCGCCTGGGCAAGGGCGATATCGGGCCGAACATCAACTTTTTCATGAACGTGCCGGTCACCGCCGATGGCGGCCTGACCTTCGAAGACGGGATCTCGGCGCCAGGCAAATACGTCGACCTGCGGGCCGAGATGGACGTGATCGTGTTGATCTCCAACTGCCCGCAACTGAACAACCCGTGCAACGCCTACAACCCCACGCCTGCGGAGCTTTTGATATGGAACTGAAACTCACCCGCCTGCGCCGCTGGCTGTTCGCGTTGTGCCAGAGCCGGTCGGGGCAGTGCATCAAATAACTTCATGAACCCCGCAGGGGATGAGGTGTTTGGAAGTTTCGCCGCCAGGGACGACCCCGGCGGCCATCGAAAACTGCGGGACGGCCCGCATCCCAATTCAGGCAGACCTGTATGCCTGAGGGGTAATGCCATGTTCGAAAAAATCCTGATTGCCAACCGTGGCGCCATCGCCTGCCGCATCCTGCGGACCTTGCGTGAGCTGAAGGTCGAGGGCGTTGCGGTGTATTCCCAGGCCGACGCCGCCAGCTTGCATATCCTCCAGGCCGATGAAGCCCACTGCCTGGGCGAAGGCGCGGCGGCCGGTACTTACCTGGCGGTGGACAAGCTTTTGGCGATCGCCCAAAGCTGCGGCGCGACGGCGATTCATCCCGGCTACGGCTTTCTCTCGGAAAACGCAGCCTTCGCCGAAGCCTGCGAAGCGGCCGGGATCGCCTTCATTGGTCCGACACCAGAGCAACTACGCGTGTTCGGCCTCAAGCACACCGCCCGCGACCTGGCTCGGCAACACGGCGTGCCGCTGCTCGAAGGCACCGAACTGCTCGACAGCCTCGACGCCGCGCTACTGGCCGGCACTCAGATCGGTTATCCGGTGATGCTCAAAAGTACCGCCGGCGGCGGCGGCATCGGCATGCGCGTGTGCCGCAGCGCCGCCGACCTGAGCGAATCCTTCGAAGCGGTCAAGCGCCTGGGCCAGAACAACTTCAGCGATGCCGGAGTGTTCATCGAGAAGTACATCGAACGCGCACGGCATCTGGAAGTGCAGGTATTCGGCGATGGCCTGGGCCAGGTGATCGCCCTGGGGGTGCGCGACTGCTCGGTGCAGCGACGCAACCAGAAAGTCCTCGAGGAAACCCCGGCGCCGAACCTGCCCGAGGGCATGGCCGACGAACTCTGCGCAGCGGCGATCCAACTGGCCCAAGCCGTGAACTACCGCAGCGCCGGCACTGTGGAGTTCGTGTTCGACAGCGACGCAGGGCGCTTCTATTTCCTGGAAGTGAACACCCGCCTGCAAGTGGAGCATGGCGTCACCGAGCAGGTCTGGGGCGTGGACCTGGTGCGCTGGATGGTGCAATTGGCGGCCGGTGATTTACCGCCACTGAACGAGCTGGGCCAAGGTTTGAAAGCCGAGGGCCACGCGATCCAGGCGCGCCTGTATGCCGAGGACCCAGGCCGGGATTTCCAGCCAAGCCCAGGGCTGCTGACCGCCGTGAAATTTCCCCAGGCCGACGGCAAAGCACTGCGCATCGACACGTGGGTCGAGGCCGGTTGCCAGATCCCGCCCTACTTCGACCCGATGATCGCCAAGGTCATTCGCTGGGCGCCGACCCGCGAGCAAGCGCGCCTGGGCCTTTATCAAGCACTGGATGAAAGCCTGCTGTACGGCGTCGAGACCAACCGCCAATACCTGCAACAAATTCTCCTCGACACACCGTTTGCCAGCGGCCAGCCCTGGACCCGTTGCCTGGAGACGTTGGTCTATCGTGCCCACACCGTTGAAGTGCTCAGTCCAGGCACCCAGACCAGCGTCCAGGACTATCCCGGCCGCCTCGGTTATTGGGCCGTGGGTGTACCGCCGTCAGGGCCGATGGACAGCCGTTCGTTGCGCCTGGGCAATCGCCTCTTGGGCAACGAAGAAGGTGCGGCGGCATTGGAAATCACCATGAACGGGCCGCTGCTGCGTTTCAACTGCGCCGCCCGAGTGACGGTGACCGGTGCGGTGATTGCCCTCACGCTCGACGGTGAAGCGGTGCCGATGAATACACCGTTGTCGATTGCTGCCGGCGCCACCCTCGCGATCGGCAACATCTCTGGCGCCGGGGCACGCAGTTACCTGTGCCTGCAAGGCGGCGTGCAAGTGCCGGATTACCTGGGCAGTAAAAGCACCTTCACCCTCGGCCAGTTTGGCGGCCACGGCGGACGAGCGTTGTGTACCGGCGACGTGTTGCACCTGACACCGCTGGATGAGCACACGACACTGCCGCCAACGAGCGCACCGGACCTGGAACTGCCGAGCGTGCGCCAGATCCGCGTGATCTACGGCCCCCACGGCGCGCCCGAATATTTCACCGAGCGCTACATCCAGACCTTCTTCGACACGGCCTGGGAAGTGCATTTCAACTCCAGCCGCACCGGCGTGCGCCTGATCGGGCCGAAACCCGAATGGGTCCGCGCCGACGGCGGCGAGGCCGGGCTGCACCCTTCCAATATCCATGACAACCCCTACGCCATCGGTGCCGTGGATTTCACCGGCGACATGCCCGTCATCCTCGGCCCCGACGGCCCGAGCCTGGGCGGTTTCGTCTGCCCGGTGACGGTGATCGAAGCGGACCTCTGGCAGTTGGGGCAACTCAAGGCAGGGGACAAGGTGCGGTTTGTGCCGGTGGACATATCGACCGCCCGCTCACTGGCGACACACATCCCTTGTGGCGAGGGAGCTTGCTCCCGCTCGAGTGCGCAGCACTCGCCAGACAATGGTCCTACCGATAAAGAGTTGGGGCCGCTTCGCGACCCAGCGCGAGCAAGCTCGCTCGCCACAGGTTTTGGGTGCACACAGAAATGGGGGTCGCCTGTGGTACTGGATATCGGTCAGGACGATACGCGCCTGGTGGCAAGGCTATCTGGCGACACCCACCTGCTGCTGGAAATCGGCGCCCCCGAACTGGACCTGGTGCTGCGCTTTCGCGCCCACGCCTTGATGCAAGCGTTGGAACACAAACACCTGCCCGGCGTGATCGACCTGACGCCGGGCATTCGCTCGCTGCAAGTGCACTATCAACCCGAGCAAATACCCCTGGCCGATCTACTGTCCATCGTCGCCGGGGAATGGGACGCCGTGTGCGCCGCGCAGGACCTGCAAGTGCCGTCGCGCATCGTTCACCTGCCGCTGTCCTGGGATGATCCGGCCTGCCAGCTGGCCATCGAAAAATACATGACCACGGTGCGCAAGGACGCGCCCTGGTGCCCAAGCAACCTGGAGTTCATCCGACGCATCAACGACCTGCCCAACCTCGATGAGGTGCAACGCACGGTGTTTGACGCCAGCTACCTGGTCATGGGCCTGGGGGACGTCTACCTTGGCGCGCCGGTCGCCACGCCGCTCGACCCGCGCCATCGCCTGGTGACCACCAAATACAACCCGGCTCGCACCTGGACCGCGGAAAACTCGGTGGGCATTGGCGGCGCCTATATGTGCGTGTACGGCATGGAAGGCCCGGGCGGCTATCAGTTCGTCGGGCGCACATTGCAGATGTGGAACCGTTATCGGGACGTCGCCGCCTTCGACGGCAAGCCGTGGCTGCTGCGGTTTTTCGACCAGATCCGCTTCTACCCGGTCAGCGCCGATGAACTGCTGCGCATCCGTCGGGACTTCCCCCTGGGCCGCTTCGACCTGACGATCGAGCATAGCCAGCTCAATCTCGCTGAATACCAGCGTTTCCTGGCGCAGGAAGCTGACAGCATCGCTGCGTTCCGTCACCAGCAACAAGGCGCCTTCGACGCCGAGCGCGAGCGTTGGATCGCCAGTGGCCAGGCGCACTTCGACAGCGAAGAACCGGCCATCGCACCGAGCGAGGATTCGCCGCTGACTGACGGTCAACTGAGTGTCGACAGCCATATCGCCGGCAACCTCTGGCAGGTCCAGGTGGAGGTTGGCGCTCGGGTCGCCGCTGGCGATGTGCTGGTCATCCTGGAGTCGATGAAGATGGAAATCCCGGTGCTGGCACCCCTGGCCGGCGTGGTACGCGAGGTGCGCGTCCAGCCTGGTTCGGCGGTGCGCGCCGGACAGCGCGTCGTGGTGCTGGAACGTGACTGAACTCAATCAAAGGATTAACCCCATGAACCTTTCGCTTCGCTTGGACGACCTGCGCAATGCCTACCGCAGCGGCGAACTGACGCCTCGGACATTGCTGTTGGAGCTGCGGGAAAAAGCCGCGGCGCTGAACCCGGACTATCACCTGTTCATCCACCTGCTGACGGCCGAGGAACTGGAACCCTACCTGGCCGCGCTGGAAGGCCGCGACCTCGAGAGCCTGCCGCTGTACGGCGTACCTTTTGCCATCAAGGACAACATCGACCTGGCCGGCATTCCCACCACTGCCGCCTGCCCTTCGTTTGCCTACGTACCGCCACGTTCGGCCACCATCGTCGAACAGTTGCTGGCACTGGGCGCGATCCCCCTGGGCAAGACCAACCTCGACCAATTCGCCACCGGGCTCAATGGCACTCGCTCGCCCTACGGCGCCTGCCGCAACAGCGTGCTGCCCGACTACCCGGCGGGTGGCTCGAGCGCCGGCTCGTCGCTGGCCGTGGCCCTGGGCGTGGCGAGCTTTGCCTTGGGCACCGATACCGCCGGCTCCGGTCGGGTGCCCGCCGCGCTGAACAACCTGGTGGGATTGAAAGCCACCCTGGGGCTGATCTCCACGGCGGGCGTGGTCCCGGCCTGTCGCACGCTGGACTGCGTCACGACCTTCACGGCGACGGCCAAGGAAGCCAGCCAGCTGTTGGCGCTGACGGCCCGTCCAGACCCTCGTGACGACTACAGCCGCCACAACCCGCAGTGGAACGATGGCACCGCGTTCGGCGCCCCCCGGCGCTTTCGCTTCGGTGTGCCGCGCCAGCAAGACTTGGAGTTTTTTGGCTGTTCTGAAGGTCCGCAACTGTTTCTGGATGCCATCGAGCGACTCGAACGCCTGGGCGGCGAAGCCGTGGAACTGGACCTGTCGCCGTTCCTGGAAGCCGCACGGCTGCTTTATGAAGGCCCGTGGGTGGCCGAACGCTACAGCGTTGCCGGCCCATTGATGGAGCGCGAACCCGACGCCGTATTGCCCGTCATCCGTGCCGTATTGGCGAAAGCGCCTACGGTGGATGGTGTACAAACCTTCCGTGCCCGCTACCGTTTGCAAACGCTCAAAGCCCAATGCGACCGGGCCATGGAGGCGCTTGATTGCGTACTCACACCGACCATCGGCCGACCGGTGACCCTCGCCGAACTGGCCGCCGAACCGGTGCTGCGCAACTCGGAGCTGGGGTACTACACCAATTTCATGAACCTGCTGGACTACGCCGCCGTCGCCGTGCCCAGCGCATTCATGGCCAACGGTTTGCCTTGGGGCGTGACGCTGTTCGGTCGAGCGTTCACCGATCAATACCTCTTGAGCATGGCCGATGCCTTGCAGCGTCAACAGGACAAGACCTTGCCTGTTCCCGCCCACCCGGCGCGCCACGACCGGGCACGGCTGGTCGTGTGCGGCGCACACCTGGACGGGTTGGCGTTGAACTGGCAGCTCAAGCAACGCGGCGCGCGGCTGATCGAGGCCACCCAGAGCTCACCGGACTACCGTCTCCATGCCTTGGCCGGCGGCCCACCCCTGCGCCCCGGCATGCTTCGGGTCAGCGAGGGCGGCGTGGCGATCGAGGTGGAAGTCTGGGAACTGCCGAGCAGTGAACTGGGTTCGTTCCTGACGGGCATCCCCGCACCGTTGGGGCTGGGCAAGGTGCAACTGGCCGATGGGCGCTGGGAAAGCGGATTCATTTGCGAGGCCTATGGTTTGGAGGGCGCGCAGGACATCAGCCATCTGGGGGGATGGCGGGCTTATCTGCGTAGCCTGGAATAAAGCTGAACCTGTGGCGAGGGAGCTTGCTCCCGCTCGGCTGCGAAGCAGACGCTTTCGGGGCCGCTTCTCGGCCCAGCGGGAGCAAGCTCCCTCGCCACGGTCCCACAAACCTGCAAATTCGACTGTCTTTTCCCACAAGGCCACTAAACTGACTTCATTGGGTCTGCGCCAAGGGAATCGCCATGTCGCTCCGTTCGCCGTTGTATTCCCAGCGCAAGCCGCTCCTGGCCGTGGTGGCGCTGCTGGGTACCGGATTCCTGATCATTGCCTTGCTGGGCTATTACGCAGCCCATGCCTCGGTACGCGATAACATCCTCAAGACACTGTATCTGAACCTGTTGATCGGCATACTCGTGACGCTGGCTGTCCTGGCAATCCTTTATCGGTTGATCAACAGCTACCAACAACGCATCGACGCCCAAGCCACCCTCGACAGCCTGACCGAATTGCCGAATCGCCGTGGCTTCGACCTGCTGGCCGTGCAAGCCCTCCATGAAGCCCAGCGCGAACCCAAACCCTTGACTGCGCTGCTGATGGAACTGGACGATTTCAAGCGGTTGGACACCACCCATGGTCATGTCGCCACCGATCAACTGCTGGCCGGGTTCGCCCGCGACCTGACACAAAACCTGCGGCATTCGGACATCGTGTGTCGCTGGAGCACTGAAGCCTTTGTCGTCCTGCTCAAGGACATCGATGGACAGACCGGTCTGAAGATCGCAGAGAAAATTCGTCAGCACATCGAAAAGCAGCGCTATTTCTGCAGTGGAAAACAATTGCTGGTCACCGTCAGTCTCGGCCTCACCACCTTGCAGGACGAAGACACCTTGCACAGCCTGCTGTCGCGGACCGATCATGCGCTGCAACGCGCCCGGCAGACCGGGCGCAATCGAACCTGCGTGGAAATGCCTCATTCCAGTTATGAATAAACCCGATCTTTGCCCGGCCTGCGGCGGTGCCAATGACTGCACCCTGGCCGACCCACGAACCGCCGACCGCGCCTGCTGGTGTTACGGCGTGAGCATCGACCCGGCCGTGCTTGAAGCATTGCCAGCCGAGCTGCGTGATCAATCCTGCCTGTGCCCACGCTGCGCCCAGGTCCAAGCCCAGTTGCGCGCCAAGCCTCAGCCGATCGCGTAAGATGCCCGCCCTCCGTTGCCTTGCCTGAACTGCCCATGCGCGTCGACCGTTTCCTCAGTAATCTGCCGCGATTCAATCGCCAACAAGTGCGCCTGTTGCTGGTGGAACGCCGGGTGCGGATCGACGGACAGACCGTCAGCGATCCCCATGCACAAGTCCGCGAATTCAGCCGTGTAGAAGTCGACGACGAAGTGCTGCAAGCTGGCCGGCCAGCGCGCTACTTCATGCTGCACAAGCCGCCCGGCTGTGTCAGTGCAACCCGCGACCCGCAACACCCCACGGCGCTCGACTGGTTGGACGAACCGGACAAGGACGACCTGCACATCGCCGGACGCCTGGATTTCAACACCACCGGGCTGATGCTGATCACCAATGACGGCGCCTGGTCGCGGCGCCTGACCCAACCGCAGACCAAACTGCCCAAGGTCTACTACGTTGAAACCGAGCAAATCATCACGGCCGAATACGCCGACACTTTCGCCCGGGGCCTGTACTTTGCCTTCGAAGACCTCACCACCCAACCTGCTGAGCTGACGCTGCTGGGGCCCAGATCGGCGCGCTTGAGCATCGTTGAAGGGCGCTATCACCAGGTCAAGCGCATGTTTGGCCACTTCAACAACAAGGTGCTGCGCCTGCACCGCGAGCGCATGGGCCCACTGACACTGGACGCCCGTCTCGAGCCGGGCCAGTACCGCGCCTTGAGCCTTGAAGAAGTCCATCTCATCTGAACCTGCTACCGCTGGGCAGAAGTGTCGAACAATTTTCCGATAGGTACTTGCGCAACGCTCGCCCCCCTGCTTGAATCAAACCGTCGGCCGAAATGTGACCGATGAGTCACAACATACTTCCAAGAAACTTTTTGCCGGCTGGAACCCTCAGGTTCCGCCTTGTCCCGCCGGCGAACTGCCCGCCTATAACAACACCCGTCGACCTTTTTTTTGGATCGACATGGGCCTTATCTTCCAGGCGTATGCCTACCTGTCACATTGCCCGTGCAATCTCATTGCGCGCATACCCGCTTGCCAGGAGTCTTATGACATGAGGCCAGAAATCGCTGTGCTGGATATACAGGGTCAGTATCGGGTTTACACGGAGTTCTATCGCGCAGACGCCGCACAAAAGACCATCATCCTGGTCAACGGCTCAATGGCCACCACCGCGTCGTTTGCACAGACCGCCAAAAACCTCTACCCGCAATTCAATGTTGTGCTGTACGACCAACCCTACGCGGGCAAGTCCAAAGCCCACAACAGGCATGAGACCATGCTGACGAAAGAGGTCGAAGGCCAGATCCTCCTGGAACTGATCGACCACTTCGCCGCCGAGCACGTGCTGTCGTTTTCCTGGGGCGGCGCCGCCACGCTGACCGCCCTGGCCCAGCGCCCACGGCGCATCGAAAAAGCGGTGATCAGCTCGTTCTCACCGGTACTCAATGCGCCGATGCGTGACTACCTGGAGCGCGGCGTGGATTACCTGAGCAGCCTGGACGGCGACCGTGTCGGACACTTGGTCAACAGCACCATCGGCAAACATTTGCCGCCGCTGTTCAAGCGTTTCAACTATCGCCACGTGAGCAGCCTGGCCGAGCATGAATACGGGCAGATGCACTTCCACATCAGCGATGTGCTTCACAGCGACCAGTTGTGCTACGTCAACGCGGCGAAGAAAATCAACGTGCCGGTGCTGTTCCTGAACGGCGAATGGGACGAATACACCGCGGCCGACGACGCCAGGCTTTTTGCCGATCATGTGCAGTACAGCAGCTTCAGCACACTGCAAGCCACCGGGCACTTCCTGGACATGGAACACAAGGCCGCCTGCCGCGACAGCCGCAACGCCCTGTTGGACTTCCTGAAACCGGCCCACCACGAAAGTCGACCACGCTACAACTACGTGCAGGACTACCATGCACTGGCTATCTGAAACCGAGTCCTCGCGAGCAAGCCCCGCCCTACGCTTCTGGCAACGGGGCTTGCCCGCGAACGACCGCTCTGGTTTAAGGCTTGCGTAGACGGGTGACCTCGCCGTACGTAAAGAAAAACTTCAAATCCTCGGCCACATCTGGTACAAAGTCAGCCGCTCTGAGCGGGTGTCGTATAATGGCATTACTCCAGCTTCCCAAGCTGATAACGAGGGTTCGATTCCCTTCACCCGCTCCAATCGAATTCTGATCCCGCGCCGTATGTTTTTTGACGATGGATTAAAAAACCGGCTCTTGGTGGCCGGTTTTTTTATGGCTGATTTGGGGAAGTGTGAGGTGATCTCCGAGCGTAGATAGATGGCTCCCCATCTCCGTCCAAAATAATACGCCCCCATTTCCACATCCTCGACGTTATCGAGAAAGCACCCTCTTGCAAGCCGAAGACGCCTTGAGCCGGCTACCGCCACGGCATCGCCGAAAAAAGGTATCTCAGCGATAGAGCATCAAACATGCTTAGCGACAAAAGCGACGACGACAAACACGGTCAGAGCGAACGCTGCACCGATGCTGAACGGCAACCACGTAACGCGGAATGTGGTCGGGGCCGGGCGCCTCATTTCTTCTGCCAAAGCCTCTACCTCTCGATGCAATTGCTCAATGCTTGCTTGATGACTTCGATGTGTGGACATGTCATTTCTCCTCCGAGGTCGCGGGGCCCTGTCTGTCCATCAACAGCATCTGATCCCTGGGTCTGGAGAATCAGCGCAATTAAAATATCGTATGGCTACCATGAAGATTTGTAGGCAAAATCCGAAAACTGCGTAGGGGGTGCGCTTACCTTACTTTTTGGCGAGTTTTCGCCTTGTCGCCCTTGTCCTTCGATGGCTACTCTCCAGACGTCGCTGCAAATCAGCGATCGGGCTTGGGAACCCGTGAGTCATGCAACCGCGCTTCACGGGAGCTAGACAATGCGTACCTCGCAGCAAAACAGATCATTTTTAAACCAGCCAAATCTCAGGCCTCGAATTTACTGCTTCTCGATCAACGGAGGCAGACCATGAACGAAAACACTGAGCTCAAAACCATCGGCTACACCCCCTTCAACTATTCCGCTGATCGAGCACTGTTCCGAGTCAACGGCGGCGTCCCTATCCAAGAGGCATTGGAACGGGCGTCGGATCTTTTGCATCTCGCCCACCGGCTTGCCGAAGACGCGGCGTTTGAGAAGAGCACCGACCGCTACGCCTGGGCTGCGCATTTTTTGTTGGAGATGAGCAAGGCAGTAATTGATGACGTTGTGAAAGTCATTACGCCTAGATCGGAAGTTGAAGTTAGAAAAAAAGCCGAGAAACAATAGATAGACCGTACGTTTGAGAATGGGAGCCGCAAGACTCCCACCTAACGACAAACCAAAAAGCCCCGGCGGTTTTTCGCAGCGGGGCTTTTTGTATCTTGGCTGCCTACTTGTGTTGCTCAGCCCCCAGGCAAATGCCCCAACGGCAACGCCCCCGGCGTCTTCACCGTATGAATCGCAAAATTGCTCCGGATGTCACTCACCCCCGGCAACTTCAGCAACCGCCCGGTGAGGAACCGGTCGTAGGCCCGCAGATCCGGCACCACCACTTGCAACAGAAAATCCGATTCGCCTGAGACCAGGAACGCCGAGATCACCTCCGGCAACGCCGTGACCGCCTGGCGAAACGCTTCGGCTTGTTCGTCGTTGTGTCGTTCGACCTTCACGCCGACAAAGATCGTCAGCCCGAGGCCCACTTCGTCGCGATCCAGAATGGCTTGATAACCACGAATCACACCGGCGTCTTCGAGCATCCGCACGCGGCGCAGGCAGGGTGACGGGGACAGGCCAATTTCTTCGGCCAGTTGCACATTGCTCAGACGACCATCGCGTTGCAGCGCGGCGAGGATTTTGCGGTCGAAGGCATCCAGTTTCATGAATTGGCATTTCCCGATTGAATAACACGAGTACATGGCAGGTTATGCCAATTTCCTGAGCTTTAGAAGCTGACTTCGCAACCACCTGCCCTGCCCTTCGGCCCTAGACTGGCACGACCGAATCGTCGATGAAGGGGGATGTGGCATGGCAGAGCTCTGGTTGTTCCTGATGGCCTTGATGGTGGTGTATGTGCTGCCTGGGCCGGACATGATCCTGCTGCTGCAAACCGGTGCCCGCCAGGGCAAGGGCGCGGCGCTGGCGACGGCGGTGGGCCTAGGGGTTGCCCGGGGATGTCATGTCGCGCTGGCCGCATTGGGGCTTTCGGCATTGTTCAAGACCGCGCCCTGGACCTTTGATGCGGTGCGCCTGGCCGGGGCGGCCTATTTGTTATGGATCGGTTTTCAATGCCTGAGGACCACGTTGTTGCCGAGTTTTGAAGGAGCCGGTGTCGAGGCCGGAAAACGGCGTTGGTACCAGGCGATTCGGCGCGGTCTGCTGACCAATCTGCTCAACCCCAAGGCATTGTTGTTTTGCTCGGTGTTGTTGCCGCAATTCATCGATCCACAGGGCGGGCCGGTGCTGGGGCAGTTTGCGGCCCTGGGTGTGATGTTGGTCAGCGTGGGTTTGTTGTTCGATAGCGCCTACGCGCTGGTAGGTGTCGCGCTTGGGCGCTGGCTTCAACGCTCGCCTTCGGCCCAGCGCGTGCAGCAGTGGTTGTTTGGGAGTCTTTTGATTGGGTTTGCAGTGCGGCTGACGTTTGTGCAGCAGGCCTAGTGCCTGTGGATAAGCTGGTCGGACGGACACCTGGAGCGAGGCGAACTGGGCTGAACCCGGGGGCTGCTACGCAGCCCAGCGGGAGCAAGCTCCCTCGCCACGTGGCATTATTCGGCGGTAACAAATACCGAATCATTCTGGCGATCGACTATCAGCGCCAACTCGGTTTTGTCCGGTTCGTCGGAACCCATGCCCAGTACGACCAAATCAATGCGGAGACCGTATGATGAACATCAAACCCATTCGCAACCAAGATGATCTGAATGCAGCCTTTGCGCGCATCGAGCAACTCTGGGGGGCTGACGTCGGTTCGGCTGAAGGCGATGAGCTGGAAATCCTTGCCTTGCTGATCGAAAAATATGAGGACGAGCACTACCCAATGCCGCCTTCCGATCCAATTGAGGCCATCAAATTCCGGATGGATCAGCAAGGCTTGACCGCGCGCGACTTGGAACCGTTCCTCGGTTCGAGCGGGCGTGTATCTGAAGTGCTGAACCGCAAACGCAAACTGAGTCTGGCGATGATTAAACGCCTTCACGATGGATTGCGAATCCCTTACGAGAGCCTTTTGGCGGACGTTGCCTAACACGTGATGGCATCGACCAATCCCACCAACATCTCAAATAGAACCGGTCCATCGTGACCGGTTTTTGAGGTCCTCGTTTTAGTCACTACCACCCTCATCACATCCCGAAATAACTCACTCCCTCTCCCCCGCAGTCCTTACCGGGCGCGGCTTCTACACTTCGAAGCAACCCACTCAGCCACCCGCCAGTGTCGTCGCTGGTGGTTATAGTGTTGATCATTAAATTTCAGTAGGTATAGTACCCACCAAGCACACCACACGGAGGTGTTGTGAAATAGCCGATTCTTGATAAGCCAAATCATTGCAGACGGTTGGTATCTGGTGCGGGTTCGGGGCAGCCACCATCACTTCAAGCACCCGACCAAGCCGGGATTGGTCACGGTTCCTCATCCGAAGAAGGACCTGCTCAAGAAAACGGCCATCAGTATTTTGCAACAGGCGCTGCTTCAGCCGCCCCGTTGCCCTGCGTTCCCGGAGGACGATGAATATGCTTTACCCGATTGCGATTTCCATGGGCGATGACAAGCACGCCTGGGGTGTTGAAGTGCCGGATATTCCCGGATGTTTTTCCGCAGGCGATGACCTGGACGAGGCCATGGCGATGGCGCGTGAGGCCATTGAGGGACACTTCGAGATTTTGGCCGAGGACGGTTCGGCGATTCCGCCAGCCAACACCGTCACCCTGCATGCAGCTAATCCAAAGTATGCCGGCTGCACTTGGGCGCTGGTGGACATCGATGTCACTAAGTACCTGGGCAAGGCGCAGAAACTCAACATCACGTTGCCCGGTTATCTGCTGAATCGCATTGATGAATATGTGTTGCACCATCCTGAAGAGAAGAGCCGGTCAGGGTTCCTCGCTTCTGCCGCTCTCAAGGTATTGCAGCAAGGGCGGTGAACGTTTGTGGGAGCGAGCTCGCTCCCACAGGGGTTTGCAATCGCCCCTCCGATGGCTGCGGGCCGTCTATTTTTTCTCAGCCCCGGACTCCTGCATCTGCACCGAAGACTTGGTGCCGTCGGTGTTGTCCTTGGTCTCGTTATCCGAGTTGTCGAAACAGCCTTGCAGAGTGAACAAGCAGCAGGCAAGGCAAAAAGTGCGGGCGAGATTCATGATGTACTCCAATGCCGAGGGCTTTCAGCAGTGACCTGCGAGAGCGGCAATGGTTGCGACTGTCATCGTGCCGAACGATGAACGTCGACGGATGTTGGGGACTGAAATGTAAGTAGAATCTTCACCGCCTCGTTGCTGTCACACCAGACAGGTGCATCCAATAAGGAAACACGGCAATGACGTTCGCAAAAATCGCTCAAAAACTGGCCCTCTGGGCGGGGAGCCCCAAGACATTCCTGGGGGCCATCGTATTGTTGGCACTGTGGGCAGCCAGCGGACCTTTCTTCGGTTTCAACGACACCTGGCAGTTGATCATCAACACCTCAACCACGATCATTACCTTCCTCATGGTGTTCCTGATTCAGAACACGCAGAACCGCGATACAGACATCTTGCACCTGAAGATCGATGAACTGTTGAGAGCGACCAAGGAGGCACAAAACGCAATGCTCGGACTCGAATCCCTGGACCTCAAGCAACTGGAGGCGCTGAGGAAACACTACCAGGCCATGGGCAACGACGAGGTCAGAAGCCTTGAAGGCCTGGAAGCGAAAAGCAAGATCGACCTGAACCAGTGCTGAGAGATGCGCGAGTGGGTGACATGCCCACTCGCGCGGTTCGGCCAAGCGTCAAGGCAGTGGGTTACCGCCCGTCACGCCAAACACTTCCCCAGTGATGTAGCTCGACTCCTGGGATGCCAGCAATACATAGAGCGGCGCGCATTCGGCCGGTTGGCCTGGACGTTTCATCGGCACCTGCGCGCCAAAGGAAGGAATCTTCTCCTGCGGTTGGCCGCCACTGGGTTGCAGCACGGTCCAAATCGGTCCCGGTGCCACGGCATTGACCCGGATGCCCTTGCTGATGACTTGTCCGGCCAACGCCTTGGTGAACGCCACGATGGCCGCTTTGGTCGTGGCGTAATCCAACAGCGTCGCGGACGGGTCGTAGGATTGGATCGATGCGGTGTTGATGATGGTCGCCCCCGCCGGCATCAGCGGCACCGCTGCCTTGCAGATCCAGAACATCGCATAGATGTTGGTTTTCATGGTGTCGTCGAATTGCGCAGTGGTGATGTCGGCAATGTCTTTTTGCGCTTCCTGCTTGCCGGCAACGTTCACCACAATATCCAGGCCGCCCAATTGCTCGTGGGCACTCTTGACCAATTGCACGCAAAAGGTTTCGTCCTTGAGGTCGCCGGGAATCGCAATCGCCTTGCGGCCTTCGGCTTCGATCAGCTCGATGACTTGCCGCGCATCCCGCTCTTCGCTGGGCAAGTAGTTGATCGCGACATCCGCGCCCTCGCGGGCATAGGCGATGGCGGCGGCACGACCGATGCCTGAGTCACCACCGGTGACCAGGGCCTTGCGCCCTTCCAGACGCCCGAAGCCCTGGTAACTGTTTTCACCATGATCGGGCTTGGGCACCATGTCCTGGTCAATGCCCGGTGGCGACTGCGGCTGGTCGGGAAAGGGTGGGCGCGGATATTGGGTCAGTGGGTTCTGCATCGCGTATTGGTTGGGCTCTCGGCGTGTGGACATCGAGGTTCTCCTTTTCGGCGGGCAAAAACAGCCGGGACGCTGACGCCCCGGTCCTGAATGCAAAAGCAGATGCGGCAGATCAACGGCTGGCTTGCAGCGCCCTGGCCATTTCAAGATGGGTCTGCAATTTAGGCAGGGTTTCATCGGCAAACGCCTTGATCTCCGGCACTTCGGTGGTCTGGGCCTGCTGCTGGATCTGCGCGATGGCCTCCTCGGTGGCCTTGACCTGGGTGGCGGCATACGCAGCCTCGAACGACTCGCCTTCCTTGACCTGCGGCATCAGGGCCTTGGCCTTGTCAGCCACCTCCTCCCGGGGAGCGACAGGCAAGTCGAGCTTCTTGGCGATCTTCGCCAAGTGTTGATTGGCCGTGGTGCGGTCGTTGATCACCATGATGGTGTAGTCCTTGACCTCCCTGGATTCGGCTTTTCCGTGGGCCATGCGACTTGTCTCGATGTCGGCCATGCCTTTGGCGGAAGCATCGTTGATGAATTCGGCAGGCGATTGGGCCCAGGCACTGTTGGCGCCCAGGCCCATCAACACGACAACACTGGTGGTGCGAAAAAAACTGGCCATACGGCTCATGATCGCGCCCTCCTCTGATGAAAGTTCTGGCGGTTTATCCACCGTTGAATCAGAACCAGCCATGAATACAGCGAAACGTGCGACCCGGCTTTCGACGGTTTCTATCGACGCTCGTGATGGTGGTTCTCCCACTTCTGCGACCCGCTTCGGACACCTTCGTTCGATCATGAGCAATGTTTGCCAGATAAATACCGCTTGAAGCGGGCATGGTCCGGCCCCCCCTATTCGTGGATGCAGGGCGCGCAGCCCCCTTCTTATATTCGAATTGGATACGGGTTGAAGGTTTGAGAAAGGTGCTCGTGCCACGACGAACGGTGGCGTGCTTTCAGATGCCGAACGCCCTGTGATTCTGGCGTTTGGCGGCATACATCGCCTCGTCGGCGTGGCGGAACAGGGCAACATCTTCAGTGCCATGGTCGGGGAAACAGGCCACGCCGATGCTCGGTTCGATGCTTAGGCAGTGCCCGTCCAGGCGCAGTGGCTGGGCCAATGCATGGCGGATTTTTTCCTGCACGCGTTGGGCATCCGCCAAGGCCTGGATGCTGTGCAGCAGCACCACGAACTCGTCCCCACCAATACGTGCCACGGTGTCGGTGTCGCGGATACAGCCCTTGAGACGATTGGCCACCGCTTGTAACAGCATGTCGCCAACCCCGTGGCCATAGGTGTCGTTGATCTGCTTGAAACGGTCCAGGTCGATGTACAGCAAGGCCATGCGCCCGGACGCCGCGCGAGCGGTCGCCAATGCACACTTGAACCGTTCACGGAGTAATTCGCGGTTGGGCACCTGGGTCAATTGATCGTACTGAGCCATGTGCTGCAACCGGGCGTGCAACTGCTTGCGCTCGATGGCGACGGTGATCTGTGCGCAGACGTATTGCAGCAGTTCCTTGTCCTGCTCGGTGTAGCGCTCGTTGTGCGGCGCACTCTTGACGATCAGCGCGCCAATCGTACCGCTCTGCGAGTTCAGCGGCACGCCCAGCCAACACGGCGCATCCGGCCGCGCTACAAGGTCATCGAACCCCGGCGGCAAGTCATTACAACCAGGCGTCAGCAGGATCGGCTGGCCGCTGCGAATCACCTCGGCGCACAAACGCCCGGTGACCGTGCCTGGCAACTCGGGCTGCCCTTCCCGATCGTCGACGTGATAGGGGAAGTTCAGCTGCGAACATTGTTCGTCATACAGCGCCACCGAGAAATTCAGCGCCGGCAGCCACTCGCCAATAATCAGGTGGATGCGCTTGAACAGCGCCAGCAGGTCTGCCGCGGCATGGGCCGCCTCGGAAATCGCATACAACGCCGCCTGTCGGGACTCGGCCTGCTTGCGCTCGGTGATGTCTCGGGCCACGGCAATGCGCAGCTGGTCCGCCGGCGACCAGCGCGCCGACCACAGGATGTGCACCACCCGCCCGTCCTTGCGCACGTAGCGGTTCTCGAAATTGAGCTTGGGCTCGCCGTCCATGATCTCCCGCGCCGCCTCAAGGGTCCGCTGGCGGTCGGCGGGATGCACCAGGTCGATCATTAGCTGGCCGATCAGTTCCTGCGGCGTGTAGCCAAAGATCTGTTCGCAGGCAGCACTGACGAACACGAAACGCCCTTGGCCGTCGACGGCACACACGGCGTCCAGCAGAAGATCGATGTAGCTGGCCAGCGGCGCGGAACTTCGAGTGTCCATGGGGCTGGAGGTCATCCGGATAATGCAGCGGTGAGCGAAGCGGGTGATCGTCAGTTCGTGACGCCGATACAACGAGCGAGAACGACTCGCCCCCTGTAGCGATGAGGATAGCGCAGGGGATCAGACTGTAGAGGATGAGCCTCGATATCGGGACGAACATTCACACAAACGATGGAGACCAACGGGACTGGCCACACTTCAAGGACGATGTAGTATGTTGTATTACAAACCACTACAACGAGATCATCATGTCCATCATGTCATTGCGCTTGCCCGATGACGTCGCCGAAACCCTGGCGGTATTGGCCAAGGCTACCGGGCGCAGCAAATCATTCCTGGCCGTCGATGCGCTACGCGAATACCTAGCCCGTGAAGCCTGGCAGATCAAGGAAATCCAAGAAGCCTTGCATGAGGCAGATGCAGGTGACTTCGCGAGTCCCGAGGATGTCAGCACGATTGCCGAAAAATGGATGAACAATGCAGGTTGAGTGGCTGCGTACTGCCCTCAAGAATCTGGACGACGAAGCCGCTTATATTGCGCTGGACAATCCAAAAGCAGCAGCGCACTTCGTCAAGGCAATCCTCATGAGCGTCGAGCAACTTGCTCAATTCCCTGCGTCCGGTCGTGAAGGCCGCCTGGCTGGCACCCGTGAATGGGTTGTCCCCGACCGCCCATACCTGATGCCCTATCGCGTTCGCCACGGACGTGTGCAAATCCTGCGACTGTTCCATACGCGACGATTGCCGCCCAACGCCTGGTAGGTGCAGCCACTCGCTTCAACGCAACCCCGTCACTCCGTAAAAAACGCCATACCGGCATACGGTGCCTGTCGACAAGCCTTCAACCGCGACGCCAGGTCGCCCACATGCACTTCAAGCTTGTGCCCGTCCGGGTCGAGAAAGTAGAACGAATCACCCTCGCTGCGGTTGTCGCGCCATGATGACACCTGGGCCGCGTTCAGCCGCGCCACCAGTTCCGGGAAATCCTCGGCAGTGATGCTGAAAGCGTAATGGGTGTAGTCCGCCGCCGGCTGGGGCCGGCGCAATGGGTCGAAAGCCAGGCACAACCACAAACCCGGCAGCGACAAATAGGCCCCGCGGTCCCACTTGGCTTCGAGACGCAGCTGTAATAGCTCGCCATAAAAACCCACGCTGCGATCCAGGTCGGTGACGGCAAGGGTCAGATGATTGAAGCCTGAGAGCATCAGCAAACCACCTTCAGAAAAGAGTGATAACCCAGTGGGCGTGGGGCGAACCCAGGGTACTTCCAAGCTCCGACATCGCCGACGGATTCCCCGTCCAAGGCCCTAGGCAAAGTCCTACGCAGAACTCTCCAGTGACACTCAAACACGCCAGAAACAGCCGATTCAAAGCCCTGCACAACAATCTGTAAAGTCTGGAAACACACCGCTATCGAAACACCCCACGGACAGCACCATTCACCAAGGAATGTAATCGCACCATGAACCAGACCGCTCAAGCACCCCATCACTTCACCCACTACCGCAAGGTGATTTCCCTGGCAGACCAGAACTGGCAGGGCACCGAGGCCGGAAAGGTCTCAGGGCTGAATGTCGAGGTCAAGACACCCAATGTGCTGGTCGACCAATACGGTCGTACCTTTCATCATTTCTGTACCACGTCCTACCTGGGCCTGGACTATCACCCCGCATTGCTGGACGGCGCCATGACGGCCCTGTGGGAAACCGGGACCCTGCGGGTCGCCAACTCAAGGAATCGCTGCAAACTGGCGATCCTGGACCAGTACGAAACCCAATTGTCGGAGCTGTTTGGCGCCAGTTGCCTCAGTGCCCTGTCGTGCAGTGCGGCAAGCGCCGGAATCCTGCCGCTGCTGGCCAGCGGTGCATTCACCAACCATTGTTCGCCGGTCATGGTGTTTGACAAACATGCCCATTACTCGATGAACCACAGCAAGGCCGCCTGTGCCGATGAAACCCAGGTCGTCACGTGCCCGCACAACGACATGGACTTCATCGAAGACCTGTGCAAACGCCAGCGCTGCGTGGCGTACGTGGCCGACAGCGCCTACAGCATGGGCGGATTGGCGGACCTGGACAGCCTGATGTATCTCAAGCAACGCTATGGCCTGTTTCTTTATCTGGATGACTCCCACGCGCTGTCTGCGGTCGGGGAGTCCGGCGCAGGCCTGGTCCGTTCGCGCGTCCCGGCCGTGGATGAACGCACCCTGATCGTTGCGTCCTTGGCCAAGTCATTCGGGGCCAGTGGCGGGATGGTCATGTTTGGTAGCGAGCGGCACAAAGCGCTGGTGCAGCGTTACGGTGGGCCGAGCAATTGGTCCCAGAGCCTGAACGCAGCGGCCATCGGCGCCGGTATGGCGTCGATACGCCTGCACCGCAGTCGAGAATTCAGCGCCCTGCAGGAACGTTTGCAAGCTAATATCCGCTTCTTCGACAGCCTCGTGCGCACTGAACAGCGTGGCAATCCCATGGCAATCCGCATGGTGCCCTGCGGTGAAGCAGCCCTGGCCAACAGCCTGGCCGTCGAACTGGCCGAACTGGGGTATTTCACTTCAGCGGTCTTTTTTCCCGTGGTGCCGCAAGGCAAAGCCGCCATACGCATCACCCTGCGCGCCGACATGGAGCCGAACGTGATTCGCTCGTTTTGCGAAAAGATCACCGAACTGCTGCTGACCCACGGGCGTGACATCCGCCCTTGAGACAGGACGCTCGATGAAGAACCGTACAACCCTGATCGTCACTTGCACTACCGTTTTCCTGGCCCAGCTGGGCATGAGCATCTACTTGCCGGCCCTGCCCGATATCGCCCGGGACCTGGGCGCCGATGCGTCCCGGGTTTCCTGGGGCTTGTCGGTGTACCTGATCGGCATGGCGCTGCCCATGTTGCTGTGGGGCAGCCTGAGCCAACGGCTGGGGCGCAAGCCGGTCTTGCTGGCGGCCTTGGGGTTGTACGGCTTGGGCAACCTGGCCCTGCCGCTGGGCACAACCGTGGAGGCGTTCCTGACGCTCAGGTTGATCCAGGGCATCGGTGCCAGCGGTATCTCGGTGATGGCGCGGGTACTGATTCGGGACAGTTTCAGCGGCGACCTGTTGGCCAAGGCACTGTCATGGATATCGATCGCCTTTGTGATTGCCCTCGGTATCGGCCAGTACCTGGGCTCGCTGATCCAGGCCGTTTTCGGCTGGGAGGCGATTTTCCTAGGCTTGGGCGCCGTCAGCCTGGCCATGGCAGCGGCGGTGTCCCGGGCCAGGTTCCCGATGCTGGTGCAAACCGGCAACGGGCAATCGGCGTGGGGCATCTACGGGCACATCCTGCGACAACCCGCGTTCCTGCTGCCGGCCTTGGCCGGTGGGCTGGGTTACGGCGTGATCGTCGCCTTCAACACCGCCGCGCCACTGATCCTGCAGGAGAGCTTCCACTGGTCACCCATTGAATACGGCCTGCTGGGCTGGCCGGTCAGTGCGGCGTACTTGCTTGGGGCGCTGGTGGTGAATGCTTTTGTATTGCGTACCGGTCAACGGCGAATGATGGGCTGGGGCATTGCCCTGGTGCTGGGCGGGAGTATGAGCATGCTGGCAGGCAGCCTCACCTTGAGCAGTATTGCGCTGCTCTTCTGGCTGCCGTATTGCTTCGCGGTGTTTGGCCAGTCGTTGATCTACCCCATCAGCCTGTCCCTGGCCAACGAAGGCTCACCGGTGGCCGGCGCCTATGCCATGGCGTTGAGTGGGTTCCTGCACCAACTGATGGCCTCGGTGATCGGTGCCATGGCCAGCCTGTTGTTGAGCCAACAGGCCTGGCCGCTGGCGGCGTTATGCGCACTGTTGGGGGCGGCGGCGATGCTCTGTGTGAAGTTCGTGCCACCCCGGGTCGCTTAGGCTTTGTACGAAAAGTGCCTGCGCGACGATCATGCTGCGTTGAAAACAGGCTCGGAATGCTCATTGACAACCAGTCAACTCCGCTTCCTCGCCTGTTTTCGCCTTGCCTGATCGCCGCTCGGCGACTTTTCATACAAAGCCTAGAACGCGCTGCGGAAAATCTCTTCGATCTGCCGCTGGTCCGCCGCCCGTGGGTTGGTCAGGCCGCAGGCGTCTTTCAAGGCGTTGGCGGCCAGCACCGGTACGTCGTTGAGGCGTACGCCCAGGTCACGCAAACCGGCCGGAATGTCCACGTCAAGGGCCAGTTTGCGGATCGCCGCAATGGCGTCCCGGGCTCCCTCTTCCGGGCTGAAACCGCGTGTATCGGCGCCCATGGCATGGGCCACGTCGGTCAGCCGAACGGCGCATACCGAAGCATTGAAGCTCTGCACATGAGGCAACAGCACCGCGTTGCATACACCATGAGGCAGGTCGTAGAAGCCACCCAACTGGTGCGCCATCGCGTGCACGAAACCCAGCGATGCATTGTTGAACGCCATCCCCGCGAGAAACTGCGCGTAGGCCATGTTCTCCCGCGCGGTCAGGTCATTGCCGTCACGCACGGCCAGGCGCAGGTTGTTGCTGATCAGGGTGATGGCCTTCAGGGCGCAGGCATCGGTGATGGGGGTAGCGGCGGTGGAGACATAAGCCTCGATCGCGTGGGTCAGTGCATCCATGCCGGTGGCGGCCGTCAGGCCCTTGGGCATCGCCACCATCAGCGCCGGGTCGTTCACCGACATCAATGGGGTGACATTGCGATCGACAATCGCCATTTTCACGTGGCGTGTCTCGTCGGTGATGATGCAAAAACGGGTCATTTCGCTGGCGGTGCCCGCCGTGGTGTTGATGGCGATCAGCGGCAGCTGCGGCTTGCTCGAACGGTCGACGCCTTCATAGTCACGAATCTGCCCGCCGTTGGTCGCACACAGGGCAATGCCCTTGGCGCAGTCGTGGGGCGAACCGCCACCCAGCGACACGACGAAATCACACTGGCTCTCCTTCAGCAGCCCCAGCCCGAGCTCGACGTTGGCGATGCTTGGGTTGGGCTTGGCGCCGTCGAAAATGACCGAGTCGACGTCCTGTATCGCCAACAATTCGGCCACCTTGGTGGCGACGCCGGCCTTGGCCAGCCCCACGTCGGTGACGATCAGGGCTTTGCGAAAGCCGTAGTTGCGGATAGCGGTCATCGCTTCATCGAGGCAGCCCAGCCCCATGATGTTCACGGCGGGAATGAAAAAAGTGCTGCTCATGGGGTCACGCTCCTGGTTGAGGCCGGATCGGCAGGGCCTACAGAATGACCGACTAGTCATGACGCATCTTGATCTGGCTCAAGACTGGGTCGTGATAAAGTCGCGCCCTGCCTTTGCCACGTTTTGAGATGATCCTTGCGATGACCGATTTCCAGGAATACGACACCCGGCTCGAAGACTGGGAGGCCTTGCGCGCCGACACCGCCTTCAGCGGCCTGTTGGTGGGCAACGGGGCCAGCCGCGCAGTGTGGGATGATTTCGGCTATGACTCGCTGTTCGAAAATGCCCGCACCGTCGAGGAGAAACCCCTGAGCCCGTCGGAGCTGAGCGTGTTCGATGCGATGCAGACGCGCAGTTTCGAGCAGGTACTCGCTGCGCTTAAAACCACCAGTCGGGTCAACAAGGCCCTGGCCGTCAGCTCCGCCGCGCCGCGCAATCGCTATTACGCGATCAAGGAAGCACTGATCAACACTGTGCATGCGGTGCACATCCCATGGCGCCTGGTGCAACCCTCAACCCTGGCGACGCTCAACCAGGAGCTGAGCCGCTACCGCACGGTGTTCACCACCAACTACGACCTGCTCAACCATTGGGCGATCCAGCAGGCGCCCGAGAGCATCAGCGACCTGTTCTTCGGCGATGATCACAATTTCGACCTGAGCCAGGCGACCACCGACAAACCACGCCTGTTGTACCTGCACGGCGGCCTGCACCTGGTGCGCAACCAGGACGGCACGGCGCGCAAGCTCACCTCCACCGAAGGCACCTTGCTGGGCAGTTTCGCCATCAACAACACGATCAAGACCCTCGACGACGTGCCGTTGTTCGTCAACGAAGGCCCAAGCCAGGACAAGCTCAAGACCATCCGCAGCAGCGATTACCTGTCGTTCTGCTACGACCAGTTGCTGCAGCACGGCGACAACCTGTGCCTGTTCGGCCATGCCCTGGGCGAGCAGGACAAGCACATCGTGCAAGCCCTGCGCCTGGCCGCACCGAAGACCGTGGCGATTTCGATCTATCCCCGTAGCCAGGCGTTCATCCAGCATCAGAAGCGGCATTACGCCAAGGTGTTCCAGGGGCTGGAGGTGCAATTGCGCTTCTTCGATGCAAAGAGCCACCCGCTGGGCGATCCGAAGCTGTCGGTGCCGGTGGAGGTTTAACCAGAGCTGGCATGACCTGGAAACCCGACGTCAGTGAATGGTGGCGAGGGAGCTTGCTCCCGCTGGACTGCGAAGCAGTCCCATCGTGCAAATGACGGCTGCTTCGCAGCCGAGCGGGAGCAAGCTCCCTCGCCACAGGACGCTCGCTGCCACAGGGATGAATTCAGAGCGCCGCCACGGTCTTGTCCTTGATCACCGTCGTCGGTCCGTTGGCCTTGACGCTGGCAATGCCTTTGTCCCGGGCCGCATCCGATGAATAAGCTTCACTGCTGCCAATCACTTCATGGTTGGCCGCTTTGAGGTTGAAGTACGGATGGCCGTCCTTGGTGTTCTTGAGTTCATAGCGCTCGGCCAACGGACTGTTTTTCTGCACCGAAGCAATGCCACCATCGACACCGCTGCGGGTGGTGTACAGCTCACTGGTCAGAATCGTTTCGGCGTTGGCCGCTTTGAGTACAAACCGAAACTGGCCGCTGCTGCTTTTGCTGATTTCGTACCATCCGGACATGATTTTTCTCCTGGCAATGAAGACATGCCCCGAGAGTAAAGACCCGCCGCGCTTGCCCTGCCAGTCCGCTGTGCAGCGTTATTACAATGTGATGGCCGTGCCCAGCAGCGTCAGGAAACCCGCCAGCCAGCTCGGGTGCGCAGGCCAGGCCGGTGCAGTGGCGAGGTTGCCCTGGACATGGCCTTGGGTCACGGGAATGTCGATATAGGTCCCGCCCGCCAGTCGGACTTCCGGAGCACACGCCGGATAGGCGCTGCATTCACGCCCTTCGAGAATGCCCGCCGCCGCCAGCAATTGCGCACCGTGGCACACCGCGGCAATCGGCTTGCCCGCCAGATCGAAATCGCGCACCAGTTGCAGGACGGTTTCATTCAGGCGCAGGTATTCCGGCGCTCGTCCCCCCGGCACCAACAGCGCGTCGTAGTCGGCGGCCTGGACGTTGGCGAAGTCATGGTTGAGGGCAAACAAGTGCCCCGGTTTTTCACTGTAGGTCTGGTCGCCTTCGAAATCGTGGATCGCCGTGCGCACCGTCTGCCCGGCGGTTTTGTCCGGGCACACGGCGTGCACGGTGTGGCCAATCATCTGCAGGGCCTGGAACGGCACCATGACTTCATAATCTTCGACGTAATCGCCGACCAGCATGAGGATTTTCTTGGCGGCCATGGGAAGGGCTCCTTTGGGGGGCTGCGTGGGTGGTTAACGCATTAAAGGTAGCCCGCTACGTCAATAGATGAGGGATAAGCGCCGATTACCTGACGGGATGCACCTCGCTCCCACAGGATGTCAGTGATGTCAGGCGAGGTATCCATCCGCTCGCAGCAGCGTTTCGAGGCAATGCTCGGTAACGTGGTAGAAAGCCTTGAGCTCCTGGATCTTGGCCAGCAGCTCGGTGGGGTCCGCCGGTTCGGCGCGTTTGACCGCGAGGATCATCTTGTTCTTGTTGGTGTGCTCAAGGGAGATGAACTCGAAGACCTTGGTCTCGTAGCCGCACGCTTCCAGGAACAGCGCCCGCAAGCTGTCGGTGACCATTTCCGCCTGCTGGCCAAGGTGCAGGCCATATTGCAGCATTGGCTTGAGCAAGGCCGGGCTCTGGATCTGCAGGCGGATCTGCTTGTGGCAGCACGGCGAGCACATGATGATCGAGGCGCCCGAGCGAATGCCCATGTGGATCGCGTAGTCGGTGGCGATGTCGCAGGCATGCAAGGCGATCATCACGTCCACCGCGCTCGGCGCCACGCTGCGCACGTCGCCGTGCTGGAAGCTCAGGCCCGGGTGTTCCAGGCGCGCGGCGGCTTCGTTGCACAGCTTGACCATGTCTTCGCGCAGCTCGACACCGGTCACCACGCCTTCGGCCTGCAAGGTGTTGCGCAGGTAATCGTGGATGGCGAACGTCAGGTAGCCTTTGCCCGAGCCGAAATCCGAGACCCGCACCGGTTTGTCCAGGGCCAGCGGCGAAGACGTCAGTGCATGGCTGAAGACCTCGATGAACTTGTTGATCTGCTTCCACTTGCGCGACATCGCCGGAATCAGCTCGTGCTTGTGGTTGGTCACGCCCAGGTCGGCCAAAAATGGTCGGTTCAGGTCGAGGAAGCGATTTTTCTCACGGTTGTGCTCGGCAGATGGCACTTCCCGCAGTTGCTGGGGCTTGCTCTTGAACAGCGAGCTCTTGCCCTTCTTGCTGTACTCCAGCTGCGCCTCGTCGGTGACCGCCAGCAAATGTGCGTTCTTGAACGATGCCGGCAACAGCCCGGCAATGGTTTCCACCCCTTCGGCTACAGGGAAATTCTTGGTGATATCGCGGGTCTTGTAGCGGTAGACGAAGGACAGGCACGGCTGGTCCTTGACCGTCAGTTGCTTGATGATCAGCCGTTGGAGGTCCGCTTCGTCCCCTACGTACTTGGCCAGCACCAGTTTGATGAACGCATTCTGTTCGAGACTGGTTTTCAGCAACTCGATGAACTGGGCGTGGTGATCCGGCGCGTGATGGGCGGGGGTTGCGGTGGCGGACATGAACAAACGGCCTCGGGGCGGGCGAATCGGAGAATGGCGGGTATTTTAGGGGGGATGGGGTGCGAGGGCACGGGAAAATTCATTTGTGGCGAGGGGATTTATCCCCGCTGGTCTGCGCAGCAGACCCAAACCGGGCGACAAGGTCTCCCTGCATGACCGGTTGTTGTTTTTTTGGGGGGGGCTACGCCCCCAACGGGGATAAATCCCCTCGCCACAACGGTGTCCGGCAGAAATTTATCTCAGCCCAGCACCACCAACCTATTCGGCAGTTCATTGCGCTCCTGGGTCACCGGCACGTGCTCCTTGAGCAATTCGCCGCAAGCTTCGATGCAGGTCACGAAACCCTGCAACGTCTGCCCCTGGCGAACCTGCTGGGTGAACGCTGCGACGATGGCATCCCAGCATGTGTTGTCCAGGCGCTTGGAAATGCCTTCGTCCACCAGGATTTCCACGTACCGCTCAGCCTCGCAGACAAAGATCAGCATCCCTGTGCTGCCCACGGTGTGGTGCAGGTTCTGCTCGAGGAATTGCCGGCGCGCCAGGTTGGAGGCCCGCCAGTGACGCACGGAACGGGGGATCAGATGCGTGGTGATCCTGGGGATGCGAAACACCAGGCACAACACAATGAAACTGACCCACTGCACCAGCAACAGGCTGTGCATCGTCAGCCAGCCGGAAAGGTAATGGACCACGCCGGGCACCACCAGGGCCAGCAGGCTGGCCCATAACAGCGGGATATAGGCGTAGTCGTCGGCGCGGGCGGCCAGCACCGTGACCAGTTCAGCGTCGGTATGCCGCTCGACCCGGGCGATGGCCTCGGCGACCTTGCGTTGTTCGTGTTCAGTCAGTAATGCCATGGTTAGAAATGCCTGCTCATTATTATTGTCACCAGCCGCCCGACGAACCGCCGCCCCCGAAACTGCCACCGCCACCACTGAAGCCCCCGCCGCCCCCGCCGCCGAAGCCTCCACCGGATCCGCCCGAACGGCTGGAGCCACCACTCCCGGTCGGCAGGATACCGAGCATCTGGCAGACCAATATCGTCAAAATAAACAGTATCACCAGGAAGATGAACAGCCCGGGATGGCGCTCGACAAAATCGCCCTGCTCCTGCTGCCCGTCCGCACTGTACGCCGGTGCCGGCTCGTCCAGCGGGCTGCCGCCCAGCACCACCAGCATCGCCGCGACGCCGTCGCTGATGCCTTTGTTGAAGTTGCCGGTCTTGAAAGCCGGGGTGATCACCTGGTTGATGATCACCGAACTCTGCGCGTCGGTCAGGCGATCCTCCAGGCCGTAGCCCACCTCGATGCGCAGTTTACGGTCATCCCGGGCGACGATCAGCAGTGCGCCGTTGTTTTTATCCTTCTGCCCGATGCCCCAGTGGCGCCCCAGTTGATAACCGAAGTCTTCGATGCTGCTGCCTTGCAAGTCCGCCAGCGTGACCACCACCACCTGTTCGCCGGTGGCCTGTTCATGGGCCTTGAGCTGCGCTTCCAGTTGCGCGCTCACCGACGGTTCGAGCATCTGGGCGGCGTCCACCACCCGCCCGGTCAATGCCGGAAACTTCAGCTCGGCCTGGGCCGTGATGGCAAACACCCAGAGCAACAGCACAAAGGCGCAGCTGCGAGCGGCTAGCTTCATGCCGTAAGCAAAAGCAGTGCGCAGGACCTGTGCTTGCGGCTTGTAGCTTGGAGCCTGTAGCTGCTCCATCAAAACTTCACTTCCGGCGCTTTCTCGGCATTGGGGCTGGTGGCCTCGAAGGTTTCGCGGATCGGCAGGTCGCTGTACATCACGCTGTGCCACAGGCGCCCCGGGAATGTGCGGATTTCGGTGTTGTACTTCTGCACGGCCAGGATGAAGTCGCGGCGGGCCACGGCGATGCGGTTCTCGGTGCCTTCGAGCTGCGATTGCAACGCCAGGAAATTCTGGTTGGCCTTGAGGTCCGGGTAACGCTCGGACACCACCATCAGCCGGCTCAACGCGCCGGTCAACTGGTCCTGGGCCTGCTGGAACTGCTTGAGTTTTTCCGGGTTGTCCAGGGTGCTGGCGTCGACCTGGATCGACGTGGCCTTGGCCCGCGCTTCAATCACCGCAGTCAGGGTTTCCTGCTCGTGCTGGGCGTAGCCCTTGACGGTTTCCACCAGGTTGGGAATCAGGTCGGCGCGGCGCTGGTACTGGTTCTGCACCTGGCCCCAAGCGGCCTTGGCCTGTTCGTCCAGGGTCGGGATGTTATTGATGCCGCAACCGGCCAGTAACGTGGTGAGCAGCATCAGGGCCAGCATCGGCAAGCTGCGAAGGTGGTTCAGTCGTGGATTCATCGGGTGGAGCTCTCCCTTGCATGACATTGGAAAAACACGGCCACCTATCTCACCGGCACCTGGGGCATAATCTGCCGCCGCACTGGATTGAAACGGGTCGATGGGCTAAAAGATGCGCAGTGCGAAACTAAGTTCAGCCCAATGGGTTCGAAAGTGTGCTGCATTTAACTGAACAACAATAGCCGCTCCTTATATTTTGGCCGACCGGCGTGGCCTGATCACCGCCCTTTTAGGCTTGCGAGAAAATTATTCATGAAGAAGCTGTGTTTGCTGGGCCTGTTTGTCAGTCTGGCCAGTCAATCCGTATTAGCCGACAACCTGCCAGCCCCCATAGAGAACAAGGATGCGTTCATCAGCAACCTGATGAAGCAGATGACCCTCGAAGAGAAGATCGGCCAATTGCGCCTGATCAGCATCGGCCCGGAAATGCCCCGGGAGATGATTCGCAAGGAAATCGCCGCCGGCAACATCGGCGGTACGTTCAACTCCATTACGCGCGATGAAAACCGTCCGATGCAGGACGCGGCCATGCGCAGCCGGTTGAAGATCCCGATGTTCTTCGCCTATGACGTGATCCACGGCCACCGCACGATTTTCCCGATCCCCCTGGCCCTGGCCTCGAGCTGGGACATGGACGCGATCTACCACTCCGGCCGCATCGCCGCCCAGGAAGCCGCGGCCGACAGCCTGGACATCACCTTCGCGCCGATGGTCGATATTTCCCGTGACCCGCGCTGGGGCCGCACCTCCGAAGGTTTCGGCGAGGACACCTACCTGGTGTCGCGCATCGCCGGGGTGATGGTCAAGGCTTTCCAGGGCAACGGCGCCAACGCAGCCGACAGCATCATGGCCAGCGTCAAGCACTTCGCCCTGTACGGCGCGGTGGAAGGCGGCCGGGACTACAACACCGTGGACATGAGCCCGCTGAAAATGTACCAGGACTACCTGCCACCCTACCGCGCCGCCATCGACGCGGGTGCCGGTGGGGTGATGGTCGCGCTGAACTCCATCAACGGCGTGCCGGCGACCGCCAACACCTGGCTGATGAACGACCTGCTGCGCAAGGAGTGGGGTTTCAAGGGCCTGGCGGTCAGTGACCACGGCGCCATTTTCGAACTGATCAAGCACGGCGTCGCCAAGGACGGTCGCGAAGCGGCAAAACTGGCGATCAAGGCCGGCATCGACATGAGCATGAACGATTCGCTCTATGGCAAGGAACTGCCAGGGTTGCTCAAGGCCGGTGAAATCGAGCAGAGCGACATCGACAACGCCGTACGGGAAGTGCTCGCGGCCAAATACGACATGGGCCTGTTCAAGGACCCGTACCTGCGCATCGGCAAGGCCGAGGACGACCCGGCCGACACCTACGCCGAAAGCCGCATGCACCGCGCCGACGCCCGTGACGTGGCGCGCCGCAGCCTGGTCCTGCTGGAAAACCGCAACCAGACCCTGCCCCTGAAGAAGACCGCGAAGATCGCCCTGGTCGGTCCGCTGGCCAAGGCACCGATCGATATGATGGGCAGTTGGGCCGCCGCCGGGCGTCCTGCGCAATCGGTCACCCTGTTCGATGGCATGACCCGCGCCCTGGGCGCTGACTCGAAGCTGATCTATGCCCGTGGCGCCAACATCACCGGCGACAAGAAGGTGCTCGACTACCTGAACTTCCTCAACTTCGATGCCCCGGAAGTGGTAGACGACCCGCGTCCGGCCCAGGTGCTGATCGACGAAGCGGTAAAAGCCGCCAAGGATGCCGATGTGGTGGTGGCCGCCGTAGGCGAGTCCCGTGGCATGTCCCATGAATCGTCGAGCCGTACCGAGCTGAACATTCCTGCCAGCCAACGCGAGCTGATCAAGGCCCTGAAGGCCACCGGCAAGCCGCTGGTGCTGGTGCTGATGAATGGCCGTCCGCTGTCGTTGCTGGAAGAAAAGCAGCAGGCCGATGCGATCCTGGAAACCTGGTTCAGCGGCACCGAAGGCGGTAACGCCATCGCGGACGTGCTGTTCGGTGACTACAACCCATCGGGCAAACTGCCCATCACCTTCCCACGCTCGGTGGGGCAGATTCCGACCTACTACAACCACTTGAGCATCGGTCGGCCATTCACGCCGGGAAAGCCGGGCAACTACACCTCGCAGTATTTCGATGACACCACCGGCCCGCTCTATCCGTTCGGCTACGGCTTGAGCTACACCGAGTTCAGCCTGTCGGACATGGCCCTGTCGTCGACCACGCTGAACAAGACCGGCAAGCTCGATGCCAGCGTGACATTGGAAAACACCGGCAAGCGTGACGGCGAAACGGTGGTGCAGCTGTACATCCAGGACGTGACCGGCTCGATCATTCGCCCGGTGAAGGAACTGAAGAACTTCCGCAAGGTGATGCTCAAGGCCGGCGAGAAGAAAGTCATCCACTTCACCATCACCGAGGACGACCTGAAATTCTTCAACGCCCAACTCAAGTACGCGGCTGAACCGGGCAAGTTCAACGTACAGATCGGCCTGGATTCCCAGGACGTGAAGCAGCAGAGTTTTGAGTTGCTCTGACCTTCAGAACAGGAGCGAGCTTGCTCGTGATGGCGTCAGATCAGCCGCATCGACATTGGCTGACACTCCGCTATCGCGAGCAAGCTCGCTCCCACAGTTGTATCTGGGGGTTCGGGCTAGCCGCGTCGATCCAAAAGGTTCACCACCACCCGATCCACCAAGCCCCACACCCGCTGCTTGAAGCGCTTCCACAGCGGCCGACGCTGCCAGGCGTCGAGGCTGACTTGCAGGCTCTGGGCGAAGTCCCGCTCGAAACTGGCGGCCACTGCACTGCTGAGCCTGGAGTCCAAGGCTTCGAGGTTGGCTTCCAGGTTGAAGCGCAGGTTCCAGTGATCGAAGTTGCAGGAGCCGATGCTGACCCAGTCGTCCACCAGCACCATCTTCAGGTGCAGGAAACACGGCTGGTATTCAAAAATCTGCACGCCGGCCTTGAGCAATCGCGGGTAGTAACGGTGCCCGGCGTAGCGCACGGACGGGTGATCGGTGCGCGGGCCGGTCAGCAGCAGGCGCACGTCAATGCCGCGGGCGGCGGCCTTGCGCAAGGAGCGGCGCACGTTCCAGGTCGGCAGGAAATACGGCGTCGCCATCCAGATGCGCTTCTGGCCGCTGTTCAATGCCCGCGACAGCGATTGCAGGATGTCGCGATGCTGGCGGGCGTCGGCATACGCCACCCGCCCCATTCCCTCGCCCACCGGCGGTACGCGCGGCAGGCGCGGCAAGCCGAAGTTGGACGCCGGTTTCCACGCCCGCCGATGGCGGTTGGCGAGCCACTGGCGGTCGAACAGCAACTGCCAGTCGAGCACCAGCGGGCCGACGATTTCCACCATCACTTCGTGCCACTCACTGCGGTCGTCGAGGGGGTTCCAGAATTCATCGGTCACCCCGGTGCCACCGACCACGGCCAGGCGTTGATCCACCAACAGCAGCTTGCGGTGATCCCGGTAAAGGTTGCGCACCCAGCGGCGCCAGCTCAGGCGATTGTAGAAACGCAACTCCACCCCAGCCTCGGTCAGACGCTTGCGCAAGGCCAGGGTAAACGCCAGGCTGCCATAGTCATCGAACAGGCACCGCACGCGAACGCCACGCTCGGCGGCCTGCACCAGCGCCTGAACCATCGCCTCGGCGCAAGCGCCCGCTTCCACCAGATAGAGCTCCAGCTCGACCTGGTCCTGGGCTCGAGCGATTTCCACCAGCATGCGCGGGAAGAACTGCGGGCCATCGATCAACAGCTCGAAGCGATTGCCTTCACGCCAGGGAAAAACCGCGCCGCTCATGTCAGCGCGCCGTGAAAATCAGCACCGCATTCACCGGCACCGAGAGGCTGATGGCCGACAACCCGGCCAGGTTTCGCAGCTTTTCCAGCCCCGGCGCCAGATCGAAATCCGCCGCGTTGAGCACCACCGGTTCCAGGGTCACCACTTGGAAGCGGCGCTCATCCAGGCGCGTCGCCAGCAGTTCGACGTTGTATTCGTGCTGCTTACCGTGCAGGTTCACCGTCAGCGGCAGGCGCAATTCCAACTGCGCACCGTTGGCCAGGTCCTGGATCGGCGCCAGGTCGATCTTGGCGGTGACAGTGGCGTCGGCAAATTGCTTGATCTCGAACAGCTCGGCCCGCATGCGCTCATCGCGCAGGGGAATGCCGCTGTTGATGGATTCCAGCTCCACTTCCAGGCGTGCCAAGCCCTCGGGCTGGACCTGACCGTGCAGCACCAGGAACCGCTGGACCTCGGAGACGTTGCCATTTTTACTGCTGATAAACGACAGCCGCGACGACTCGCCGTCCAGGTACCAGTCGGCCTGGGCTGGCAACGCGGCGCCGGCCAGCAGCAAGCTGACGGCAGCGTGAGGGAAAAACCGCTTGAACATACACACTCGCAGGGCACATAAACCTGTGGCGAACCTTAACCGCGCCGAGGGCGCTTGCAAACTGTCTGTTTCAACAACTTCCAGAAACACACAAGTTCCTGTGGCGAGGGGATTTATCCCCGTTGGGCCGCGCAGCGGCCCTATAGCTGACGATGAGGCCTATCAGACGGACCGCATCGCCTGTTTGGGGTTGCTGCGCAACCCAACGGGGATAAATCCCCTCGCCACAGGTTCGCGCCGTTCTCGAGTTACTCCAACCGACACCCCATCCGCGCGCCCACCCACCGCGCACTGTGGCTACGTCCCAACCCGCTGACGGTAATGCGTTTCGCTTCAGCGGTTTCGAGAAAGTCGCTGATGGGCACCGACTGCTTCACATAGCCACGGCAGTAGTCCGCCGGTTGCTCCATCACATAGCGGCACGAGCAGTATTCCTTGGCGGTGTAGGCACTGATGATGTCGGGGAAGGCCCGCAATGCCACCCGCTCCAGCCAGACCCAACCGAGCAGGACAATGAGTAGCACCGACAGCAAGGTAAGCAGGATCTTGCGCTTCATGGCTGCCCTCTCCCGACAAACGCCGCCATGGCGCGCTTGAGCAGTTCGTTATGGCGATAGCTGCCGTCGCGGTCGTCGCCGTAGCGCACGATCACCAGTTTGGCGCTGGGGATGACGTACAGCGCCTGGCCCCAATGACCCAGCGCGGCAAAGGTATCCGGCGGCGCATCGGGCCAAGGATGGATGGCCGGATCGGTGGCGCGGTTGAGCCACCAATGCCCGCCGGGTACGGCTTCGTCCTGGCCGGCCTGGAAGTGGGCGAAAGGTTCGCGATTGAAGGCGACCCACTCTGTGGGGACCAGTTGCCGTTCGCCCCAGCGACCGTCCCGTTGCATCAGCAACCCGACGCGCGCCAGGTCCCGCGCCGTGAGGTAGGCATAGGACGAACCGACGAACGTGCCGCTGGCGTCGGTTTCCCAGGTGGCGTGGCGGATGCCCAGGGGCTCGAACAAGGCCGTCCAGGGATAGTCGGGGTAGCGCGCCGGGCCGACGATGGTTTTCAAGGCCGCCGCCAGCACGTTGCTGTCACCGCTGGAATAACGGAACGCCCGCCCCGGCGGGCTGGCGCTTTCATGCTGCGCAGTGAACGCCGCCATGTCACGACGCCCCCGGGTATACAGCATGGCCACCACCGAGGAGTTGAGCGGCGCGTATTCATAGTCTTCCTGCCAATCCAGGCCCGAGGCCCAGTGGAAAAGATCGGCCAGGGTCACGCCCGGGTGCCGGCTCAGTGGCGGGTAGTACTTGGCTGCCGGATCATCCAGGGCAAAGCGCTTTTCCCTGTAGGCCACGCCAAACACCGTCGCCATCAGGCTCTTGCTGATGGACCAGGTCAGGTGCGCAGTCTTGGCAGTGGTCGGTCCGGCGTAGCGTTCGTAGACCAGCCGACCGTCCTGGATCACCAGCAGCGCGTCGGTGCGGATGCCTTCGCGGCTGGCATCGTCCCGGGGTGGGAAGGCGTATTGTTCCAGGGCTTCAATGGTCGGGCCGCTGAGGGTCGGGCCGGTTGACCACTGCTCACCGGGCCAGTCTTCGGCGTGGGCGCTCAGGGTGAGCAGCAGCGGGATCAGGAACCAGCCTTTGGACATGCTTTGGGCTCGCAGGGTTGAACCTTCAGAGCCTATGCAGACTTGATGACAATTTGAGTTTGGGTGCTCCCACCGGGCGGGTGGTCGTTTGGAGGGCTAGCCCAACGCCTTGGCCAACCGCTTGGCCCGCGCCCCTGCCGCAATCTCCATCACGCCTTTATCCCGCGTCCACATCTCGCGCCACGTCGCAGGCCCGGCGGCCAGGGCAGCGTCGAGTTCGCCATCGAGCCCTTGGAACTGAGCGAACAACCCGCCCAGCAGCACATGCCCGGCCACACTGGAAGGGTTATGCCGACTCACCTCCGCGCAGCCGGCGAGCAACGCCAGCAGGCGCAATTGCAACGCCTGGGGCCAGGCACATTCCTGCCCGACGCCATACAACCAGGCGGTCATCGCACTGAGCACATAAAGGTCTTCCAGGGTACGGAACGGTTTGACGTAGGCGTCCCAGCCATCACCGGCCAGCAATTCGCACAGCGCGCCGTCGAGCAGCACGCGGCCATGGCTGATGTCCGGCATCAGGGCAATGGCGGGCAGCTTTTCCAGGGTTACGCCGGGCTCGCCCGCATAGGCCACGGCCAGATTCAGCCGTGGCGTTTCACCGGGCGCTTCGCAGCGAGCGGCAATCAACAGCCACTCGGCGGCGTCGCCGGCGGTGACGAAATCCTTGCGTCCACTCAGGCGCAAGTCGTCGAGACGGGTGTGCATGTCCGCCGGGCGCAGGCTGCGCTGTTCGGTGGCACACAAGGCGCCGAGGCTCTGGGGCGCACTGGGCCAAAGCACCCGCAGCGCCGCCTGATACCCCACCAGGAACGCCAGCCCCGGTGTCGCCATCAACCGCGCCCCGGTTACGGCCAGCTCGAACGGCGTCACCGGTCCCAGGCGTTGCAACAACGCTGAATAACCTTCGGCGAGGTCCGGATGGGCCGGCAGGCGCTCGCCACGTTCGATCAGGGTTTGCCAGGGCATAAGAGGCTCCTCGAGGGCTGTCATATAAGCATCACCAAAGCTTCATGGCGATGACACCGGGGCTACATAGCCTGACTTTGCACAACATGGCTGCATAAAGAAAGTCGATTGGCTGCAACTGAACAGCCCGCACGGAGATTCGCTATGACCCAGATCGCCCGCATCAGCGACACCGGCAATGAACGCCGCCTGCAAGCCGAACGCCTGATCGGCGCCCAAGCCTTGCAAGAAGCACAGGCCCTGCGTTTCAACGTCTTCAGCGGCGAATTCAACGCCAAGCTCAAGGGCGCGGAAATGGGTCTGGACATGGATGACTATGATGTTCACTGCGCCCACATCGGCGTACGCGACCTGAACACCGGCCGCCTCGTGGCCACCACGCGCCTGCTCGACCACCAAGCAGCCAGCAGCCTGGGCCGGTTCTACAGCGAAGAAGAATTCAGCCTTCACGGCCTGGTCCATCTCAAGGGCCCGATCCTGGAAATCGGCCGTACCTGCGTCGACCCGGCCTACCGCAACGGTGGCACCATCGCGGTGCTCTGGGGCGAACTGGCCGAAGTCCTGAACGAAGGCGGCTACAGCTACCTGATGGGCTGCGCGAGCATTCCGATGCAGGACGGCGGTATCCAGGCCCAGGCGATCATGCAGCGCCTGCGCGAACGCTATCTGTGCACCGAACACCTGCAAGCCGTGCCGAAAAAACCGCTGCCGACCCTGGACGTGCCCTCCAACGTCATCGCCGAGATGCCGCCACTGCTCAAGGCCTACATGCGCCTGGGCGCGAAGATTTGCGGCGAGCCGTGCTGGGACGAGGACTTCCAGGTGGCCGACGTGTTCATCCTGCTCAAGCGCGACGAGCTCTGCCCGCGCTACGCTCGCCACTTCAAGGCAGCGGTCTGATGAGCCGGCTGCGGGTGTACGCGCGAATCGCGCGAGTATTGCTGGTGGTGGCGCTGGGCCTGAGCATGGCCAGCGTGTTCGGCCTGTTCGAACGTGCAGGAATCGCCAACTCGATGGTCCGTCGCCAGCGCTGGTCGCGGTTCTTCATGGCACGGCTGAGCCGCGCCCTGCCCTTTTCAGTCACCGTCCACGGTCAACTGCCGCAACAGCCGATGCTGTGGGTCAGCAACCACGTGTCCTGGACCGACATTCCGTTGCTGGGCATGCTCACGCCGCTGTCGTTCCTGTCCAAGGCCGAAGTGCGCACCTGGCCGGTGGCCGGATGGCTGGCAGCCAAGGCCGGCAGCCTGTTTATCCGACGCGGTTCGGGTGACAGCCAGTTGATCCGCAAGCAAATGAGCCGCCATCTGGAACAGGCCCATCCGCTGTTGATGTTCCCGGAAGGCACCACCACCGATGGCCGCTCCTTGCGCACGTTCCACGGGCGCTTGCTGTCCGCCGCCATTGACGCCGATGTGGCGTTGCAGCCGGTGGCGATTCGTTACCTGCGCAACGGTGAACCGGATTCGCTGGCGCCGTTCATTGGCGATGATGATCTGCTGTCGCACTTGATGCGTTTGTTTGCCAACGATAGGGGTGAGGTGGAAATCCATCTGCTGGAACCGATTGCCTGCCACGGCCAGGAACGCGCGGCACTGGCATTCCAGGCGCAGCAGGCGGTGCACAAGGCGCTGTTCGGGGCGCTTCCAGAGAAACAGCAAGCGCCGATGCGACCTGCTGCGATTGCGGCCTGATCCGGATCTCTGCGCAGCCCCCTGTGGGAGCGAGCAAGCTCGCTCCCACAATTAGACCTGCGGCGTGGTTTGATTCAGCGCAAAATCCTGCAACTGCGGATAGAACAGCCGGAAATCTTCGCTCAGCGGCTCATAGAGCTCCATCAACTCCTTCATCGCCCCGGCCAGTTCCTCGGGCCGGGACAGGCGTCGGGAAATGCCGCGCAGCACCTGCCCCAACACTTCGAATTCCCGATAAGACCCCAGCCAGTCATCCGCCGCCATGTACGGCGCGATCTGTGCCAGGCGCCCCGGCAGCTGCGGTTCGGTGCCGAGTACCTGGTACACCCGGGCAGTGAAATCCACCAGCGGCCCTTCGCCGTACAACGCCCAGTCCCGGGCCAGGCAGTGGTCGAAAAACACGTCCAGCACGATCCCGGCGTAGCGCCGTCGCACCGTGGAAAAACGCGACAGGGCGATGTCCACCAGGGGATGGCGGTCGGTATACATGTCGATGCGCCGATGCAGGGCAATCGCCGCTTCGATCCGTGGGTCGTAGAGCCCTTGCAGCGGGCCTTTGACGAAGTCGCCGTAGAGGCTGCCGAGCAGTTGTTCCCGGCCAGGGCCGCCGAGGTGCAGGTGCGCGAGATAGTTCATGGCCCGCAGCTTAGCACCGCTGAGTCCATATCGTTATAACCCGATATAGCGATTTGTTCGGCTTCCAGATCAAATCCATATTTGTATATCGCGAAATAACGATTTAAGGTTCGCTCCATCGCGATATAGCGTTTTACTCATCACGAGCTGCCACCATGCCCCTTGACCTCGACGAAATAATAAAAGCCCTGGCACACCCAGTACGGCGAGACATCCTCAACTGGCTCAAAGACCCCAAGGTCCAGTTCCCCGAGCAGTTGCACAACCACGAATTCGGCATTTGCGCCGGACAGATCGACCAGCGTTGCGGCCTGTCGCAATCCACGGTGTCTGCGCACTTGGCGGTGTTGCAACGGGCGGGGCTGATCACCAGCCAGAAGGTCGGCCAATGGCACTTCTTCAAGCGCAACGAGGAAGTGATCCAGCAGTTCCTCAAGCAAATGAGCCAAGAGCTCTGACCCGACAAGGACCCATCATGCCCCTCTCACTCCTGATCCTGGCCCTGAGCGCCTTCGCCATCGGCACCACCGAGTTCGTCATCATGGGCCTGTTGCCCGATGTGGCGGCCGACCTGGGCGTGTCGATTCCTGGCGCCGGCTGGCTGGTGACCGGCTACGCCCTGGGCGTGGCCATCGGTGCGCCGTTCATGGCCCTGGCCACCGCCCGGTTGCCGCGCAAGGCCGCCCTGGTGGTATTGATGGGAATTTTCATCATCGGCAACCTGCTCTGCGCCATCGCCAGCGACTACAACGTGCTGATGTTTGCCCGGGTCGTCACGGCCCTGTGCCACGGCGCGTTCTTCGGTATCGGTTCGGTGGTGGCTGCCGGCCTGGTGGCGCCCAACAAGCGCGCTTCAGCCGTAGCCTTGATGTTCACCGGCCTGACCCTGGCCAACGTGCTCGGCGTACCGCTGGGCACCGCATTGGGCCAGGAAGCCGGCTGGCGTTCGACCTTCTGGGCAGTGACTGTCATTGGCGTAATTGCGCTGATCGGCCTGATCCGCTTTCTGCCGGCCAAGCGCGATGAAGAAAAACTCGACATGCGCTCGGAACTGGTCGCGCTCAAGGGCGCAGGCCTATGGCTGTCCCTGAGCATGACGGCGCTGTTCTCCGCCTCGGTGTTTACCCTGTTCACCTATGTCGCCCCGCTGTTGGGTGAAGTGACCGGCGTATCGCCCCGCGGCGTGACCTGGACCCTGGTGCTGATCGGCCTGGGCCTGACCCTGGGCAACATCATCGGCGGCAAGCTGGCGGACAAGAGCCTGGCGAACACGCTGATGGGCGTCTTCCTCACCATGGCCGTGGTGTCCACCGTATTGAGCTGGACCAGCGTGGCGCTGATCCCCAGCGAAATCACCCTGTTCCTCTGGGCCACCGCCTGCTTCGCTGCCGTGCCGGCCCTGCAAGTCAACGTGGTGACCTTTGGCAAGGCCGCGCCCAACCTGGTGTCCACCCTGAACATCGGCGCCTTCAACATCGGCAACGCCCTGGGCGCCTGGGTCGGCGGCAGCGTCATCGACCACGGCCTGGGACTGACCTCCGTGCCCTTGGCCGCCGGCGCGCTGGCCGTGCTGGCGCTGCTGGTCACCCTCATCACCTTCCGCCAGGGCGGCAATGCCGAGCTGGCTCCAGCAACTCACTGACTTCTAACCCCTTCCACTTTCGAGGTTTGTATTTCATGGCGACTATTTTCGACCCCATCAAACTCGGCGACATCGAGTTGAAAAACCGCATCATCATGGCCCCGCTCACCCGCTGCCGCGCCGACGCGGGCCGCGTGCCCAACGCGCTGATGGCCGAGTACTACGTGCAACGCGCCTCCGCCGGCCTGATCCTCAGCGAAGCGACCTCGGTCACGCCGATGGGCGTGGGTTACCCGGACACCCCGGGCATCTGGTCCAACGACCAGGTGCGCGGCTGGTCCAACGTCACCAAGGCGATCCACGGCGCCGGCGGCAAGATCTTCCTGCAACTGTGGCACGTGGGCCGGATCTCCCACCCGTCGTACCTGAACGGCGAAACCCCGGTGGCGCCCAGCGCGATCCAGCCCAAGGGCCACGTGAGCCTGGTGCGTCCGCTGGCTGACTACCCGACCCCACGCGCACTGGAGACCGCTGAAATCGCCGACATCGTCGAGGCGTACCGCGTCGGCGCCGAGAACGCCAAGGCCGCCGGCTTCGACGGTGTGGAAATCCACGGTGCCAACGGCTACCTGCTCGACCAGTTCCTGCAGAGCAGCACCAACCAGCGCACCGACCAATACGGCGGCTCCCTGGAAAATCGTGCCCGCCTGCTGCTGGAAGTGACCGACGCGGCCATCGAAGTCTGGGGCGCCGGCCGGGTGGGCGTGCACCTGGCACCACGCGCCGATTCCCATGACATGGGCGACGAGAACCGCCTGGAAACCTTCAGCTACGTGGCCCGGGAACTGGGCAAGCGTGGCATCGCCTTTATCTGCTCCCGTGAAAAGGAAGGCGACGACAGCATCGGCCCGCAACTCAAACAAGCTTTCGGCGGCCCGTACATCGCCAACGAACGCTTCACCAAGGACAGCGCCAATGCCTGGCTGGCCGAAGGCAAGGCCGATGCCGTCGCCTTCGGTGTGCCGTTCATTGCCAACCCGGACCTGCCGGCACGCTTGAAAGCCGATGCCCCACTGAACGAGCCTCATCCCGAAACGTTTTATGGAAAAGGTCCCGTGGGATACATCGATTACCCCGTACTTTGATCGTGTAACTGAAATAACAGAGCCCTGCCTCGAAAGAGCAGGGCTTTTTTATGCATTTAAATATTCGGTCAACTATCTAAACTTCCTAAAGCCCAGGGCAATGTTCATATTAAGTCTGACGACAATGCCAAACAGCGCCGTCGATCAAACTTTAATACGCCTCATTTGAAAAGGAATTCAAGCATGACGAAGACCCTTGGGTACAGCCACCAGGACAACAATGGGTTTTACGAAAAAACACTCGCGCAGTTCAACTACGCACCGCTGGATGTTCTGTACAAGTACATTGAGTCGCTGAACACGCAAGAACACTCGGAGATCCTCGACGCCCTGATGAAACAAGCAAGGCTGAACGACGGTGCCAACCAACAGGTTCAAGCCTGGCAGCAGGAGCGCATTCGCCCAAACCGCACTCGCCTCATTGTAAAAGTCATCAACCATACCGAGCGGGCGTTTCCCGTGGGTGAAAACGATATCAACCTGGACGACGATGAACGAGATTTCTTGAGCATTCGTCCTTGGGACATCCTGGCCTTCAAGCTCGACTTCATATATTCCAGACAACTGGGCAGCCGCAGCAAGGACATGTACAAGAACTTCATGATGTTTGGCGACGACGACGCTGCCTTCCTCTTCAACTTCGGCTTGCGCGTCAATACGACATTCGGTGTGATTTCATCGACATTGACGCCTGTCCGGACAAACAGGGTGATCTCTGTCGGCGCGACACCCATCAAGTGCTCGACCCGAATCACTCACTCGGCAAATGAAGAACCCTACGGTTTCACCGTGGAGATCACGCTGACTTGAAAATGCAGCCCCGGCAGGTTCGTCTGGCGGGGTATCCAGCGGTCCTTTCGAATGGACTTTTTATGGTCTTTCACAAGTACGAAACAAATCACCTACAAAATTTGCCACCGATTGCCTATCAACCACGGTTGTGTCGGTTTATAAAAGCACCTTTGGATCTCAGGTATTGACATAAACTGACAAAATTACTCATTTTGTTTCATTTGCGCAGGCTGGGGCTCAGGCGCAGCATATCCAGCCCGATGTCTACCCAGCGCTCAGCCTCAGCCGCCAGCGCGAAGCTGTCGGGCGCCAGTAGCCATTGGTAGAGGATGCCGTCGATGTAGCCGTGGATGGCAATCGCCGCCCTTTCGGGATCCAGGTCATCCGGCAACTGACCGCGCTTCATCGCATTGCTCAACGACAGCACGATACGCACGTTGCAGTCGAGACTGACCTGGCGCCGCTGCTGGCGTAAATCGCACATTTCATCGGTGAATTCGCACTTATGGAACAGAATTTCATTAATGCGTCGGGTCTTCGGGTCCAGGGCAACTTGCTGAAACAATTGCACCAACAGCTTGCGAGTACAGCCCAGCGGGTCAAGTTCCTCTTCATTCTCACTGGCGCGGGCCAGGTCATCGAGCGGCTCATGCAAGGTATCGAGCATGGCCTGGAGCAGGTCCGCCTTGTTGCTGAAATGCCAATAGATGGCGCCACGCGTCACACCGGCCAGGGTTGCGATATCGGCCAGCGTCGTGCGAGCCACGCCCCGCTCGAAGAAGGCTTTTTCGGCCGCTTCGAGAATCTGGCTGCGAGTCTCCAGGGCTTCCTCTTTGGTACGACGGACCATGGCAGTAAACACCTCAATCAGGATGCATCAACAATGCGTAAGGATCAGCTAGACGTGAGGCGGCGTTTCTCGAAACGCGTCCCCGACCTCCGAATGCCTTTGTCAGGCTTTTGTAAATACGGATGGTACGCAATTTGGCTGTTTACAAACAACCATGTACGTAAGTATATTTCTTAGCATCCTACTAATTGCTTATCTTGCTCTTTTTCCACCTTCCACCTTTCGAGTGCGCCCGTTGCGCGCCTGGACCCGAGGATTTCCATGCAATTCAAGCCAGCTGTTACTGCCCTGGTTACTGCCATCGCCCTGGCATCGCTGCTCAGCGGATGCAAAAAGGAAGAGGCTGCACCTGCTCCTCCGCCTCCTCAGGTCGGCGTCGTAACCCTCAAGACCCAGCCCTTCACCCTGACGTCGGAGCTTCCAGGGCGCACCAGCGCGTTCCGCGTCGCGGAAGTACGGCCACAGGTCAACGGCATCATTCTCAAGCGCCTGTTCAAGGAAGGTGCTGACGTCAAGGCCGGCCAGCAGCTCTACCAGATCGATCCGGCCGTGTACGAAGCGACCCTGAAAAGCGCCGAGGCCAACCTGCGGTCCACCAAGTCGATCGCCGATCGCTACAAGCAATTGGTGGACGAACAGGCCGTCAGCCGGCAGGAATACGACACCGCCGTGGCCAACCGCCTGGAGTCGGAAGCCAATCTGCAAACTGCCCAGATCAATGTGCGCTACACCAAAGTCTACGCGCCCATCTCTGGCCGCATCGGCCGTTCCTCGGTCACCGAAGGCGCGCTGGTGAGCAATGGTCAGACCGACGCCCTGGCAACCATCCAGCAACTGGACCCGATCTACGTCGACGTGACGCAGAGTTCGGTCGAGTTGCTGCAACTGCGCCGAGAGCTGGAAAGCGGCCGTCTGCAAAAGGCCGGCGATAACGCCGCCATGGTCAAGCTGACCCTGGAAGATGGCAGCCTGTACCCACACGAGGGCAAGCTGGAATTTTCCGAAGTGTCGGTTGACCAGACCACCGGTTCGGTGACCTTGCGCGCCGTGTTTCCCAACCCGGACCACACCCTGCTGCCGGGCATGTTCGTCCACGCCCAATTGCAGGCCGGTGTGAACAGCGCAGCCATCCTGGCGCCACAGCAAGGCGTGACCCGTGACCTCAAGGGTACGCCGACCGCTTTGGTCGTTGGCGCTGACAACAAGGTCGAACTGCGTCAACTCAAGGCCAGCCGTACCGTCGGCAGCCAATGGCTGATCGAAGACGGGCTCAAGGCCGGCGATCGCGTGATCACCGAAGGGTTGCAGTTCGTACGCCCTGGCGTGGAAGTCAAAGCCACCGAAGCCACTAACATCGATACCAAGAACCCGGCCCCCGCACAGGCAGCTGATAAAGCCGCCGGCGGCAAAGGGGAGTAAACCATGTCGAAATTCTTTATCGACCGTCCGATTTTCGCCTGGGTGATCGCCCTGGTGATCATGCTGGTCGGGGCTCTATCGATCCTCAAGTTGCCGATCAACCAGTACCCGAGCATTGCGCCGCCGGCCATTGCGATCCAGGTGACCTACCCGGGCGCATCCGCGCAAACCGTGCAGGACACCGTGGTGCAGGTGATCGAGCAGCAGCTCAACGGCATCGACAACCTGCGTTATGTATCGTCGGAAAGTAACTCCGACGGCAGCATGACCATCACTGCCACTTTCGAGCAAGGCACCAACTCCGATACCGCGCAGGTCCAGGTCCAGAACAAGCTGAACCTGGCCACCCCGCTGCTGCCGCAAGAAGTGCAGCAACAGGGCATCCGCGTGACCAAGTCAGTGAGAAACTTCCTGATGGTCATCGGCGTGGTGTCGCGCGACGGCAGCATGACCCGGGAAGACCTGTCCAACTACATCGTGTCCAACATGCAGGACCCGATCTCGCGTACCGCTGGTGTCGGTGACTTCCAGGTCTTCGGCGCCCAATACGCGATGCGGATCTGGCTCGACCCGGCCAAGCTGAACAATTTCAACCTGACCCCGGTGGATGTGAGCACGGCGATTACCGCGCAGAACGTCCAGATCGCCTCCGGCCAGCTCGGCGGCCTGCCGGCCATGCCCGGCCAGCAACTGAACGCCACTATTATCGGCAAGACCCGCTTGCAGACCGCCGAGCAGTTCAAGGCAATCCTGCTCAAGGTCAACCCGGACGGCTCGCAAGTGCGTGTCGGCGACGTGGCCGATGTTGCCTTGGGCGGTGAGAACTACAGCATCAACGCCCAGTTCAATGGCGCTCCGGCTTCCGGCCTGGCAGTGCGGCTGGCGACTGGCGCCAACGCCCTCGACACGGCCAAGGCCCTGCGCAAGACCGTCGACGACCTCAAGCCGTTCTTCCCGCAAGGCCTGGAAGTGGTGTTCCCCTACGACACCACACCAGTGGTGAGCGAATCGATCAAGGGTGTGGTTGAAACCCTGGTCGAGGCGATCGTCTTGGTGTTCCTGGTAATGTTCCTGTTCCTGCAGAACTTCCGCGCCACCATCATCACCACGATGACCGTGCCGGTGGTACTGCTCGGTACCTTCGGGATCCTCGCGGCATTCGGTTTCAGCATCAACACCCTGACCATGTTCGGCATGGTGCTGGCCATCGGCTTGCTGGTGGACGACGCCATCGTCGTGGTGGAAAACGTCGAACGGGTGATGAGCGAAGAAGGCCTGTCGCCCAAGGAAGCCACCAAGAAATCCATGGGGCAGATCCAGGGCGCCCTGGTGGGTATCGCCCTGGTACTCTCGGCGGTACTGCTGCCGATGGCGTTCTTCGGCGGCTCCACCGGTGTGATCTACAAGCAGTTCTCCATCACCATCGTCTCGGCCATGGCCCTGTCGGTACTGGTGGCACTGATTTTCACCCCGGCCCTGTGCGCCACCATGCTCAAGCCAATCCCCAAAGGTGAGCACGGCACGCCGAAACGCGGCTTCTTCGGCTGGTTCAACCGTACCTTCGACCGAGGCGTCAGAAGCTACGAACGGGGCGTGGGCAACATGCTCAAGCACAAGGCCCCGTACCTGCTGGCCTACATCATCATCGTGGTAGGCATGGTCTGGCTGTTCACCCGCATCCCGACGGCGTTCCTGCCGGAAGAAGACCAAGGCGTGCTGTTTGCCCAGGTACAGACACCGGCCGGTTCCAGCGCCGAACGTACCCAGGTGGTAGTGGACAAGATGCGTGAGTTCCTGCTGCGTCCGAGCAAGGATGGCGGCGAAGGTGATGGCGTAGCCTCGGTGTTCACCGTGACCGGCTTCAACTTCGCCGGTCGTGGCCAGAGCTCCGGCCTGGCATTCATCATGCTCAAGCCCTGGGAAGAGCGTAACGCTGATAACACCGTGTTCAAGATCGCGGGCCGCGCCCAGCAACACTTCTTCACTTTCCGCGACGCAATGGTGTTCGCCTTCGCACCGCCAGCGGTGATGGAACTGGGTAACGCCACCGGTTTCGACGTATTCCTGCAGGATCGCGCCGGCATCGGCCATGAAAAACTGATGGAAGCCCGCAACCAGTTCCTGGGCATGGCCTCCCAGAGCAAGATATTGGCCCAGGTACGTCCGAACGGCCTGAACGACGAACCGCAATACCAGTTGGAAATCGATGACGAGAAGGCCAGCGCGCTGGGCATCACGCTCTCGGAGATCAACAACACCCTGTCGATTGCACTGGGCAGTAACTATGTGAACGACTTCATCGACCGTGGCCGGGTGAAGCGGGTGTATGTCCAGGGCCAGCCGAACTCGCGCATGAGCCCCGAGGACCTGAAGAAGTGGTACGTGCGCAACAGCGCCGGGACCATGGTGCCGTTCTCTGCGTTCGCCAAGGGCGAGTGGGTCTACGGCTCGCCGAAACTGGCGCGTTACAACGGCGTGGAAGCGATGGAGATCCTCGGTACCCCGGCACCGGGTTATTCCACCGGTGAAGCCATGGCCGAAGTCGAAACCATCGCCAAGAAGCTGCCGGCCGGTGTTGGTATTTCCTGGACGGGCCTGTCCTATGAGGAACGCCTGTCGGGTTCCCAGGCACCAGCGTTGTACGCCTTGTCGCTGCTGATGGTGTTCTTGTGCCTGGCAGCGTTGTATGAAAGTTGGTCGATTCCGATCGCGGTCATGCTCGTGGTCCCCCTGGGCATCATCGGTGCCCTGATGGCGACCAGCCTGCGCGGCCTGTCCAACGACGTGTACTTCCAGGTGGGCTTGTTGACAACCATTGGCTTGGCGGCGAAAAACGCCATCCTGATCGTCGAGTTCGCCAAGGAACTTCACGAGCAGGGCCGCACGCTGATGGAAGCCGCCATCGAAGCCTGTAGGATGCGTCTGAGACCGATCATCATGACGTCCCTGGCGTTCGTCCTCGGCGTGGTCCCACTGGCGATTTCCACTGGCGCAGGTTCGGGCAGCCAGCACGCCATCGGTACCGGTGTGATCGGCGGTATGTTGACCGCCACCATCCTGGCGATCTTCTGGGTGCCATTGTTCTTCGTGACCGTGTCGTCGATAGGCCGTCGAAAAAATACCGACGAGCACGACACTCCTGAAACTTCCAAAGAGGCTGGCCAATGAGCAAGTCGCTACTCTCCCTGACCATCGCCGCCGTCGTGCTCAGCGGTTGCTCGCTGATCCCCGACTATCAGCGGCCCGAAGCACCGGTCGCGGCGCAATACCCGCAAGGGCCGGCCTACGAGGCGGCCAATGCGCCCGGCCAGGCCGCCGCCGAGCAAGGCTGGAAACAGTTTTTCCATGACCCGGCGTTGCAACAGCTGATCCAGGTCGCCTTGGAAAACAACCGCGACCTGCGCGTCGCGGCGCTGAACATCGATGCCTATGCCGCGCAATACCGCATCCAGCGCGCAGACCTGTTCCCGGCGGTCTCGGCCACCGGTGCCGGCAGCCGCCAGCGCCTGCCGGCCCGGGCTTCGCAAACCGGTGAAGCGGCGATCAGCAGCTCCTATTCGGCCACCTTGGGCATCAGCGCCTATGAACTGGACTTGTTCGGTCGGGTTCGCAGCCTGAGCGAGCAAGCGTTGCAAAGCTACTTCGCCACCGAAGAAGCCCGCCGCAGCACCCAGATCAGCCTGGTGGCCAACGTCGCCAATGCCTACCTGACCTGGCAAGCCGACAAGGAACTGCTCAAGCTGACCCAGGACACCCTCGGGGCCTATGAGCAAAGCTTCAAGCTGACCTCGCGCAGCGCCGAAGTCGGCGTGGCCTCGGCCCTGGACCTGAGCCAGGCGCGCACCGCCGTGGAAAACGCCCGCGTGCAACTGGCCCGCTACACTCGCCAGGTCGCACAGGACGAAAACAGCCTGACCCTGCTGCTCGGCACTGGCCTGCCGGCCAACCTGAACTCGCAACCGCTGAGCGATGATCTGCTCAGCGAAGTGCCGGCCGGGCTGCCGTCGGACCTGCTGCAACGTCGTCCGGATATTCTCCAGGCCGAACGCAACCTGCTGGCCGCCAACGCCAGCATCGGCGCCGCGCGGGCCGCGTTCTTCCCGAGCATCAGCCTGACGGCCAACGCCGGCACCTTGAGCCCGGACCTGTCCGGCCTGTTCAAGGGCGGTTCGGGCACCTGGTCTTTCGCGCCACAAATCAACCTGCCGATCTTCAACGCCGGCAGCCTGCGAGCGAGCCTGGACTACGCCAAGATCCAGAAAGACATCAACGTCGCGCAGTACGAGAAGTCGATTCAAACGGCGTTCCAGGAAGTTTCCGACGGCCTGGCCGCGCGCCAGACCTACAACGAACAGTTGCAGGCCCAGACCGACTTCGTCGCCGCCAACCAGGACTACTACCGCCTGGCCGAGCGTCGCTACCGCATCGGCGTCGACAGCAACCTGACCTTCCTCGACGCCCAACGCCAGTTGTTCAGCGCGCAACAGTCGCTGATCACTGACCGTCTTGCGCAACTGACCAGCGAGGTCAATCTGTACAAGGCATTGGGCGGTGGCTGGAATGCCGAGACCGGCAAGAACGAACCGGTGAAAGAAGAAGCGCCGAAGATGAAATTGTTCTGATAGATGTTTGAACGCTGAACATGAAGCCCACCGAAAGGTGGGCTTTTTTGTTTGTGCCTGCTTCAACTCCGACTTGGCGAACGCGGGTCGACGATATCCAGCGCACGATTAGCCAACAGTTCACTCAGCTCGATCATCTGCGCCACGCCGAACGCGACATGCCGCCGCGAGCCCTCCAACTCTAACGCCAGGTCACTGACCACGGCATTGGCCGAGGCCAGGGTTTCGCTGAGATTGGCCAGGAGACACTCCGTGTCGATGGTATCGATGACGGTGAAAACTTGGGTTGAGGTTTTGGGTTTGGGATCAGGGTGGGTGCCCAGATGGTAATCGAGTGCCCGGTCTGCGGCCTCTTGGAGCTTTTCTGGATCGGGGTCGTTGTAGGGGAAGGTGCTCTCTGATGGCGAAGAAGGATGATGTTTTTTCATAACGGCGCTCCTGCATCAATTGGAGCCCGAGACGTGGGCCCGGGCGCTAGCGCCTAACGAAGTCGACGGGCTTGCAGTCCCGGTCGCTGGATTGGCAGCGACCCAAACAAGCTAGAGATTCCGCTTCCGAGCAGCAACCTTAAAACCTCGTCGGAAGAATCGCCTCGTCTGTCAGACCGGCCACAAATCTTGTGGGAACGAGCTTGCTCGCGATGGTGGCCTGTCAGCTGGCTTTGCTCTTGTTGACTGGGTACATATCCGTTTTCGTGGTAACGGCTACTTATGGTTTCGCCCTTACGGCGAGTCACTTTCGAAAAGCCGGAATGCCGGCCCAGGCGAAAGTAACCAAAGCGCTTCTGCCCCACCACTCGGCACCTCGCCTAGGCTCGGTGTGCCCTCACTCCGGCATTGCTCCGTGGGCCGCCGCGAAGGGCCATCCATGGCCCAGCGCGGCTAACCCGGCATCCATGCCGGGTTGCCCACTGCGCAATGCCTGCGTTCGGCCATCGTGGTTAACGGGGCGCCGAGATCAACGTCCACCGCGAGGCGGCCTAGTAGCCGACCTGGTTCTTGGTGGGACCGCGTTTCCCCTGTGGGAGCGAGCTTGCTCGCGAAGAGGCCGGACTCCAACGACTGTGCCATCGTCTTCGCGAGCAAGCTCGCTCCCACATTGGATCGGAGTCCAGATGCCAGAATCAGGCCGGCTGTAAGGCCGCCTTCGCGAGCGAGCTTTTGCTCCCACAGGTCTGATGGGTGTACGACCGGAAGAGTCAGGCCGGCTCTAAGGCCGCCTCGCGTCGGACGTTGATCTCGGCGCCCCGTTAACCACGCTGGCCGAACGCAGGCATTGCGCAGTGGGCAACCCGGCATGGATGCCGGGTTAGCCGCGCTGGGCCATGGATGGCCCTTCGCGGCGGGCCCACGGAGCAATGCCGGAGTGAGGGCATGCCGAGCCTAAGCGAGGCACCGAGTGGTGGGGCATATGCGTTTTGCTTACTTTTGCGCTTTTCAAAAGTGAGCCGCTGTAAGAGCGGAACCCTAAGTGGCCGTTACCGCAGCAATGGATATGTACGCAGTCAACAAGAGCATGGCCGGCTGTCAGGCCGCCATCGCGACCAAGCTCGCTCCCACAGGAATCGCATCCGCCGAAGCAATGTTTTGCTGTTCGATAATCGCCCAAAACCCGCAAACGGCGATTGAACCGATCCCGGGCCGCCCTTCACCATCCTTCGCACAAAACCAATAACAACAGGTTCGACGCCATGCCCATCCGCCCCGCCGCACCCGGCTGATCCTCAATAGCCTCACGCCACTGGTTCCACCGTTCCGCCTGCAGCCCAAGGTTGTGGCAACGACCCGCTTCGTCCACAAAAAATAGAGACAACGCCCATGAAGCCCACACAGCACTTGTTCCCCAGCCTCATTGCCGTCGCCCTGACCAGCACCGCCCTGCCCGTCCTGGCCGCGGAATCAGGGTTTGTCGAAGATGCCAAGGCCACGCTGAACCTGCGCAACTTCTACTTCAACCGCAACTTCACCAACCCGAACAACGCCCAGGGCAAGGCCGAGGAATGGACCCAGAGTTTCATCCTCGACGCCAAGTCCGGGTTCACCCAGGGCGTGGTCGGTTTCGGCGTGGACATACTGGGGATGTACTCGGTCAAGCTCGACGGCGGCCGTGGCACCGCAGGTACACAACTGCTCCCAGTGCATGACGACGGCCGCCCGGCCGACGACTTCGGCCGTTTGGGCGTGGCCCTGAAGGCCAAGGTGTCGAAGACCGAACTGAAGGTCGGCGAGTGGATGCCAGTACTGCCAATCCTGCGCTCCGACGACGGCCGTTCCCTGCCGCAAACCTTCCGTGGCGGCCAGGTGACCTCCACCGAAATCAGCGGCCTGACGCTGTACGGTGGCCAGTTCCGCGCCAACAGCCCGCG